>NZ_VFTA01000010.1:0-185958 GCF_007003935.1 Mesorhizobium sp. WSM4310
GGTTGGGGTTTAGGGCAAGGAAGGGAATGGCGGGAACGAGTTTCTGTACGGATGGTCGGACCGAAGGTCGCGACCGAGATTCGCGCTTCGCTGGCTCCGTGGTCGATGCAGAGCGTTTCCGCGTGCGCCTGGGCGGTTGGCACCACCTCAAAAGCCGCATGATTAGGTGCCTTGAACCGCTGGCCGCGAGGTCGGCGCGCTGGAAAGGCCGATCCGCGACCCATTGAAGTCGCGCGAGCGGCTGCGGACTGTAGTGCATTAAAAGAGTAGGCTCAATCGGACGGATTTGCCGAAAAATGAAGAATTCCCGATACTTAGTCGCTCCACCCACATGGCATTTATAAGCATAAACGCAAGAACGAACTTTCAAGACGCTTGACTTTTTTTGGCAAAAATGACGTCATGCTTCAGTGGCTGCGCCCCTGAAGGAGTGATTCTTTATGCTAGATGCGATGCAGGGCGTGAGGGGCGTCGTCACGGACGATCTTGACCCAGATTTCTTGTACACGCTCTGTGTTGAATTGGGTTGGGGATATGCTCGGCTGTTCGACGCCCTGCAGAATTCGTCCACGCATGACGAACGGTTCCTCGAGGAGGAGTTTAACCGTCGTCGTGGAGCCTATGCAATGCAGGCATTGGCGCAAGCCGCTCACCAGCATGGGGTGCCATTCGAATGGCGCCGGCTCGATTGCAATGGGCAGCGGAAAATCTTGGTCCGTGCGGGGCGGGTTATTCTGATCCAAGAACCCATCGTCACAATCACGGATCATCCTCAAACTGCCGACTACAAGGTCGCTCTTTCCGACCTAAACAGTTATGTGAGACAACTGGAGCTAGATCTTGGCGACCAACCCGGCCGCATCTTAGATTGGTCGGGATGCGTCCTTGCTGTCGTGCTTCATGGTGCAGCAGGTCCTCGCTTTAGTCGGGAGCACAAGTGCTTAGGTGGCCTGATGTTGGGCGTACCAGACGCCGCCTATCGTCAGTGGACTATGCGATTGGACCTCCATCAGATCGCGATGTTTGGTCGCGCGCCAGTCGAAAAGATCGGGACGCCAGAGCCTCATCCGCAGCGTGACCGCGTCATAATCCTGCCGAAGAAGAAGAACTCGTCAAGGGACACTGCGTAATGACTATTGGAGTGCAGGCTTTCCGAGGTCGAAGGCTAAGAGAGGCCCGTCTAGCACGAGGTCTATATAAGAATGCGCTGGCGGACCTGGTGGGGCTAACTGGCACCGCCATCACCCGATATGAAGACGGCCTTGATAATCCGCAGGGCGATCGTCTCGATAAATTGGCGGCGGCGCTTAATTTTCCAATACAATTCTTCCTTCAACCAGAGTGGCCTGAAGCAATTGACCTGATCTTTTGGCGCTCCCGGGCCGTCGAAACAAAATATGCTCGGGAGATGACTGAGCAGAGAATGACTTGGCTCTGTGAGCTGTTTTCTTGTCTGGAGAGGGAACTCGATTTCCCCAAGCTTGATATTCCAGACCTAGCACTTCCAAGGGACTTTCGTCAGCTAACCAGCAACCTAATTGAAGGCGCAGCTGAAAAACTGCGTTCGTACTGGAAACTCGGACTTCATCCCATCCCTGATGTGACGCTGGCTTTGGAGAACGCAGGCATACCAGTAGTTAACTTGGAAATCATGTCAGACAAGCAGGACGGATTTTGTTTTCGTTCGCCGATATTGGATCGGATGTTTGTTGGTATCAACAAAGACGGGCTTAGCGCTGCTAGGGCGCGTTATGACGCTGCGCACGAACTTGGGCATGCCGTGCTGCACCGCTATGCGACTCCCCAGCAGTCTCGCGACCCTATGCTGCACAAGATGATGGAGCAGCAGGCGTTCCGGTTCGCTGGCGCTTTCATTTTTCCAAGGGATTCATTCCGTTCTGAGGTACGAGTTCCTACGTTGGACTATTTTTCATCGCTCAAGAAGAAGTGGGGTATGTCAATAAATGCGATGGTTTACCGTGCCTATGACCTAGAGTTAATCGATGAATTTGAGAAGTCTGCTCTCTATCGGAATCTAGGGCGGCGCGGTTGGAGAGGTCCCCTCCAGGAACCTTTCGACAATCCAAAAGATATGCCGCTCGAGCGTCCGCGTATGCTGAAAAGAGCGGTCGATGTCCTTCTTTCATCAAACATCTTTGCGCGGTCGTCATTTCAAGCAGCGATGTGTCTCCCTGCTCGCGAGATAGAATCTCTAGCTGGCTTGGAGGACGGGTTTCTATCCGTCGATACTGGTGCTGTTCCGCTCGTCACACCGAAGCGCACCCCCCTTCAGGCTGTCGAAATGGAAAGTGGAAAGATCATTGAATTTCCTAGGCGGAACAAAAATTAGAGTAGTTGATAAGGGCTGGTGCGCTTGATCCCGATAGGAAGCGCAATAGGCAAGTGGATTACATGCATAGGGGTTCTTCAATATTTCAAATCAGCTCTGCCAAAAGCCGGAAAGCCCTGCTAGTCTGACGACATGAAAACTCGATATGGCTATGCTGGCATCCACATGTTCGACCGGTCAACCGGCTTGAACATCCTTGCCGATGAGGTATGTGTTGCCCCTGCTCAGTGGTCCGTCGCACCGCGCTACATGTCGTTCGCCCTTACCAACGCGTGTGAATTAGCGTGTCCATATTGCTACGCCTCGAAACTCCCGGCTCGACTAACTTTCGAGAGTATTTTGATGTGGGCACGGGAACTTGATAGCGCGGGTTGTTTCGGCATAGGTTTCGGAGGTGGAGAGCCTACATTATTTCCCGGTTTCGTCGACTTATGCCGAACCTTGCATGAGGACACTGGCCTCGCAGTCACGATGACCACTCACGGTCATAGGTTCTCAAAAGGCTTAGTGGACGCGTTGTCCGGCAACGTCGACTTTATCCGTCTGTCCATGGACGGTATTGGGCCCACCTACGAGAGATTGCGTGGCCGACCGTTTTCTCAGTTCCAAGAGAAGCTGGCGTTCGTGAGAGACACGTCTCGCTTCGGCATCAATTTCGTCGTCAACAACGAGACGTGGCCCGATTTGCAAGAGGCAGTATCCTTCGCATTCAAGAATGGGGCGGAGGAGTTCTTGCTCCTTCCCGAGACAACGGTTGATGGCGACCTCAATGTCAGCGTTGAACTCTTGGCGCAGCTTTCGTCTTGGGCGCAAAACAATTATGGTCAGTGCCGTCTAGCAGCCTCAGCTCATGGGGCCGCTAGTATTGATGCACCGATCTTGATATCAAGCAATCCTCGCTATGAGAGCTATGATTTTATGCATGTCGACGCGTTCGGTATGCTACGAACAACAGCTTTTGCAAAGAATGGCCTCCGGCTTCAATGCGATGCGTCGATTATTGAGAACATCAGCCGCCTTCGCGCACAGGTCGGCTCAATGGGGGAGATAGTGCAATGAAGGTCTGGATAGGCTACGGGAGCGAACATTCGGCGAACTTGGTTATCATAGGGAAATTCGAGAGCGCCGGAGCAGCGAAATCTACGTTAGATACTCTAACTGAGGCGACAAACATCGCCTTGGCAGATGAGGCTGCAGGAAGGTTGAAAGCCGGAGAAGTCACCAAAAACTTCTCCAAGGATCAACTTGAATTCTATCAACGTACAAATCTCGCTCTCGATCCAGAACAGCTGCTCTATGAATTCCATGCGCGAGTTGAGGGGGACAGGGTCGTAATCACTACTGAAGAATCGGAGATTAACTCACTCTTGAAGGCGCTGCTCCATGGGGGTGCGAAGATTGAAGTCTACTCAGCTCACGACCACGGCGGGCCCTACGGTCGCCGTACTAAGACGGGCTAGAACAGCAGCGCAGGGAGGAATGGACATGGCAAAGTTTCACGAGTCGACTTATAGGCCTACCATAAAGGAAACGCAGGATGGTTCGTGGTACCTGTTGTTGGAACTCTACGAGGCGACCGGTATCTCTGCTGTCGACAAAGGAGACCGGCAAGTCGCAATAGTCTTCCCCAAGGGAACCGACGAAAAACAAGTTCAAGCGGTGCGAGACGCGTTACATTTCAAAGACGCTAAAGTCGCTTTCATAGAGTGAGCAGTACCACCCTCGTAGTAAATCCGCACGAGGGTCGCGCACGCCCTGTCCCAAGTACGGGAAAGCAGTGTGGCGCCGGCTCAAGTGGCTAGCGGCTGCCGAACTCTCCAGTGAAACCGACAGTCCATAATAGTCGAGCCAGCTCCAGAGAGCGCACTGTGACAGGTGAGATCTTCGTCGAGGGCAGAAAGACTCTGCCCCCTCACCCTCCCGCCAACCGCGGCAGCAGAAAAATCTCCGCCCCCGGCGGCAGCTTCTTCGACCACGTGTCCCGATAAATCGTCCCGTCGATCGCCACGGCAATGCCGCGATCGATCCACGGCTCGAACCCGGGATACTGTTCAGCCAGTTTCCTGAACAGTTCCCTGATGTCCTTGGCCTCGACCTCGACCTTGCTCTGGCCGCCGGCGAGCTGGCCGAGCGCGCCCCAAAGGGTGACTTCGACCATTAGACCTCGCTCTATTCCTGATGGAGCATGATGTTATCCGAAAACCGCTTCGCACTTTTCGGCATCATGCTCAGCCTCCCCGTTCCGCCTCGATGGCCGCCAGGATGCGTGGCGGCGACATCGGGATGTGGGTCATGCGCACGCCGGCCGCGTTGGACACCGCGTTGGCGATCGCCGCCAGCGGCGGCACGATCGAGGTTTCGCCGACGCCGCGCACGCCATAGGGGTGGTTGGGGTTGGGGATTTCCAGGATCTGCGTGTCGATCATCGGCAGGTCGGAGCAGACCGGGATGCGGTAGTCGAGGAAGCCGGCATTCTGCAGCCTTCCGTCCTTGCCGTAAATATACTCCTCGTTGAGCGCCCAGCCGATGCCTTGCGCCGCACCGCCCTGGTACTGGCCCTCGACATAGGTCGGGTGCACCGCCTTGCCGGCATCCTGCACCACCGTGTAGCGGATCACCCGGGTCGAGCCGGTCTCGGGGTCGACCTCGATGTCGCATATATGGGTGGCGAAGGAGACGCCGGCGCCGTCGGCGACGAGCTCGCTGTGGCCGGCGATCGGCCCGCCGGTCTTGCCGGATTCGGCCGCGATCTCCTTCAGCGAGAGCTTGCCGAGATTGCCGTGCTTCTCGCCCTTGGCGACCGCGTGGCCCTGTTCCCAGACCACGTCGTCGACGGAAATGTCCCACATCTGCGCGGCGCGCTCGCGCAGGATCTTGATCGCGTTGCGGGCAGCCGAGATGGTCGCCATGGAGGAGGAGAAGGTGCCGCGGCTGCCGTCGGTCATGTCGTTGTAACCGAGGGATGAGGTGTCGGCGACAACAGCCTTGACGTGCTCATAGGCGATGCCGAGCTCCTCCGCCGCCACCAGCGACAGCGAGGCACGCGACCCGCCGACATCCACCGTGCCGACGGCCAGCGACACCGAGCCGTCCATGCCGATGTTGAGGTCGGTGCAGGTCTGGCCGCCGAAATTGAACCAGAAGCCGCAGGCCATGCCCCTGCCCTGGTTTTTCCTGAGCGGCGCCTTCATGTGCGGATGGTTCTTCACCGCTTCCAGCGTCGGGCCGATGCCGATCGGGCCGTAGACCGGACCGTAGGACGAGCGCGTGCCTTCCTGCGCGGCGTTCTTGATGCGGAAGTCGACAGGGTCCATGCCGAGCTCCTTGGCGAGCTCATCGACGGCACTTTCCACCGCAAAGGCCGCCATCGGCGCCGACGGCGCGCGATAGGCCGCGGTCTTCGGCCGGTTGACCAGCACTTCGTAGCCGACGGTCTTGACGTTGTCGAGCTTGTAGCAGGCGAAGGCCGTCATGGCGCCGATCTCGGCCCAGGAGCCGGCATAGGGGCCGGCGCTGTAGCGCAGCGTCGCTTCGGCGGCGGTGATGGTGCCGTCCTTGCGGGCGCCGATCTTGACGTCGATCGAGGTGGCGCTGGTCGGCCCCGAGGCGCGGAAGACCTCGTCGCGGGTCATCACCAGCTTCACCGGCCGTCCGGCCTTGCGGGACAGAGCCAGCGCCACCGGCTCGGCCCAGACATGGGTCTTGCCGCCGAAGCCGCCGCCGATCTCGGAGGAGGTGACGCGCAGCTTCGAGGCTTCGATGCCGAGCAGCTGGGCGCAGTGCTGGCGGTAGACGAAATGGCCCTGCGTGCAGACCCAGAGGTCGGCGGTGCCGTCGGACGAGACGCTCGCCACGCAGGCATGCGGCTCGATATAGCCCTGGTGCGTCTGCTCGGTCTTGAACGAGCGCTCGACGATGAAATCGGCGTGGCCAAAACCCTGGTGGACGTCGCCATGGCCGAACTGGCTGCGCTTGGTGACGTTGGAGGGCTTTGCCGGCTTTTCCTCCAGCCCCTCGGTGAAGATCGTGTCGTTGATCAGCGGGGCGTGGTGCTGCATCGCCTCGTCGACATCGGTGACATGCGGCAGGATCTCGTATTCGACCTCGATCAGCTTCAGCGCCTGCCTGGCCGTGCGGGCATCTATCGCCGCGACCGCGGCCACCGCATGGCCGTCATAGAGCGCCTTGGTGCGCGCCATGCAATTGTCGAGGATGTCGTACATGGCGGCATCGCCATCGGTGAGGTCGGGCAGGTCTTTCGCCGTGATCACCGCCTTCACGCCGTTCAGCTTTTCCGCCTTCGAAATGTCGATCTTGCGGATGATCGCGTGTGCATGCGGGCTGCGCAGCACTCGGCCGACCAGCTGGCCGGCCATGTTGAAGTCGGCGCCGTAGCGGGCGCGGCCCGTCACCTTGTCGACGCCGTCGGGGCGGATGGGGCGCGTGCCGACGGATGCGAATTTACGCCCGGAAAAACGCGGATCGAAATTCATCTTCAGGCTCCCTTCATCACAATTGCGGCGTCCTGGACGGCGCGCACGATCTTGTCATAGCCGGTGCAGCGGCACAGGTTCCCGGCGAGACCGAAGCGGATTTCCTCCTCGCTCGGGTCGGGGTTCTTGGCGAGCAGGTCCTTGGCGGCGATCAGGAAACCCGGCGTGCAGATGCCGCATTGCAGGGCGGCATGCTCGAGGAATTTCTGCTGCAGCGTGTGCAGCTGGTCGCCATGCGCCATGCCTTCGACGGTCTCGATGCGCCGGCCTTCCGCCTCGGCGCCGAGCACCAGGCAGGAGCAGACCAGCCGGTTGTCGAGGATGATGCTGCAGGCGCCGCAGTCGCCGGTGCCGCAGCCTTCCTTGGCGCCGGTCAGGCCGAGCCGGTCGCGCAGCACGTCGAGCAGCGTCTCGTCAGGCTGGCAGAGATATTCTGTTATGTCGCCGTTGATTGTGGTCGAGACTGCAATGCCAGCCATTATTTGCCTCCTGCACGTGCATAGGCGGTCGTGGCGGCTCTCCTGGCCAGCACACCCGCAACTTTGCGTCTGAATTCGATGGTACCGCGCTTGTCGTCGATCGGGCGGCAGGCGCCGGCGCAGACCTTGGCCAGCCGCTCGAGCGCGGCCTCGTCCAGCTTCCTGCCGATAAGCGCCTCGGCGGCCTCTTCGACCAGCAGCACCGTCGGTGCCGCCGCGCCCAGCGCCACGCGGGCCGCCGTGACGACGCCATGCTCGTCGATCGTCAGGTTCACCCCGGCGCTGACCACGGCGATGTCCATCTCGGTGCGCGGAATGAAGCGCAGATAGGCATCGCCCGAACGCGGCGAGCGCTTGCCGAGCAGGATCGCCTCGATGATCTCGCCCTTGGCGAGCGAGGTCTTGCCCGGTCCGGTCGGCACGGCCTCGACGGCAATGGTGCGCTTGCCCGAAGGCCCGGCGATCACCGCTTTGGCACCCGCGGCCACCAGCGCCGGCACGCTGTCGGCGGCCGGCGAGGCATTGCAGAGATTGCCCGTTATGGTGCAGCGTCCCTGCACCTGCTTCGAGCCGATCAGCTTGGCCGCCTCGACGACGCCTGGCCATGCCTTTTTCAGGGCGGCATTCTCGCCCAGCACGGCGCAGGGAACGGCAGCACCGATGCTGAAGCCGTCCGCGGTTTCGCGGATGTCGCTCAAGCCGGCGATCGACTTGATGTCGACGATCAGGTCGGGCTCGACAAAGCCCCCCTTCATCCTCACCAGAAGGTCGCTGCCTCCGGCCAGAATGGCTGCCGTGCCAGCCGATCCGGCCAATTGGCCGACGGCATCTTCGATTGAAAGCGGACGTATGTAGCGCATCGTCTCCCCTTGGATATCGCGATTTCAGCGACCGTTATAAACACTCTCCTCATAATGGCTATCGGGTTCGTCATTTGCGACGATTGGTCCAGCCGCCGCAACATCGAGTCCCAAATCAGGCTGAATTGGCCTACGCCAGTGCATGTCGTCCAAAAGCGTGCAGCGGTTTTGCGACAACGACATGCAGAGATAGGCTGGGTCCGCGACCGGTTCTCGAAAATTTGCGAGCCCGTGTCGGATCGGTCAAGCCCCGTTCGTCCTTGGGACATCGAACAGGCATCATGAAAGGACAGGATATGCCCGGTACCGTACGTTTGCACCGCGTTCTCACCACCAGCCCCGAAAAGGTCTATCGCGCCTTCGTCGAAGCCGACGCGCTGGCGAAGTGGCTTCCGCCGAACGGCTTCACCTGCACGGTCCATCAGTTCGAGGCCAAGGTCGGCGGCACGTTCAAGATGTCCTTCCGCAACTTCACCACGGGCGGCAGCCACGCCTTTGGCGGCGAGTATCTCGAACTCGTTCCCGGCGAGCGCCTGCGCTACACCGACAGGTTCGACGACCCCAACCTGCCTGGCGAGATCCAGGTCACCGTGATCCTGAAAAAAGTCTCGGTCGGCACCGAAATCGACATCACCCAGGCCGGCATTCCCGACGTCATCCCGGTCGAGGCCTGCTATCTCGGCTGGCAGGAATCGCTGCGGAACCTGGCAAAGCTGGTCGAGCCGGAGATCAATCAGTAAAGCAGCTCCAGAAAGCGCGCAGCGCCGTCGCCGATGCCATGCCCATCGGCGGCGGCTGTGCGTCGAGGCCTTGACCGTGCGATCGCCTGCGTGAAATCCTCCCGGCCAAAGGGAGGCGTTTCCATGCGATATCTGCTGCTCGTGCTGTCCGCCCTGCTGCTGGCCACTTCCGCCGAAGCCAGGACCATCTATTACGGCAACAAGGTGGGAATGGAACTCACCATCGTCAAAAGGTCGGGCATCGGCTCCGAGCACGCCAGCATCCTGGCCAAGCACGACAGGCACAAGGCCGGCGTCTACTGCCGCGAATACGGCCACGACTTCTCCAAGGAGTGCATTGACGCGGAAATGAAGTCGCCCCTGCACTTCGAGATCACGGCCAACTGCAAGACCGGCAAATTCACCACCTTCTATGGCGCCAACATGCTGTTCCAGGGCCGCAACAAGGGCACTGAGGTGACGACGGACTACCTGATCACATCGATCGATGACAATGTGGTGCTCGACGGCTCCGGCGCCTCGTCATACGATGTCACGCTGGACCAGTTCAAAGCGCTCTGCCCCAATCGCGTACGCTGACGGCGTTTGCGACACTGTGCCGATCGGAACAAACGGAGGCGCAAACGCATGACGCTGACCAACCGGGATATCGTCGAGCTGACCGAATGGCGGCGCAAGCTGCACCGGCAGCCGGAAATCTCCAATGAGGAGGAGAAGACGGCGAAAGAAGTCGTCTCCTTCCTCGCCGACACCGGGCCGGACAAGGTGCTGACCGGCCTCGGCGGGCACGGCGTGGCGGCGGTCTACGACAGCGGCAAGGCCGGGCCGACCGTGCTGTTCCGCTCCGAACTCGACGCGCTGCCGATCGAGGAGCTTTCCGGCGTGCCGCACGCCTCGCAAGTGCCCGGCAAGTCGCATATGTGCGGCCATGACGGGCACACCGCGATCCTGGCCGCCCTTGGCCGGCAGCTGGGGCGCGAGCGGCCGGCCAGCGGCCGCGTCGTGCTGATGTTCCAGCCGGCGGAAGAGACCGGCAATGGTGCTGCCGGCGTCGTCGCCGATCCGCGCTACGGCGAGATCGCGCCGGATTTCGCCTTCTCGCTGCACAATCTGCCGGGCGTGCCGTTCGGCGAGGTCAGGCTCAAGCCCGGCGTGGTCAACTGCGCCTCGCGCGGCATGCGCATCGTGCTCGAGGGCAAGACAGCGCATTCCTCAATGCCCGAGACAGGCATTTCGCCGATGCCGGCGATCTCCGAGCTGATGCCGGCGCTGCCCGCGCTCGGCCACGCCACCTTCGCCGACGACGATTTCTCCATGGTCACCGTCACCCATGCCGCGATGGGCGAAGCCGTGTTCGGCATCGCGCCCGCACATGCCGAGGTGTGGGCGACGCTGCGCACCCGCCGCGACGAGCGCATGGCGGACCTGTGCGCCGGAGCGCAAGCCCTGGTGACCGAGATCGCGGCCCGCCATCGCCTCTCCGCCCGCTGGGATTACCACGAGATCTTCGTCGCCAGCGTCAACGCGCCGGATGCGGTGGAGCACCTGCAACGCGCGCTCGACGAAGAAGGCGTCGTGCACGGGCAAGAGGCCCTGCCGATGCGCGCCTCGGAGGATTTCGGCCTGTTCGGCCGCAGTGCCAGATCGGCGATGTTCTTCCTCGGCGCCGGCGAACGGCACCCTTCCCTGCACAATCCGGATTATGATTTTCCCGACGACCTGATCCCGATCGGCTCGAGGATCTTCATGCGCACGGCGCGCAATCTGCTGGGGTGAGTTCGCCGGGCGTTGTCAGGCGGACCTGAGGAACGGGCGCTTCTGGACGCCCCGCTTTGCCTGGAAACTCGCGGCGGGAACCGGACGGCCGACGCGGAAGCCCTGGATCTTGTCGATGCCGAACTCGCGCATCAGCGCGATCTGCTCGTCGGTTTCCACGCCTTCGACCAGGATCTGGTGGCCGCGATTGCGCACCAGCGCGATGATGTCCTGCAGCATGGCCATGCCCTTCGGGGTGCCGCAGTCGTGCAGGAACGAGCGGTCGATCTTCACCGTATCGAAATCGATCAGACGCAGCCACGAAAGGCCGGCGAAGCCGGTGCCGAAATCGTCGAGCCAGATCTTGATGCCGAGCAGCTTCAGGTCGCTGATGCAGCGCAGGATGTCCGAATGCATCTCCATCTCGAGCCCTTCGGTGATCTCGAAGGCCAGCCTGTTGCCGGTCACGCCCGTCTCGCCCAGAATGGTCGCGACGGACGCGGCGAAGCCAGGCGTCTTGAGCTGGATCGGCGAGACGTTGACACTGACGAGAGGGACGTGATCGTCCGCCAGCAGCTCGGCGCACACCGTCCGTATCGCCCAGCGGCCGAGTTCCAGGATCGCGCCGGTGCGTTCCGCCACGGGAATGAACAGGCTCGGCGGAACCAGGGTTCCGTCCAGCATCTTGAGACGCATCAGCGCCTCCACCGCTTCGACGCGGCCCGACACGACATCCTGGATGGGCTGGTAGACGAGTGAAACGAGGCCCTGGCCGATCGCGATCTTCAGCAACGCCGCGAGGTTCTCGCTCTCGTCGCTGCTCTGCGGATCGGTCGGGTCGAACAGCCTGGCGCAATTGCGGCCGCTGGCCTTTGCCAGATAGAGCGCGCGGTCCGCCTCGTGGATGATCTTCTCCAGCTTGGCGCCGGCCTGCACCCTGGTGAAGGCGGCGCCCACGCTCGCCGTCACGATCGAAATGCCGTCGCGCCTGAGCTCATGGGTGATCGCCAGGGTCTCCACCGTGCGGCAAATGGCTTCCGCCAGTTCCGCGACCTGGTCCTTCTTGTCCATGCGGGCGAGCACGATGAATTCCTCGCCGCCATAACGCCCGATCGAGCCATTGTAGTTCTTGATCAGGTCGCTCAGCGCGTTGGCCACATGGATCAGGCAGCGGTCGCCTTCCTGGTGGCCGTAGCAATCATTGAACTTCTTGAAGAAGTCGACATCGATGAGGATGGCCGCGAAGCCGTTGCCAAGCTTTTGCCAGTCGCTCCAGTAATCGCGCAGCTTCTCGTCGATCGCGCGCCGGTTTTCCAGGCCGGTGAGCGGATCCGTCCGCGACAGTCTGAGCAGGGCCTTGCCGCGTTCGGTGGCCTCCTTGTGCTGGATCTTGGCTTCCAGCGCGTTCAGGAAGACGTTGTAGCGCTCCTCATTCAGCTTCCAGTTCACATAGGAGGTGAAGGTGAAGCACGAAACGTAGAACGTCCCGAACACCATCTTGTATGTCAGCGAGGCGGGCAGGAAATAGTTCACCACGTACAGGATGCACAATATGATCGTCGACGTTATGATCGACACCTTGAAGCTGAACGTGAAAAATAGATTGGCACTCATCATGAAAATGGTGCCGAACACCATGTAGTAGGCGACGGTTTCCTTGTTGGCGCCCAGGGATGCCGGGAACAACCAGCCGACATAGCCGAAGATGATCGCCGCGGCGCAGGTCACGTCGAGCCACTCCGTCGCCACGCCCCGGCGAAGCTGTGTTTCCAGGGTCAGCAGAGCGGTCAATCCGACCGCGAAGCGCGCCGTGATCGTGTAGGCCGCCACGTCGGGTATCAGCAGCAGGTCCGACACCGAAAACAGCACATAGATGACGACGGCGATCCAGAGCCCAGGCCTGGCATCTTTCCTTCGCTTCGCCAGGGCTTCGGCGCGGTAAAGGATGCGCAGTTCCGCCACCCCCAGTTCCTGGCGCGGATCATACGGTTCCACATCCACCGTATCGGCCGATCTGGACGACGCGCGTTCGCTCACAAATCCCCGGGTTGGGGGATTTTGCGCTCCGAACTCTCTTCCAGCTTCTGCCCCCACGCAGGACGACTCCTTGGGACGCGACACGATCGCCACGCGGTAAAATGCGATGGCGCCAGACAAGTTTGCGTTAACTCGGACCCAGAATCTTATCCGCAATATCGCTAATAAACTGAGATGGTTAGCGGGAAATTAATCATAACAATAAAATGCGCCCGAAGCGCCGTTGGCAAATGGAGCATTCTACGCAATAAGTTAACTGACTGTTAACCAAGGAGTCCTGGTGTGCAAACCGTGTTCGATGGGCAAAGCCTGATTACCGCAGAGATTATCGCCGGCAGCCTGCCCCGGGGTAAGCTCGAGCATCACGGCGAAGAGTTCGAAACCGCACGTGCGGAACTGGCGCTCATCCTCCACGCCACACAGCAGCAGATCGAGCAGCAGAAATATCCCGCCGAGATCGTACGCCGGCTTCTGTCGCTGCTCAGCGCGCTGCGGGCCAAGGTGCATCCCGACGTCTGGCAGGCCTTGATACCGGTGGCGCAGAACCACCCGATCCTGAAGTATTTTCTGGAGGATCCGCTGACGAACTGGTCCTTCACCAAGCCCAGGGGCTATTCCGGCGACGCGCAGCTGCTCGACTACATCTATTGCGACCCGCACGTTGCCGAGAGTGTGGCCAACGCCTCGGAGATCGGCAAGGCGCTCTACAGCCATACCCAGAACGTTCCGTCATGCGTGGCGGCACGCGAACGGCGCGATCTCCTGACCCGCTATGTCGACGAGGCGGCGGCCAAGAACGGACCCGAAACCGAGGTTCTGGCCATCGCCGCCGGCCATCTGCGCGAAGCCAACCGCTCCGTCGCTCTGGCCGAGGGCCGTCTCAAGCGCTGGGTCGCGCTCGACCAGGATCCGCAGAGCGTCGGGCTGATCGCACGCGACTTCCAGGGCACTGCGGTCGAGGCCGTCGACGGCTCGGTGCGGACCGTGCTGACGCGGGGCCACAAGCTCGGCAAGTTCGATCTCATCTACGCCTCGGGCCTCTACGATTACCTCCAGCACAATGTCGCCGTGAAACTCACCAAGACCTGCCTGCAGATGCTGAAGCCGAACGGCACATTCCTGTTCGCCAACTACGCCGAGGGCACCCCTGACGCCGGCTACCGCGAAACCTTCATGGACTGGGTGCTGCTGCTGCGCTCGGAGGTCGACATGTGGAACATCGTCAACGCCAGCGTCGACCGCAACGCGGTAGAGGCCAAGGTGTTCTTCGGCGAGAACCGCAACGTGCTTTACGCCGTGATTGAGAAGCGCGGGTAAGCAGGCGGCGCGGGCATCCGGGAATGCCTGCGTGAATTGTTGGCTGTGTTTGGCTGAGAGGCGACCTTCGCCTCCTGGCCGCTTTCCGCCTCATCGCGGTTCTGGGAAGCCCTGAGCGGTTCGTCGGGCAGGCGCAAGGCCATGGCGTGGACGGTGTCTCCGTCCGCGCCGACGCCGGAGCGCTTGACGAAGACGCGCTTGTCGACGGTGACGCCGACCCCGGTCATAGTGCGCCAAGAGCATGCCCGTGCGGCCTCATCGCCGATGCACTGGCGCCAGGCCTGGCGACCGAAGACCGAACACAGGGGATCATGAGCAGAGTCATCGTTGTCGGCCACGTCAATCACGACCAGGTCTGGTCGCTGTCTTCGCCCCTCGCCTCGGGCGCGCGCCTCACCTATTCCGATCGTGTTGTCAGGCTTGGCGGCGGCGGCTTCCACACCGGCACCCGGCTGGCGAAGCTCGGCAATGATGTCCGGCTGATCAGCAATCTGATGGACGACGGCCATGGCCGGGCGGCACTCGCCGAATTGCGGGCGAGCGGCATCGACACCGGCTACGTCACCATGTGGGCCGGCGAAACCCGGTTCACCGAAATCCTGCTCGAGCCGAACGGCGAGCGCACCATTTTGAACACCAGCGGCCAGCTGCGCCCTCCCTTCGCCGCACCGGAGCCTGTCAGTGGCGACGCCGCGTATCTCAACGCCCTGGTGCTCGACGACGGTCTTGTTGCCTCGCTGCGGACGATCCCGCTGGTGGTCTCGCAGTTTCCGCTGCGCAGCACCTCGCACCGCCCGGCCGACATCGTCATCGGATCGCGCGCCGACTTTCCCGGCGAGAACACGCACGCGATCTGGGAGCGGGCATCAAGGATTGCCGGGCCTCGCCTGAGGACGCTGGTGCTGACCGATGGAATGCTGCCCATCTCGCTCTATGACGGCGAGGCGCTCAATCACGTCACGCCGCTGAAGCAGGTCTCCGTGCCCGACACGATCGGCGCCGGCGACTGCTTTGCGGGGATCTTCCTGCACGGCCTGCTGCAAGGGCTGACCCTTGAGCTTTCCGCCGAACAGGCCAGCCGGCAAACCGCCGAATGGCTGTCGGAACGATCACGTACCGGCTGAATTAGTGGCTCCGGCAAGGCCGGCTTTCATGAAAATGTCATAAAAATCAAATGGAAACCGGCATTCGAGTGAACTAGAAAACATGTCCTGGAGAGATCGTGATCGAGGCGTCGGCAAGCCGGCGCATCGTCGCCATGATCGGCGTCTTCATCATCCCAACGATGTCGCCGACCTTGTCGCCCGCGCAATCCACCTTGAAATCGCTGCCTTGCAAGAGACATGACATGTGGCTGAGTGTATTCGAAATTGTCCTGCGCGACCGCGTCATCCCCAACGGCGCCGTCAGGATCGAGAACGGCCGGATCGCCGAGATCCGCGAGAAGCCTGTCGGGCACGCCGACATCGAGGGCGGCGGCCGCCTGCTGCTGCCCGGCTTCATCGACATGCATGGCGACATGGTGGAGGGGGAAGTCGAGCCGCGCATCGGCGTGCATGTGCCGATGCGGATCGGCATTGCCGAGCTCGACAAGAAGCTCGCCTCCTGCGGCATCACCACCGCCTATGCCGCGCTCTCTTCATCGGCGCCAGCGTCACCAGCGGCGTGCTGCGCTCGGAAGACCATACGACAGAAATCATCGGCACCATTGCCGGGTTGAAGGACCACCTGTTGGTCGACCACCGTATCCATGCCCGCTTCGAAGTGACCTTCACCCCGGCGCTTCCCACGCTGCGGAAGCTGATGGACGCCGGCAGGCTGCACCTGATCTCGCTGATGGACCACACGCCCGGACAGGGTCAATACCGCGACGTCGAGCTCTACATTGCCCGCATCGCCAAGGAGCGCGGCATGTCCGTTGCGGCCTCGGAGGTCGTCGGCAAGCGCATGGCGGGCCGCGAAGGGCAAGGCGATGTGCTGAACGCCCTGCAGGACCTGTCGGCGCGAGCCCAAGCCGCCGGCATCGTGCTCGCCTCGCATGACGACGACACGCTGGAAAAGGTCGAACTGGTGCATGGCCTAGGCGCCGCGCTCAGCGAATTCCCGGTGACCCTGGAAGCGGCGCAGGAGGCCCGCAGGCTCGGCATGCATACTGCCATGGGTGCGCCCAACGCGCTGCGCGGCGAGTCCTATTCCGGCAATCTTTCCGCCCGGCAGGCCTATGAAGCCGGGTTGCTCGACATGCTGGCCAGCGACTACCATCCGGCGTCCATCCTGCCGGCCGTGCTCGGCCTGGCGGAGCTGCGAGGCAATGGCCTCGCGGCGGCGGCGGCGCTGACAAGCGCCAACCCGGCCAACGCCCTGGGGCTCACCGATCGCGGCGCCATCGAGCCCGGCCTTCTGGCCGATTTGGTGGTGGCCGACCGCCATCCCGTGCCACGCGTCCGCGCCACCTTCCGCGCCGGCCGCCTGATCTACGGTGATGGCACGCTTGCACCAGCGGGCAAGGCAGAACGCGTCGGCCCGGTCGCGGCTGAACGGCTACCTGCTGCCGCCCGGGCATCAAAACAAGGTTGGAGCAGTTCGCCGTTTCCGGGAAACGGTGAACTGCTCTAAACGTCGAGCACGACCGTCATGCCGCGCACCTCGGCCATTTCCAGCAGCATATCCTGCAAGGTTTCGATGGTGTGCGCCGCGCCGGTCAATGCCAGCAACTCGGTGATACTCTCTCTCATGGAAATGACCGCGACTCCGGTCTTCTCGGAAAGCAGCCGTCCGATGGCTGTGCGGATCATGGCATTGTGGTCAGGCATGATTCCCCCCCTTTCATGCTGGATGACGGTAAAAGCCTTCTCAAACGGCATGCTTTTCCACAACTTCTGCGAGCTTTAGCTTACGCCTGCAAGCCGTTTTGGTATGTCTGATCTCCAGTATTTTTCTGACAGTTGCTCGGCGGCGACAGCGACGGCAGCACCCATGGATTGCCGCTTGGCGGCAAACGGGCCGGCGGCGGTGCCGACAGAGCCTGGTGAGAGCCCCGCCCTGCCGAGCCGGCAATTCCGGAAATCTGTCGAACGCGGCCCAACGAGCCAAAACCGCTTCGCACATTTTAAATCTTGACGCGTGTCAATTTTTTATAAAACATGCGCAAATGATGATGGGGCTAGGTCAGCGCTCTGGGAGGAGAAATGCCTGGCATGGAAAAGGTCCCGACCGGGTCCGTCGTCCGCGAGACATTTGGCGTTCGCCGGGCCGCGGACCGCGCGGCGTTGCCGATGCAGGCATGGCTCTCGCAGCACCGGCCACGGGCGTCCGTGGGCTTGCCGACAAGACACATCCAACAATCAAGAAGCGGAGGAACAAAATGCGCATCTTCAACGGCCTGACGCTTGGCGCGGGCCTGCTGGCAACCATCGTCTCGGCCCACGCCGAGGACGCGGCCAAGGTCGCGGCCATCGTCAAGGGCCTCGACAACCCCTTCTTCCAGACCATGCAGAAGGGCATCGAGGAGCAAGGCAAAGCCAGTGGCGTCAATGTCAGCGTCCAGGCCGCCGCCAATATGGGCGACGCCACCGGCCAGGCCGACCGTCTGACCGCCATGGCCATGCAGGACTTCGATTGCTACCTGGTCAACCCGATCAGCGTCTCCAACCTCGTCCAGGCGCTGGTGCCGGTCGCCCAGAAGAAGAAGCCGATCGTCAACATCGACTCGACCATCGACCCCGAACAGGCAAAGGCCGCCGGCTTTGCCGTCTCGGCCTATATCGGCACCGACAATGTCGCCGCCGGCGCGCTGGCCGGCGAGGAAATGCTGAAGCTGGTGCCGAAGGGCTCCAAGGTGGCGCTGATCGCCGGCATCGTCGGCGATGTCGGCTCCAATGCCCGCATCAAGGGCTTCAAGCAGGCCGTCGAAGGCAAGCTCGAGGTGGCGGTGATGGTGAGCGCCGACTGGGATCGTGAGAAGGCGTTGACCGCCGCCACCGACATCCTCGCGGCGCACCCCGATCTCGCCGGCTTCTTCGCCGCCAACGACATCATGGCGCTCGGCGTCGAACGCGCCGTGCAGACCTCGGGCAAGGACGTCAAGGTGATCGGCCTCGACGGCATCGTCGACGCGCTGAAATCGATCGCGGCGGGCGAACTCACGGCCACCGTCGCCCAATATCCCTATGTCGTCGGCGCCATGGGTGTCGAAGCCTGTGCGTTGGCCGCCAAGGGCAAGGAACTGCCCGCCAACGTGCCCGCACCCGTGCTCCTGATCAACAAGGACAATGCCGACGCCTCGCTGAAGAATTTTCCGCGCCCCGGCGGCGATTATCCCGATCCCTTCCGCGAGATGCTGAAGTGAGCAATCCCACGGACAACGCGCCCGTCGCCCATTCGGCGGGCACGGCGGAGGAGAGCCGCCCCTCCCTGTCGGCCCTCCTCCTGGATCCTTCCTTCTGGGCCGACTGGGCATCCGTCGTCGGCCTGGTCGGTCTCGTCATCGTCTTCGGCATCGCCCAGCCGGTCTTTCTCAGCATCGCCAATCTGCAGGCGCTCTTGCTGGCGGCGGCCATCCTGGTCGTGTTGTCGATCGGCCAGACCTTCGTCGTCACGACGTCAGGCATCGACCTGTCGCTGGCGGCGGCCGTCATGCTTGGCGCCATCATCCTCGGTCTCCTCAACGCGGCCGGCTACGGCATCTTCATCGCCTGCGTGCTCGCGGTGCTCGCCACCAGCGCCATCGGCTTCCTCAACGGCCTCATCATCACCGCAGGCAAGATCCCCGATTTCGTGGTGACGCTCGGCACGCTGTCGGGCATCACCGGGCTTGGCCTGATCCTGTCGGGCGGCGAACCGACCATGGTCGGCTCGACCTTCCTGCTGAAACTCGCTTCGGGCTCGTTCGGACCGTTCGGCTATCCGGTCTGGGTAGCGATCGCGGCCGTCATTGTGGGGCATATCACGCTCTACCACACGCGCTTCGGCGTCCATCTCTTGGCGACCGGCGGCCAGGTCGAAAGCGCCGGCGCGCTCGGCATCCGCACCAACCGCGTCAAGATCGCCGCCTACACCATCTCCGGCTTCTGCGCCGGCATCGCAGCCATTCTCCTGGTTGCCCGCATCGGCTCGGCCGAGCCGCAGATCAACACCAGCCTGCTCCTGAATTCGGTGGCGGCGGTGGTGCTGGGCGGCGTCAGCCTGTTCGGCGGCCGCGCCAGCATATTGGGCCCGGCCATCGGCGCGCTGATGCTCACCGCGCTGGTCAACGGGCTGACGCTGCTCAACGTCTCGGCCTTCTACCAACCGCTTGCCGTGGGCGCCATCGTGGTCCTGGCAGCGCTGATCATGCGGTACCAGAAATGAGCGCCGTCAGCCCCTCCTCCGCCTCGGACGCTATCATCGCCTGCAATGGCCTGAGCAAGCATTTCGGCGGCGTGCGCGCCTTCACCGATGTCGCCTTCCAGGCGCGCCGCGGCGAAGTCACCGCCGTCATCGGCGACAATGGCGCCGGCAAATCGACGCTGATCCGCTGCCTGGTCGGGGTGCATGTGCCGGATGCCGGCTCGATCGTCTTCGATGGCCGCGAACATCCCTTCTCCAACCCGGACGGAGCGCGCAAGGCCGGCATCGAGACCGTGCACCAGAACCTGGCGCTGATCGACGAACTGACGGTGGCGCAGAACCTGTTCCTCAACCGCGAGCTCGTGCGCCGCATCGGCCCCTTCGCTTTCCTCGACCGCAAGGCGATGAAACGCGAGGCGCGCTCCATGCTGTCGCGCCTGTCGATCAACGTGCCGTCGATCAACCAGCGTGTGCGCCGCCTGTCGGGCGGCCAGCGGCAGGCGATCTCGATCTGCCGCGCCGTCGGCTCCGGCGCCAAGCTGGTGGTGATGGACGAACCGACGGCAGCGCTTGGCGTGCAGGAGACCGCCAATGTCGAGGCGTTGATCCGCCGCCTGCGCGAACAGTCGGTCTCGGTCATCCTGGTCAGCCACAATTTCGATCAGGTGCGGCGCCTGTCCGACCAGATCTGGGTGATGCGGGCGGGAAAGATGGCCGCGACGGTGCGTGCCTCCGAGACATCAGGCAACGAACTGGTCGCGCTGGTCACCGGCGCGGTGTGATCGCCCAACCGTGAAATCAATCGTTGGCCGCCTCGGCCGCAAATGAAATCAAGGGAGTTTGAGAGTGGCGCCACTTCGTGTCGGGCTTGTGGGTCTTGGAGAGGTCGCGCAGTCGATCCATCTGCCCGTTCTGGCTGACCAGCGCGACCGCTGGGTAATCGCGGGCGTCTACGACGTCTCGCCAAGCCTGGTGGCGCTCATCACATCCGAATATGCCGCGAGAGCCTTCGACACGGCCGAGGCGCTGATCAATTCACCCGACATCGACGTCGTCTTCGTGCTGTCGTCGGACGACACCCACAGCCGCTTCGTCCGCGCCGCCATGCAAGCCGACAAGCACATCCTGCTCGAGAAGCCCGCTTGTCTCACGGTGCGCGAGATCGACGAGCTGCTGGCGCTGATGCCGGCCTACAGGAAGACCCTGTTCGTCGGCTACATGCGCCGCTATGCGCCGGCCTATCTGGCGGCCCAGGACGAATTGCCTGATCATGCCGACATCACCCATGTCCGCATCTTCGACCTGATTTCGGAGGGCCGGCATTTCCTGAAGAAGAGCCAGAACATCCTCTACCCCAACGACATTGATCGTGCCTTGCTGGCGCGCGGCGCCAGGGAGCGTGACGCGCTGATCCGCGAGGTTGTCGGCACCGACGCGCCGGCCGACCTGGTGCGCGCCTATCGCGGACTGACGGCGCTGTCCTCGCACCACATCTCGGCGATGCGTGGGCTCATCGGCGAGCCTGTCGGTGTGGTTGCCGCGCACCGCACCAATGGCGGCGCCAACACCTCGGTCACCTTCGACTACGGCCATTTCGCTTGTCTCTATGATGCCGTCGTCGACGATCTCGGCCTGTTCGACGCCATGATCGAAGTGCGCTCCAACACCCGGCGCGTGCGCATCATCTACGACACGCCCTACATCCGCAGCCTGCCGACCAGGCTCGAGGTCAGCGAAGCCAGCCCATTCGGCCCGGTGACGAAAAGCTTGGGGCCGCTTTACGGCGATGCTTTCTCCAACGAGTTGGAGATTTTCCATCGGCATATCATCGAAGGCACCAAGCCGCTGACCGACCTCGCCGATTCCCGCCGCGACCTGGCGCTGATGGCCGCGATCATCGAGCGCATGAAGGAGAGCGGCGGAGACGCCTGAGCCCTGCCGGCAAGTTATCCGCAGGAACAACGCGTTCCGACAAAGATTGACTGCTGGCCCTTGCCGAAGCCGGCGGGCTCGCTCATCCATGGCATACAGATAACAGCCTGGGACCCGTGATGACCGATGCCAGCCTTCATCTCGTCGAAGCGACGATCCACCAACTGCGCCGCGCGCTCAATGACGGCACGGTCACCAGCGTCGAGCTGGTCGCGGCGTATCTCAGGCGGATCGCGCATTTCGACCGGCATGGCGTCAGCCTCAACGCCGTCCCCGTGCTCAATCCGTCCATGTTCGAAGAGGCAGCGGCTTCCGACCAGCGGCGGCGCAACAATACCTTGTTCGGGCCGCTCGACGGCATCCCCTACACCGCCAAGGACAGCTACAAGGTCAAAGGCCTGACGGTCGCCGCCGGCTCGCCGGCCTTCGAGCACCTGGTCGCCAATGAGGACGCCTTCACCATCGCCCGGCTGCGCGCCGGCGGTGCGGTGCTGATCGGCCTCACCAACATGCCGCCGATGGCCAATGGCGGCATGCAGCGCGGCGTCTATGGCCGCGCCGAAAGCCCCTACAATGCCGACTACCTGACCGCCGCCTTCGCCTCGGGCTCGTCCAATGGCTCGGGCACTGCAACGGCCGCCAGCTTCTGCGCCTTCGGGCTCGGCGAAGAGACCTGGTCGTCCGGCCGGGCGCCGGCCACCAACAACGCGCTGGTCGCCTACACCCCGTCGCGCGGCGTCATTTCCGTGCGCGGCAACTGGCCGCTGGTGCCGACCATGGATGTCGTGGTGCCGCACACGCGGACCATGCCTGACATGCTCGAACTGCTCGACGTGATCGTCGCCGACGACCCGCAGACGCGCGGCGATTTCTGGCGTGCGCAGCCTTGGGTCACGCTGCCGAAAAGCTCTCAAGTGCGGCCGCAGCGCTATGCCGATCTGATCCTTGCGGGCTCACTGAAAGGCAAGCGGCTCGGCGTGCCGAAAATGTATATCGGCCGCGACAGCGAGGCCGATAAACCGATCGAAACCCGTGCCTCGGTGCTCGCCCTGTGGGGACAGGCGGCGGCCGACCTCGAACGGCTTGGCGCCGAAGTGGTCGAAGTCGATTTCCCCGTCGTCTCCAACTACGAGCGCGACCGTCCCGGCGCCCGCACCATGGTCGAGCGCGGGCTGGTGCCGCCGGATTTCGCCGACCGCGAAATCTGGGATCTCTGCATCTGGGGCTGGGACGATTTCCTGCGCGCCAACGCCGACCCGGCCCTGCACGATCTCGCTTCGGTCGATGGCCCGAAGATCTTCCCGCAGCCGCCCGGCACGCTGCCCGACCGCTATGAGGACGGCTTCGACCTGGCGGACTATGTCGAACGCGCCAAATCCGGCGTCACGCCCTTCAGGGACATCCCAACGCTTGAAGACGGCCTGAAAGGGCTGGAAGCGACACGGCGGATCGATTTCGAGGACTGGCTCGACGCGCAAGGCATCGACGCCGTGGTGCTGCCAGCCGCCGCCGATGTCGGCCCGGCCAACGCCGACATTAACGAGGCGTCGGCGGACCTTGCCTGGCGCAACGGCACCTGGGTCGCCAACGGCAATCTTGTCTGGCGCCATTTCGGCATCCCGACCGTCACCGTGCCGATGGGCACGATGGCCGACATCGGCATGCCGGTCGGCCTGACCTTCGCCGGCAAGGCCTATGACGATGAAAATCTGCTGCGCATGGCCGGCGATTTCGAGCGCGCCACCCAGCGCCGCACAAGCCCGCCACGCACGCCTGAACTGACCGACGATGTGTTTTCAGGACGGAGCGCCAAGGCCGGCGGCGGCGCGGCGCCGCGACTTGCCATCGCGCTCGCCGCTGAGACGCGCAGGTCCGGAGATCAGGACGAGATCACAGTTACGCTCGACCTGCCTGTCGAGCCAACCGAAGCCAAGAACGCCGACGTCAAAGTCCATGTCAACGGAGAGCCGGTCGCGATGCAGCGGGCCGGGGCGCGCTTCAGCGGGCGTGCACTCGTGCCGGCCGCCGAGCATCAGCGCCTCCACAGCGTCTGGCGCGGCTCCTATGGCTCGATCGTGACAGTGGTGGTGCGGTTGGAGGATGGACGCACCGCCGGCGCCTATGTGATCACGGGAGGAATTGAGTGAGGGCATGATGTGCCGTTCGGCACAAGCGGAAAGCAGTTCCATGGATTCTGGATTGACGCCGTTGGGCTATGATGCGCGGTTGGCGGCGATGAAGGCATCAATGGATCCATAGAAGGTCGGCAGGTCGGCCTTGATCCTCTCGTCGCTCCATTCCCACCAGCGTATAGCGAGCAAACTCGCGATCTGGTCATCGGTAAACCTGTTCCGGATGAACCTGGCAGGATTTCCCGCCACGACCGCGTAGGGCGCCACGTCCTTGGTGACGACCGAGCCGGCTCCGACAACGGCACCGTCTCCAATGGTTATTCCCGGTAGGATGATTGCGCGTCGACCAATCCATACGTCGTTGCCGATTTTTGTCGGCCCGTTGACCACCAGATCATCATAGGCCGCGATCGAATTTGTCATGTGAACTTCGAATGGAAAAGTCGAGACAAAGTGCGTCGGATGATTGGCACGACAAAGGAATAGCGTCTCCTCCGCAATGGAGCAGAACGCTCCTATTTCAAGCGGTGAGGTCTCGTCACAGCCATAAATATTGCTGGGCTTTGTGTAGAAGAGCGTTCTTCGCCCGATCGATGCGTGCTGCGGTATGTTTTCCGGCTTTGGCGCTCGTCGAAGACCGAGCATGGTTCGAAGTCTTCTTGCAAATCCCATTTTTTCCAAGCCATGGTTGGTCTTGACCGGCCGTCACGGAAAGCTGGCCGAGCGACTCGCCACAAAGGCCAAGTCCCGCTGAATGACGTCTCGTTTGTCCTGCGACAAGCCGACAAGCAGCTTTTCATCGAGATAACCTGCGCGAATGAGCTGCGCAAACACGTAGAGAAGCTGGGAATAGCGGTAATCGAACGTCCGATCGATGTCCCGCCGCCGTTCGCGCAAATAGTCTTCCAGCTCCCACATCTCGGAGGGCTGCGTCACCGCACCGGCCTTGCTTTTGAATTCGGCCATCGTCTTTGCGAGGGCCGTCTCAAGAGCCGTATCGAAGGCATGGCGCGCGAGCTTCTTCTCGGATGTGGACCAGTTGAAATCACTCATTGGATATCTCCGTAGATGTCCCAGCGAATTCGGCCCAGATTTTCACGGGATTTCGCGTGCCGCTACCCCCGCGCCGCCCAAAGCAGACCACGCTCGACAATGAGCGCCATTTCCGGCACCGCGAACTCGTCCGCCGTGTGCCCAAGTGAACTGTAGAAAACCTTTCCCGCGCCATACCTTCGCTTCCAGACCACCGGCATGACGACACCATCGATGCCCGGAAAATGCGCGTCGTTGAAAGTGGTCGTCGCCAGCACCTCGTTGCTGGGGTCGACATGCATGTAATACTGCTCCGACCGGTAGGCGAAATCACCGACGCCTCTGGTGATCGGGTCGTCGGGCTGTGTGATCACCACCCGATAGTCGATGATGTTGCCGGGGTGCGCGACCCATTGGCCGCCGGTCATGAACTGGTAGTCGGGCTCGTTGCGGAAGCTGTCGCCCATCGTGCCGTGGAAGCCGCCGAGGCCTGTTCCCCCGCGAACCGCGGCCGTCAGGTTCTGCAGCTCGGCCTTTTCGATCGTCGACATGGTGATGGCAGGCACGATGAGATCGAAGGAAGACAGTTCCGGATCGGCGAACATCGCCGTGCCCTGGCCCAGCGTGACATCGAACCCGTTGCGCTGAAGCAGCGCGCGGATGACGTTGGCGCTGCGTTCGGGCGTGTGGCCTTCCCAACCACCCCAGGCAATCAAAGCCTTCTTCGCCATGCCGTGAACCTCGTGAATCGCCAACCGCGATCGATGGTTACACGGCGCGGCCGTTAGCGCCAGCCCAGGGCCGGCGCGACATGGGTCAGGATCGCCTCGATGACGTGGGCGTTGTAGTCGACGCCGAGCTGGTTGGGTACGGTCAGCAGCAGCGTGTCGGCCTCGGCGATCGCCTCGTCCTGCGCCAGCTCCTTGATCAGCACGTCAGGCTCGGCGGCGTAGCTGCGACCGAAGATCGCCCGCGTATTCTCCTCGATGAAACCGATCTGGTCGCGGCTCTCGTTGCCGCGGCCGAAATAGGCGCGGTCGCGGTCGTCGACCAGCGCGAAGATGCTGCGGCTGACCGAGACGCGTGGTTCACGCGCGTGCCCGGCCGCTTTCCACGCCTCGCGATAGATCCGGATCTGTTCGGCCTGCTGGATGTGGAAGGGCTTGCCGCTTTCGTCGAATTTGAGCGTCGAGCTCTGCAGATTCATGCCGAGCTTGGCCGCCCATTCCGACGTGGCGTTGGTGGCCGCGCCCCACCAGATGCGCTCGCGCAGACCTTCCGAATGCGGCTCGAGCCGAAGCAGGCCGGGCGGGTTGGGGAACATCGGACGTGGATTGGGTTGCGCGAACCCCTCGCCGCGCAGCGTGTCGAGAAAGACCTCGGCGTGATGCCGCGCCATGTCGGAGTCGCTTTTGCCTTCCTGCGGCTGGTAGCCGAAATAGCGCCAGCCATCGATCACCTGCTCTGGCGAGCCACGGCTGATGCCAAGCTGCAGCCGCCCGCCGGCGATGATGTCGGCGGCACCGGCATCCTCGGCCATGTAGAGCGGATTCTCATAGCGCATGTCGATGACCGCCGTGCCGATCTCGATGCGGCTGGTCTTGGCGCCCACCGCCGCCAGCAGCGGGAACGGCGAGGCAAGCTGGCGGGCGAAATGATGCACCCGGAAATAGGCGCCGTCGGCGCCGAGCTCCTCGGCCGCGACGGCGAGATCGATGGATTGCAGCAGCGCGTCGGACGCCGAGCGCACCTGCGATTGCGACGAGGGCGTCCAGTGCCCGAATGACAGAAAACCGATTTTTTTCATGGCCCTGAAGTATATGCGAGCGGCACTTGCTTCAATGCCAAAACAGCGGGGTTACACACCGTCACCTTGCGCCATACTCTGCGCCTGAACGCCGTGGAGAGTGGAATGCTGAAAGGGATGCGAATCGTCGAGATCGAGGCGCTCGGGCCGGCGCCCTTCGCCGGCATGTTGTTCGCAGATCTCGGCGCCGATGTCATCGTCGTCCACCGCAAGCAGGCGCCCGTTCCTGGCCTGCCCGAACGCTCGCTGCTCGATCGCGGCAAGCGCTCCATCGCGCTCGATCTCCGGGATGCCGGGGATGTCGCCGTGCTGATGCGCCTCATTGCCACCGCCGAGGGCCTGATCGAGGGATTTCGGCCCGGCGTCATGGAGCGCCTCGGCCTCGGCCCGGAGGCCTGCCTTGCGGCCAATCCAAGCCTGGTCTACGGCCGCATGACCGGCTGGGGCCAGGACGGTCCCCTCGCCCGCGCCGCCGGGCATGATTTGAATTATGCCGGCGTGTCCGGCGCGCTGTGGTACGCCTCCTTGCCGGGCGAGCCGCCGATGGCGCCGCCAACGCTTACGGGCGACATAGGCGGCGGCGCGCTTTACCTGGTGATCGGCATGCTGGCCGCCATCATGAACGCGCGTGCCGGCGGCCAGGGCACGGTGGTCGACGCTGCCATCGTCGACGGCTCGGCCCACATGATGAACCTGCTGATGGTGCTCGGCCAGTCCGGCGGGCTCGTCGCCGAACGCGGCCAAAGCCTTCTCGACGGCCCGCATTGGTGCCGCGTCTATCGCACCGCCGACGGTGGTTTCATCAGCGTCCAGTGCATCGAGCCGAAATTCTATGCGCTGTTTCTCGACAGGCTCGGCCTCGCCGCCGATCCGCAATTCTCCAAGCAATTCGACCGTGATCTCTGGCCGGAACTCGGCAGCCGGCTGGCGGCGATCTTTGCCGCAAAACCGCGCGACGAATGGACAAGCCTGTTCGAAGGCTCCGACGCCTGCGTCTCCCCGGTGCTCAATCCATGGGAGGCGGCACAGCATCCGCACATGGCCGCGCGCGGCTCGTGGCTGGCGGTGGACGGCGTCCTGCAGGCAGCCGCCGCTCCGCGCTTTTCCGGATGGGCGCAAAAGACGCCGACGATAGGTCCCGCGCGCGACGAACACGGCGATGAGATTCGCGCAGAACTGGCGGGTCCCGCTGCAAACCGTTGAAATCAGCCAGTTTCAGGCTGCTGGAGTTGCCATTGACTGCCGGGCCTGACACTGGCTTGCGCTGACCGGCAAGCGGCCAGCTACTTTCCGCAGTGATGATCGTTGATCTTGTTCAACGCGTTCGCATCCGGCCCGACCCGATGGTAGGAACAGGCGCCCGCCGCCGTCGTGAACAGCTGCTGGTCGTAGTAGCGCGGACCGCCGAACAGGAAGCCGATGAGATCGTCATCGGCGGGAACGTAGCGTTCCGGCTCGGCCTGGTGGTGGCGATGCCTGGACCCGGCGAATGCCGACATTGACATGCCACAGGCCATCGCCATGGCAAGAGCGCAGATCGCAACCCGTTTCGTCGTCATCGGCAACACCCTCCTGGCCATTCGTATTTCCTATATAGGCAAAAATCACCAGCCGAACAAAGGTTCCCCCCTGCAACGGTTCGCCTGTCCCGCGATTTGCCTGCGCCGCAGCGAACCGCATAGCGCGTCAGCCCCGCACACCCGTCAGTCTGTCTGGATCCAGACAGACTTGGTCTCCAGATACTCATGCAGATGCTCGATGCCGCCCTCGCGTCCATAGCCGGACATCTTCATGCCGCCGAACGGCACCGCCGGGTCGATGGCATGGTACATGTTGACCCAGACCGAGCCGGCCTTGATGCGGCGCGCCAGCTTGTGCGCGGTGCCGAGATGCGTGGTGAAGATGCCGGCGGCGAGCCCATAGGGCGTCGCATTGGCGCGCGCCACCGCTTCGTCGAGCGTGTCGAAGGGCATCGCCGAGATGACCGGTCCGAAAATCTCTTCACGCGCAATGGTCATCTTGTCCGACACTGCACCGAAGACGGTCGGCGCGATGAAGTTGCCGCCGTCATAAAGCGCGCCCGTCAGCCGCGAGCCGCCGGCGACCAGTTTGGCGCCCTCGTCGCTGCCGGCCTTGATATAGCCCTCCACCTTGCCGGCCTGCCTGGCATTGATCAGCGGCCCGATTTCGGTTTCCGCCTCGATGCCGTGGCCGATGCGCAGCCTGCCGGCGAATTCCGCGACGCGGCGCACGAACTCGTCGTGGATTTCGCGCGCCACGAACAGCCGCGAACCGGCGATGCAGATCTGCCCTGAATGCACGAACACCGCCATCGCCGCGACCGGAACGGCTTTGTCGATATCAGCGTCACGGCAGACGATGATCGGCGACTTGCCGCCGAGCTCCAGCGAAACCCGCTTGAGGTTGGCCACTCCCGCCCGCGCGATGGCTTGTCCGGTCAGCGTCGAGCCGGTGAAGACGATCTTGTTGACGTCGGGATGTTCGGCGAGCCGCGCCCCGGCCTCCGCCCCGGTGCCGGTGACGATGTTGACGACGCCGTCGGGCACCCCGGCTTCCTGCATCAGACGCGCGATCAGCAACGGCGTCAGCGACGCCTCCTCCGAGGGCTTCAGCACGATGGTGCAGCCGGTGGCCAGCGCCGGCGCGATCTTCCAGATCGAAGCGGCGGTCGGCGCGTTCCAGGGAATGATCGCGCCGACGACGCCGACCGGCTCGCGCCTCGTGAAGGAGACGATCTCGCCAGGGATCGAGTTGTCGATCGCCTCGCCATGCAACGCCGTCGCCATGCCGCCATAGAAGCGCAGCATGCCGATGACACGGCGCCGGTTGGCCAGCGTGCGGGTGATCGGCAGCCCCATGTCGAGCGTGTCGGAAACGCTGAGCTCTTCCCAATGCGTCTCGAACAGGTCGGCGATGCGCAACAGCACGCATTGTCGCTCATAGGGCGAGAATTTCGACCACGGCCCTTCGAAGGCCGCGCGTGCGGCGGCCACGGCCGCGTCGACATCGGCCGCCCCGCCGCGCGGCACCGTGGCCAGCACCTCGCCTGTCGCCGGGTTCAGCGCTTGCATCTCCTCGCCGGACCGCGCCGCGACCCATTTGCCGCCGATCAACATCGGCCGGAATTCGCCATGGTAAAGCGTCGTGGCCTTCGCTCTCGGGTCGAAGTTGAGCGTCATCTCTTCCTCCTCACGAACTCCGCCGCGACTATTACTCCCGGCGCGGTCGACCTCAACATGGAAAGGGGAGCTTGGGCTGCATGCCGGTGACGTTGAGCGAAAGAAGGATGGTTCAGTCGAAGAAGCCCGCATCCTCTTCGCTGAGATACTTCCTGGCCGCTTCGGCGTCGATATCGAGCCCCAGGCCCGGCGCTTCCAGCAGGTCCACCATGCTGTCCTTGACGATCTGCGCCGGCAGGCCGATCACCAGATCCTCCCACCACGGGTCAGAGGCGCTGGGATATTCGAACGCCACGTAATTTGCCGGCAAGGTGGCGCAGACATTGATCAGCGCGCCGAGGCCGAGCAGGCCGTTCGCGGTGCCGTGCGGCGCCATCAGGATCGAGTGCATATAGGCGTGCTCGGCAACCCATTTGAGCTCGGCAATGCCGCCGATATCGGCCGGGTCCGGACCGATCACCCGCACCGCCTGCGTCTCGATCAGTTCCTTGAAATTGTGCCTGAGGTAGATCTGCTCGCCGGTATGGATCGGCGTCGATGTGGAGGTGGTCAGCTCGCGATAGGCCTGTGGATTGACCCATGGCACATAGTCGCCGGTCAGCATGTCCTCGAGCCACATCAGATTGTACTTCTCGACGGCGCGGGCGAACTTGATCGCATCGGGCAGCATCCAGCCCGGGCCGCAGTCGAGCGCCAGGCTGACCTTGTCGCCCAGCACCTCCTTCATCGCGATCACGCAGTCGAGCATGTGATTGAAACCGCGCTCGCTGATCACGCCCTGATCCATGGCGCCGTGATAGCCGGCCTTCTTCTGCGTCACGCCGTAGTGGAAGCCCTCGATGCTGTCCTTCATGTTGGAATGGAACGAGATTCCCTGCTTGATCATGAAGAAATTCTGCGGCTGCTCCATCATCCATTTGGCGTCGGCGGCGTAATCCTCCGGCCGGTCGCCGGCGCGCTTGCGGCGGATCGAGCCGTTGTAGACGCGTACCTTGTCGCGCACCTTGCCGCCGAGCAGCTTGTAGACCGGCACGCCCGCCGCCTTGCCGGCGATGTCCCACAAGGCGTGCTCGATGGCGGAGACGGCGGCGCCATAGGGCTTGAACGAGCCGCGCTGGCGGATCTTCAGCATCACCCGCTCGACGTCGGTCGGATCCTCGCCGATCAGCGCCTCGCGGAAATGCAGCACGAAGGGCTTGAGATAGGTCTTTGTGAACTCGACTTCGCCCAGACCGTAGAGACCCTCGTCAGTGACGACGCGAACGATGGGATGCCGCCCGATGACGGCGCAGCGCAGGTCGGTGATCTTCATGGCGCAGTCCTAGTTCACAGACGAGAAAGCTGTCGGCGTGAGCAGCTGGCTGCTGATATTGGCAATGATCTGCCCGTCGCGCTCAGACTCGTCCCGGGCCCTGTGCCATGCCGGATCGGTGACGAAAGCCGACCATTTCGCCTCACGCTCGGCCAGCGATTCCCAGGCGAGGAAATAGGTGAGGCGATTGCTGTTTTCGCCGATCGCCGTGGTGAAAAACCCGGCTTGGCGGATGCCATGCCTCTCCCAGATCGCCAGCGTTTGGTCGGAAAAGCGCTTGAGCAAAGCCGGCAGCCTGCCCGGCAGGCAGTCATAGATACGCAGTTCGTAGATCATGGTTTCGTCCGTTTCTTTCTTCACCTCTCCCTTGGGCGAGGTCGACACGAATGGTCGGTGGTTGGCCCTGTGAGCCTGGCGGGAATGATGGCAGGGGGTCTGGGCTAACTCCAGGTCCGGTCCCAGCTATATTCATTGTTCCAATGCTCGGTGGATTGCCATATCCCCGTGACACCGGGCTGCAGATGCTGGCTGATCACCTCGTCGACCACATCGTCTATGCCCAGCCCCGGCTTGTCGGGCACGGTGATGAAGCCGTCCTTGACGAGCGGCTTGGGCAGGCCGGTGACGATATCGTCCCACCAGTCGACATCGGCGGAATGGTATTCGAGCGCCATGAAGTTCTCGGTCGCGGTGGCGACATGCGCGGCGGCCATCGCGGCGATCGGGCTTTCGGCCATATGGATGGCCATGGCGACGCCGTGATCCTGCGCCATGTCGCCGATCTTCTTGGTCTCGAGAATGCCCCCGCTGGTAAGCAGGTCCGGGTGGATGACGGAAAGGCCGCCGCTCTTGAGCAGCGGCTCGAAGCCCTCCTTGAGATAGATGTCCTCGCCGGTGCAGATCGGCACCGTGGTGGCCCCCTGCAACTGCCGGTACTGCTCGGTGTGTTGCCAGGGGATCACATCCTCCAGCCAGGCTGGAACGTATTTCTCGATACGGCGCGACAGGCGTATGCCGTCCTGCAGCGAGATGTGGCCGACATGGTCGATGGCGAGCGGGATCTCGTATCCGATCACCTCGCGAACCTCGTGGATGTACTGCTCGAGCAGGTCGATCCCCTTTTCGGTGAAATGCAGGCCGGTGAACGGGTGCTGCACGTTCTGCGCGTCGTAGGCGAGATTGCGGGCCTTGCGCTCCTCGAGCGTGCCGCCACGGCCGCGCGGATTGGCATGAAATCCTTCGAGTGCGCCGGCGGGCGCGGACACGGCGCCCGGGACATGGGCGATCTGCATCAAGCCCAGGTCCATCTTGAGGAAGGTGAAACCGCGGTCCATGCGCTGCTTGAGGCGCTTTCCGGTTTCGGTGCCGCTCGGTTTCTCGGCATCGGTATCGCAATAGACGCGCACCTGATCGCGGAACTTGCCGCCGAGCATCTGGTAGATGGGGACGCCATAGGCCTTGCCTGCGAGATCCCACAACGCGATCTCGACCGCCGAGACGCCGCCGCCTTGCCGGCCGTGACCGCCGAACTGCTTGATGCGGCGAAACAGGCGATCGATGTCGCAAGGGTTCTCGCCAAGCAGCCGGCTCTTCAGCATCAGCGCGTAGGTGGCGCTGGCGCCGTCACGCACCTCGCCGAGCCCGACGATGCCCTGGTTGGTATAGATCTTGAGCAGCGCCGAGGTGAACGGCGCGCCGACGATTTCGGCCACCCGCATGTCGGTGATGCGAAGGTCGGATGGCTTGGAATTCGTGTTGACCCGATCGAGAGCCTCGCCGGCTCCACCCGTTTTTGGCATGATTTGTCCTCGTTCTGGTCGGGGGCTTGTCGCCCCAGGCGCGTGCCGAAGTTGAGCCTTGCTAGCTCAGCTCGATCTCATGGGCTTGCAGGTAGTCGCGGTTCATCTCGACACCGAGACCAGGCTTCGACGTCAGCTTGAGGCTGCCGTTCGAAACATCGAGCGGTCTGTCGATGAGGTGATCGTATTTGCCCAGGTTCCACTCCGACGTTTCGAGCTTGTAGAAGTTCGGAACGGTCATCATCACCTGCGCCCCGGCGACCACGTTGATCGGCCCCGCGGCATCGTGCGGCGAGACCGGGATGTAGTAGGCTTCGCACAGGGCGGAAATCTTCTTGAGTTCGGTAATGCCGCCGGTCCAGGTGACGTCAGGCATGATGTAGTCAGCGAGCTTGTTCTCGAGCACCGGCACGAAATCCCATTTCGTATGGCCGCGCTCGCCCCACGAGATTGGGGCGCTGACCTTGTCACGAACCTGTTTGAGCGCGTTGAGGCTTTCGGGCGGACAGGGCTCCTCGAACCAGTCGATCTGGCCGGCTTCCTCCAGGCTGCGGCAGAGGCGAATGGCGGTGGGGACGTCGAAGCGGCCATGCGCATCGATGAGGATGTCGACGTCGGGGCCTGCCGTTTCGCGGATCAGAGCCGTGAGTTCGGCTGCTTCGCGCTCGTCCTTGCGGGTCATGCTGCCATCGAGATAGCCGTCCCGCTGCTCGCGCGACAGCCCATCGGCGCCGCGGCCCTGATGCGGAAAAGGGTCGAACTTGAGCCCTGTGTGCCCGGATTCGACGATGTCGCTGATTTCGCGGACCACAGCCTCCTTGCTGGTGAATTTGGCCTGGTTGGGATGGGTGTAGAGCGCGATTTCCTCGCGCACCGGTCCACCCAGCAACTCGTAGATTGGCTTGCCGAGGACTTTGCCACGGATGTCCCAGAGCGCTATGTCGATGGCGCTCACGCATTCGACGGCGGCGCCGCGGCTGCCCATATAGGTGAAGCTGCGGAAAATCTTGTGCCACAGGTGCTCGATGCGCGCCGGATCCTCGCCGGTCACGGCGGCGCCGATCTGTCGCAGGATCGTGCAGAGCGCACGGTTGGCAAGCTTTGTCGTGGTGGTGATCTCTCCCCAGCCGCTCACCCCTTCGTCGGTCGTGACTTCGACGAACAGGTACTCTCCCCAATAAGAAGCATCGGATTTGATCAGCCACGGCCGAATGCTCGTGATTTTCATCTCTCAACTACCTTTATCTGGAAGACCCGAAGAGCGGTGTTCCGGGCCGATTGCTCTACCCTGCCCGCGCGGCGTTGCGCGCGCGCATGTGTTCGAGGACATGCCGCCCGGAGCCCTCGACATGGCGCGCGATGAGTTCGGCTGCCTCGTCGGCATTTCCCGCCTTCACATGCGCGATGAGTTCGCGGTGCTCGCGAATGATCGCGGCACGCCGGGCGAGCGTGAAATTGAAACGCCGGCTCACGGCGCGCAGCACTTCGCGATGCTTCCACCAAAGCTCGGCGGCATGGCGGTTGTAGTGCCGCTGGTACATCACGGTGTGAAAGGCGGTGTCCAGCTCGCTGTGCCTGAACGTGTCGGCGAAGTTGTTCTCTTCGATCAGACCTTGAAGACGTTCGAGTTCGGCGATGTCCTCGTCGGTGGCCATGCTCACGAACCATCGCGTCAGCGCCGGCTCGATCAGCACACCGATCTCGTAGATATCGCGGACAAAATCCTGGTCTATGGGCCGCACGCGCGCCCCGCGATTGGGGAGAAAGGTGACAAAGCCTTCCCCACGCAGCAGTTGCAGGGCCTCGCGCACGGGATTGGTCGAGGTGCCGTGACGCCGGGCCAGATCGGTGACCACAAGCCGCTCGTTGGCGGCGAGCCGGCCCTCGATGATGTCCTCCCTGATCAGCTCATAAAGCGAGGCGCCCTCGCTCGAGGCCCCAAGAGGATCGATCCCCTCGGGTGGCTCTGCTTTAAATTCCCGCGTTTCGGCCAAGGCCGGTTCCCCTTCCATGAATACACGACTTTTTCGATATCACGCACGATTTCCATAAACAATGTACGATTTGTTGCGTTGACAGCCAATCTGCGATCTGAAAACGTGTAAAGCGCTCGAAGGGATACATTTGAGGAGATGTCCCCGCGGTCGACGAATAAAGCCGCTCGCCTCGATGCAGAGCGGCATGGGAGAGAAACCTGGAGGATACCTATGACGAGGTTCACACTCGGCGGTGCCGTCCTGCGCGGCACTGTCTCCACTGCATTAATCGCATCGTTGATGTCCGCACCGGCTCTGGCTGCTCCGCCGGTCGACTTGAGCAAGTGGTCGCCGGAATATGTGCGCTCCATTGCGGGCACGCAGGAATTTGACACGGCGGCCGATTGCGCCAAGGTCACCCCGCTCGACTACAAGGGGCGACTGACTTTCTGGTATCAGGGCGTGTTCGAGGGCGACCCCGATCTCTTGCGCCAGTACTACAAGGATTTCTTCGAGACCTTCCGCAAGACTTATCCGAACATCCAGCTCGAGGAACAGGCCCTCACCTACAACGATCTCCTGGACAAGTTCCGCACGGCGCTCCTTGGCAATGCGGCGCCGATGGCGGTCCGCCTGCAAATCCTGGGCGGCACCGAGTTCGCTTCAAAGGGCTATCTGCAGCCGCTCAAGCCCGAGGATGTAGGGTATTCGACGGATGATTTCTGGCCCGGCGCCATGAAAGCCGTGACCTGGGATGGCGTGACCTACGGCATTCCAACCAACAATGAAACGATGGCGTTCATCTGGAATGCCGATATCTTCAAGCGCGCGGGCCTCGATCCGGACAAGGCTCCGGCAACCTGGGACGACGTCGTCAAATATTCCAAGCAGATCCACGACAAGCTCGGCATTGCCGGTTACGGCCTCGTGGCGCGCAAGAATGCCGGCAATACCCCGTATCGCTTCATGCCTCAGTTGTGGGCCTATGGCGGCGGCGTCTTCGACGAAGCCAAGGCGAACCCGACCTATCAGCAGATCGAACTCGACAGCCCGCAGAGCAAGGCGGCGCTGCAAGCCTCTTACGACATGTACGTCCGCGACAAGTCGGTTCCGGTTTCGGCGCTCACCAACCAGCAGGCCGACAACCAGCCGCTGTTCCTCGCCGGCCAGCTCGGCATGATGATCTCGCACCCGTCCGACTACAACGTCATGCTCGACCTGCAGAAGAAGGCGACCGGCACCGACAAGGACAAGGCGCAGACCGTCATCGACAACATGCGCTACGGCCTTATTCCGACCGGCCCTGACGGCAAGCGCGCGGTCGTGTTCGGCGGCTCGAACATCCACATACTGAAGCCCGAATATGTCGAGGGCGGCAAGGTGGACGAACCGGCTGCGAAGGCCATCATCTGCATGTGGACCAGCCCGGAATGGTCGCTGAAGATGGCCTATGCCGGCTCGAACCCGGGCAATCTCAACGGCTTCAAGACCAAATGGATGAAGGAGCGCCTGGACAAGATCAAGTTCCTCGATGTCACCACCTCGATGCTGCCATACGGCATCCCGTTCCCGGCGCTGCCGCAATCTCCCGAGATCATGAACATCATCATCCCGGACATGCTGCAGAATGCCCTGACCGGAGCGATGACCGTCGATCAGGCAGCGGACGACGCGGCCAAGAAGGTGAGAGACCTGATGGGCGGACTCTAGTCCGAGCCTGACCTGCGATCTTGGCCGGCTGCTCCGAGGGTCAGCCGGTTCGTTCCGAAGAACAAGGGCACGCCAAAGTGACGATCGTGACCGGCAAGGCCGAGGCTCGCCGAAGATTGCAACCCGGTGGAGCCGGCGTGCTGCGCAAGATCTGGGAGCATCGCGCCGACTACGCGTACGTGCTGCCCGCGATCGCCGTGATGCTCGTCGTCATCGCCTATCCGATCTACTACACGATCGAGCTGTCGTTCTTTAATACGCCGCCTGGCCTGCAGCTTCGCGACAAGACCTTCATCGGCTTCAACAACTACACCGCCATCCTCACCAGCGCGGTGTTCTGGAAGGTCACCTGGAACACGCTGATCTGGACTGTGGGATCCACCGTCATCTCCTTCGTCCTGGGGTTTGCCGCCGCGCTGGCGCTCCACCGCGACTTTTTCGGCCGTGGTGTCCTGCGCGCCATTCTGATCATTCCCTGGGTCATCAGCGCGGTCGCCGCCTCCTATATCTGGAAGTGGATCTACCACTCGGACTTCGGCATCATCGGCGCGGTGCTGGTCGGCCTCGGATTGGCCGACCGGCCGCCGAATTTCATCGACAGCGTCTCAACGGTGCTGCCCTCCCTGATCGTCGTCAACATCTGGCGCGAATTTCCGTTTGCCATGATCATGATGATGGCAGGCCTGCAGACGGTTCCCGAGCAGCTGCTGCGCGCCGCAAAGGTCGACGGAGCCAATGCGTGGCAGCGCTTCTGGCACGTCACCTTCCCGCATTTGAGCAATGTCTCGACAGTGACGATCCTGCTGCTGGCAGTCGCCAACTTCAACTCCTTCATCATCCCCTGGATCATGACCGGCGGCGGGCCGTCGAACGCATCGCATATCTGGATCACCCACATCTATGAGCTCGCCTTCGGCCGGCAGCGCTGGGGGGTGGCATCGGCCTATTCGGTGCTGCTGTTCATCATCCTGATGACGTTGGGCTACTTCTACGTCCGCGCGCTAAGCGGCAACGATCGCAAGGATGGGGGCGCATGAGCACGATTGCCGAGACTCCTCCGCGAGGCCAGGCCCCTCGCCGCATGCGCATAGACGGATGGCGGTGGGGCGGACGCATCTTCCTCGTCTTCATGCTGCTTTACACCGCGTTGCCGATGGCCTGGATGCTGATCACCTCGATCAAGTCCGGCTTCGCCGCGATGCAATTCCCGCCGCAATGGTGGCCTGACCAACCGACCCTCGCCAGCTACCAGAAGCTGCTCGATCCGCAGAACAGCGTCGGCCAGGACTTCCTCCGCTTCTTCTGGAACAGCCTTTTCGTCTCCACCGCCACGACTGTCCTTTCGGTGATCGTGGCGGTTCCCGCGGCCTACGCGTTTTCGCGCTTCACCTTCCCGGGCCGGAACTTCCTGTTCTTCACCGTCTTGCTTCGCAACATGTTCCCGGCGGTGATCTTTCTCGTGCCGCTCTTCATCCTGATGCGCGCGATCGGGCTGGTGAACACGCATGGCTCGCTCGTTCTCACCTATCTCACCTTCGGCCTGCCGCTGGCGATCTGGCTGCTCAAGGGCTTCTACGACAACATCCCGGTGCAGCTCGAACAGGCGGCGCGCATCGACGGGGCAACGCGGTTCCAGGCCTTCATCCTGATCGTCATGCCGCTCTCGACGCCGGGCATCATCGCCACGGCGATCTATTCCTTCATCGGCGCGTGGAACGAGTACATCTACGCCTACACCTTCCTCTCCAAGAACGAACAGTTGACGCTGCCGGTCGGCATCCAGCGCTTCTTCTCGGAAAACACGACGGACTTTCCAGGCCTGATGGCGGCCAGCTTCATGATGAGCGTGCCCGTCGTGGTGCTGTTCCTCGTCCTGCAACGATACTTCGTACGCGCCCTCACAGAAGGCGCGGTCAAGCACTAGGGAGTTGCCGATGGCCCATGTGGTCCTCAAAGATCTCGTCAAGACCTATGGCGGCTTCAAAGCCGTCAACGAGGTTTCGCTGACGGTCAATGACGGCGAGTTCGTCGCGCTTGTCGGCCCCTCTGGCTGCGGCAAGACGACGACGCTCAACCTCATTGCCGGGCTGATCCCGATCACGTCGGGCGACATCGTCATCGGCGACCAGGTGGTCAACGACCTCGACCCCAAGGACCGGGACATCGCAATGGTGTTCCAGAACTACGCGCTCTATCCGCAAAAGTCGGTCTATATGAACCTCGCCTTCCCGCTGCAGATGCGCAAGCTGCCCAAGGCCGAGATCGACAAGAAGGTCCGGGAAGCGGCGCGGGTGCTCGACATGACGCAGTTGCTCGAGCGCAAGCCGCGCGAACTCTCGGGCGGGCAACAGCAGCGCGTGGCGCTCGGCCGCGCGCTTGTTCGAGATCCGGCGGTGTTCCTGATGGACGAACCGCTCTCCAATCTCGACGCAAAGCTGCGCGTGCAGATGCGGTCCGAAATCAAGCGGTTCCATCAGGACCTCAAGGCGACGATCGTCTATGTGACGCACGACCAGCTCGAGGCCGTGACCATGGCGGACAGGATGGCTGTGATGAACGGCGGCTATCTGCAGCAATATGATTCGCCGGCGCAGGTTTTCGCGCATCCCGCCAACATGTTCGTCGCCAGCTTCGTCGGCAGCCCGGCGATGAGCCTTATTCCGCTGGAGGCATCGATGGCAAACGGCGACACCGTCCTGAAGAGCGCGGAAGGCTGGAGCCTCCAGCTGTCGCAACGCAACGCGCGCAAGGCCCAGAATGCGACCACCAGGAAGATCGTGCTCGGTGCGCGACACTCGACGATCAAACTCCACAAGAGCGCGGTCCCCGGCGCCATTCCGGCCAAGGCCTATACGGTGGAACCAACCGGAGACGTCACCTTCGTGCAGGCGCTGCTCTCCGGCGCCATCGTCAACATCAGCGTGTCCCCCAACATTGCCGTCAAACCTGACGAGCAGATCTGGCTGGAGTTCGACCAGGAGCGGATGCACCTGTTCGACGGCGAAACTGAAATGGCTCTCGAGGCCGCCTGAGACAGGCGTTTGGGACGTGGGCGTTGATGACGACGAAGCTCAAGATCACCGCGATCAAGCCCTACCCGGTGTGGGTGGGAACGCGCAACCAGATGCTGGTGAAGGTCGAGACCGACCAGGGCATCTTCGGCTGGGGCGAGAGCGGCTTGAGCGGCCGCGAGAGGGCCGTGACCGGCGCGGTCGAACACTATCGCGAATTCCTCATCGGCCGCGATCCCCTGCAGATCGGCCGCATCTGGCAAGAGGCCTATCGCAGCCAGTATTTTGAAGGCGGCCGCGTTTTGCAGGCGGCGATTTCCGCCATCGACATCGCGCTTCACGACATCAAGGGCAAGGCGCTGGGCGTGCCGGTCTACGAATTGCTCGGCGGCAAGCAGCGCGACCGCGTCCCCACTTTCGCCTCGACCGGAGACGAGGCCGAGGGCGATGTTGCCATCGAACGAGCCCGCGAATTGTACGAACAGGGCTGGCAGGCGATCCGCTTCTTCCCCGCCGGGCAAAGCAGCAAGGACATCTTCGAGCCGCGCGAGTCGATCGGCGTGACCGCGCGGATGCTGAACAAGGCCCGCGAGGCCCTGGGCGACGACGCCGTCCTCGGCATCGACTATCATCATCGGCTGTCGGTGGCCGAGGCGGCGAGCTTCTGCAACAAGCTCGGCCGCGGCGTGCTCGATTTCCTCGAGGAACCGATACGCGACGAAACCCCGGAAGCCTACGAATCCCTGCGCACGATGACCGACATCCCGTTCGCCATCGGCGAGGAATTTGCCAGCAAGTGGCAGTTCCTGCCCTACATCGAGCGCGGCATCCATCAGTTCAACCGGCTCGATGTCTGCAATGTCGGCGGGCTCACCGAAGCGATGAAGATCGCTGGCTGGAGCGAGGCGCACTATGTCGACCTGATGCCGCACAATCCGCTCGGCCCGGTGTGCACGGCCGCGACCGTGCATCTCGCCGCCGCGGTCCCCAATTTCGCCTGGCTCGAGACCAGGGTGCCGGAAAGAAAGCTGGGTTTCGACAGTTCCGAGTTCTTCCCCGTGCAACCGCAACTCGACGGCCCCGCCTATCCGGTCGGCGATCTGCCGGGGCTCGGCGTCGAGGTCAATGAGGCGGCGATCCAGGCGCAGAGCTTCCGCTTCTGGGAAGCGCCCCACCTCAAGCGCCGCGATGGTTCTGTCACCAACTGGTAGTTCAATTTCAACCGGAGTCCACCATGACGCATACCTCCGACATCATCCGGCCGCCCAAGGACCTGATCGAGGGATTGAGGGAGATCGGCGCCGCGACCGTTGCCGGCACGCTCGGCCACATGGGCTTCCGCAATCCGCATATGGTCGGACCGGTGGCGCAGAACCACGGCAAGTCGATCGTCGGGCCGGCGCTGACGCTGCAGTTCCTGCCGCAGCGGCCGGATCTCTTCAACGAGGGAGAATATGCCGATCCGGAGACGCAACTGCATCGGCACGTGCTCTATCACGCCCAGGACGGCGACGTGGTCGTGGTCGACGCGCGCGGCGACATGAGCTCGGGTGTCTTCGGCGATATGATGTCCACCTACTTCAAGGGCAGAGGCGGCGCGGGCATCGTCATCGATGGATGCATGCGCGACAGGCCCAATGTCGAGAAGCTCGACCTGCCGCTATGGCTGCGCGGCTGGACGCCGAACTATCATGTGCAGACCAGCATCTATCCCAATGCCGTCAACGTTCCGATTGCCTGCGGCGGTGTCACGGTGATCCCCGGCGACATCATCGTTGCCGACGATGACGGCGTCGTGGTGGTTCCCGTCGCAATGGCGGCAAAGGTCATCGAGGAAGCCAAGAAGCATCACGATTGGGAAGTATTCTCGCGCGAGAAGCTCCTCCAGGGCGCCCCGTTGCAACGCTATTATCCGCTGCATGACGACGCCCGCGCAGAGTACGAGGCGTGGCGCAAGACAAACGGCTTGAGGAATCCGAAGTAGCACAGGGATTACCCCCGGCGGGTGGCAGCCCTTCCGGCAGCGCGATGGCCACTCGCCATATCGTCGAGCGATATTTTGAGCCCGCCTCGCCCACAGGCGGGCTTAAAGAAAACGGGACGTATCGAGCAGCTCGGCCACGCCGTCCAGTTCCTTGTGCAGGCGATGCCAACGACGGTCGAGATAGACCAGCGAATGCGCCTCAGGAGGGACCTCGTCCGGCTGTACCTCGCCTTCCAGCAACTCCGCCGCGACCAGCGTCGCGCCCTCGATCGGCAGCAGGCCGAGCCGGCGTGCGCGAAACCAGGTCGAAACGCCGGTATAGCGCGGTTCCCCCGTGGGCAGCCGCGCCCAGGCGCCCCCGGGCGGGAAGCGTTCCGCGCCGCTCGACGCGCAGAGTTGCGCCAGGTCGATATCGGTGAAGCGGAGCAGGTGGATCACCATGGTCTCGGCCCGCAGCAGGGGCTCGGACGAGGTCGATTTCATCGACAGCGAGAAGGCGACGACCGGCGGCGCGGCACTCACCGAGATCAGCGAGGACACGGTCATCGCCACCGGTCTGTCGCCGGGGTCGGCCGTGATCACGGCGACGCCCGCCGGATGGCGGCGAAAGGCTTCGCGAAAGGCGTTGGTCATCGGATGCGGCGCGTTCATCGACATGTCTCTTCTGCTGCGTGGAAAGGCGGCCGGGCGGTGTCCACCCGCCCGGCCCTTCGGACTACTTCTTCTCGATCAGGTCGTAGAACTGCCAGACGCGGTCGCTCCACATGCCGCCGATGTCGCGGCCGGCCGAGGTGACGATCGACGGCGCGATCGTGAAGTGGTTGGCCGCCACCATCATCTCGCGGAAGGTGCGCTGGATCACACCGGCGCGCAGCGACGCACCGCCACCTGCGCGGTAGGCGAAGTTGCAGATATCGACGCCAACTTCGTGAATCTCGGACTTGGCGAGATGCACAAGGCTGATCTGCCGCGTCGACATCCTGTTGCCGGCCTCGACCGTCGCCTCGACGTCGCGCCAGGTTTCGAAGACAAAGGCGCGGGCGGCACGATAGCGGGCCTCGGCGCGGCCATAGTCGTGCCAGAACTTCTCGCTCTCGCCGATCAGCCCGGCGCGGCCCGACTTCGAGCGGGCGAATTTGGCGATCTCGTCCAGCATCCGCCGGCCGGCACCGAGAGCCCAGCCGGTATGGCCGATGGCGGCGAGGCCCACGACACCGAGGCTGAAGAACTCCTTCTGGCGCAGCGGCGGCGCGGTCAGGATCGGGAAGACGAGATCGTCGGCGATGAAGACCTCCTCGGCCGCATAGTCGATGGAGCCGGTGCCGCCGAGGCCCAGCACGTCCCAATTGCCGAGCTGCTTGTGCTCGGAAATCGGCGCATGCGCGCACATGACGATGACATTGCCGTTCTCGTCCTTGGCGGGCTTGCCGGTGCCGTCATCGACGAAGGCGGCGCTGTGGCTGTAGGTGGCGTGGCTGAAACCGCTGCCATAGCTCCACTTGCCGTTCAGCCGATAGCCACCGTCGACCTTCTTCAGCATGCCCAGCGGCGCGCCCTGCCCCGAGAAACGGTTGTCGGTGCCCGGCGCGAAAAGCCGCGCGACCGCACTGTCCGGCAGGAAGGCCGCCGACATCGCGCCGATGCAGCAATGCACCATCGAAACCCAGCCCGCCGATCCCGAATGCCAGGTGATCGCTTCGATCAGTTCAAGGCCCTGCGTGGGTGGCAACTGCGCGCCGCCAAGGCTCTCGGCGGCGAAGATATGCGACATGCGCAGCGGCTTCAGCGCCTCGAACGTAGCCTGGGTCAGTTCGCCGCTCTCCTCGTCGGCGGCGGCATTGGCTTCCAGGATCGGCCCGATCTCGGCGATCTTCTCCAACAGGTCGCGATGGTCGACGGTCGTTCCCCATGAGCCATGCTTGATGGGTTTGTTCATCGTTTTCTCCTCCTTGTTTGAAATGTGATCAGCCGGCGAGGAAGTCGCCGATCTTGTTCAGCGTTTCTGGTTTTTCCTGCATGACGAAATGGCCGGCATCCTCGACCAGGATCAGGCGTGCATCCGGGAGCGCCTCGACGAAGAGTGGCGCCTGGCTGGCCGGCAGCAGACGGTCCTTGGTGCCCCAAACGACCAGCGCCGGATTGGTGATGCGCGCCAGGAAGCGGCGCAGATTGGGATGGACCATGCCGAATGGCGCCAGCAGGCGGCCCAGCGTCTCGCCTTCGCGGGCGCGGTCGGCGCCGAAGGCCTCCGCAAAGGCCGGGTCCGAGCCGTCGGGGAAATAGCGCAACGCCACCGAGACGTCATGCGCCAGAAAGGCCGGCAGCTCCTGCGGCGCGACCGCGCCGAGATCGGTGGCCGGGTGCGCGGGATCTTTGAGCCCTGCCGGCGCGATCAGCACCACCTTGTCGAAGCGCTCGCGGGCAAGGCCGGCCAGCTCCGTCGCCATCCAGCCGCCCATGGAAAAGCCGATGAGATGAGGTTTTTCCGACAGTTTCAGGGCATCGAGCAGACTCAGATAGTGCAGAACCATGTCGGACATCCCAGCCACATGCGGCGCGGCACCCGAAAAGCCGAAGCCCGGATGGCTGGGGCACAGAACGCGGAACCGGTCGGCGAGACCTGCTGCAAAGTCGAAACCTTCCAGCGTCGAGGCGCCGTGCAGGAACAGCACGAGCTTGCCCTTGCCGATGGCCTTCACCACCGTTTTTATGCCGCCGACATCGTAGTCGAGCGTTTCGAACTGAACGGTCATTCTTATTCCTCCTCAGACAAGGTCGGGCTGGATCAGCACTTTGCACTGCGTGGTACGGCGGCGAAGGCTCTCGAAAACCTGCGGAACCGGCGAGAGGTCGATCCGATCGGTGATCAGCGCCTGCGGCGCGAAAGGTCCGCCGCGCAGCGCATCGAGGGCGACGCCGAACTCGTTGCGCTGATGGAAGAAGACCGAGAACAGCAGGTTCACTTCCTTGGTCAGCGCGACGAACGGGTCCCATTCGTCGCCGCCGATGCACAGCCCGACGCCGACCACCGTGCCCTGCAGCCGGACCGCCTTGACCGCCGCGTCGATGAGACCGCGCTTGCCGACGCATTCGAAGACGATATCGGGCGCACCGCCGCAGAGATCGGCAAGGTTCTCGGCCAGCCTGTTGCCCGATAGCGCGAAACCGGTCGCGCCAAGCGCCAGCGCGCGGTCGCGCTGATGGCTGTGGATATCGGCCACCACGCACGACGCCCCCATCCGCCGCGCCCAGAAGGCGACGAGCAGGCCGATCGGTCCGGCGCCCAGGACCGCGACCCGGTCGCCCGGTTTCATGCCCGAGCGCACGATGCAGTGCAGCGCGACCGAGAGCGGCTCGGCCAGCGCGCCGTCCTCCAGTGCCACCTCTTCAGGCAAGACATGGCACTGGCGCGCGGCGACGGCCGCGTATTGCGCATAGCCGCCACCAATCAGCACCATGTCGGCGCAGCGGCCTGGATCGCCGCGCCTGCAGGCCTGGCAGTGCCCGCAGCCGCGCATCGGCACGACGGCAACACGATCACCGACCCCAAGGCCCGCCACGCGTGATCCCAGCGCGATGATGTCACCGGCGAATTCATGACCGAGAACGAAGCCTCCGCCGATGCCGAAAGGCACCGGATCCTCGGTGATGTGCAGGTCGCTGCCGCAGATGCCGCAAGCGGCGACACGCAGGACGACCTCGTCGGGCGCCGGCGTCGGGTCCGGCACCGTGCCGACGCGCAGCGGACTGCCGACCGTATCAAAGATGGCTGCTTTCATAAGAACCTCCCTCTCAGCGGTCCGGATCGACGAGCTTGCGTCGGATCGGGAACCATGGCGCATCCCACCGTTTCGAGATCAGGCCCCAAATGCCCGTGCGGGCGTAGAGCGCCACCAGCAGCGTCATCAGGCCGAGGACGACGAAATAGGTTGCGCCGTATTCACCGAACCAGCGGTCGGCGATGAAGAAGATCAGGGATCCGATCAGAACGCCCTCGATGGAGCCGATCCCGCCGACCATGACGATGAAGATCGCCACATTCGCCCACATCGGGTCGAAGGCCGAACCCGGCGTGATCCGCAACTGCGCCATGAAGTAGATCGCGCCCGCAAGGCCGCAGCCGACCGCCGACGCGACGTAGACGAGGAAGCGCAGCTTTGCGACATTCACGCCCTGGCTGGCTGCCGCAACCGGATTGTCACGCATGGCGATCAGCGCAAGGCCGAAGCGCGAGCGAAGCAGCCAGTAGCTGCCGCCGAGCGTGACCAGCAGCATGCCGGCGCAGAGCAGCGACATGGCGACATTGCGCTCGAAGGCCGAATAATCCTTCATCACGCGCAGCGACATGCCCGCGCCGGAATTGACCAACGGCATGTTCGAGGCCGTCAGCCGGAAGACCTCGGCCACCACCCATGTGCCGATCGAGAAATACGGTCCGTCCAGGCGATGAAGCAAAAGGTAGATCGGCACGGCAAGTGCGGCCGGCACCAGCAGTGACAGGAAGACCGCCGCGAACGGATTGATGCCGTAGGTCTGCGCCAACACGAAAAGCGCGTAGCCGGCCGCGCCCATGAAGGCGTGCTGGCCCACCGAGACGAGGCCGGCATAGCCGGCGAGCAGGTTCCACATCTGCGCGACGGCGATGTAGCAGCATAACACCAGGATCGAGCGGATCGTGCCGGTCGAGGCCCACCACGGCATGGCCGCGACTGCGATCATCGCCAGCACCGCCAGCGTCATCGCGACGCGACCGGAGCGGGTCTGGCGCTGCACCAGGACTTCGGGCGCCTCGGTTTCCACATAGGGGATCGCACTCATGTCAATGCCTTTCCGAACAGGCCCTGCGGGCGGGTCGCCAGCACGATCAGGAAGACGATGTGTCCGGCGAGCACGCCAAAACCTGGATCGATGCGGAAGCCAATGGCCTGCGAGATGCCGAGGACCATCGAGCCGACGAAGGCGCCCCATACCGTCCCCATGCCGCCGATGATCACCGCCTCGAACGCGTAGATCAGCTGGGCCGGTCCATCAGCCGGCGCGACGGTCGACCGCAGCGCCTGGAAGACGGCGGCAAAGCCCAGGATGCCGACCGCCGCCGCCGTCGCCATCGCATAGACGGCGCGCGGGTTGATGCCGGTCATCGCCGCAGCCTCGACATCGGCCGACGCGGCGCGCAGCGCCCGGCCGAAGCGCGTGCGCTTCAATGTCAGATCGAGGCCCCAGGTCAGGCCCGTGGCGACCGCCAGCACGATCAGCGGCAGCAGGCCGATATAGACGCTGCCGATCTCGATGGATTGGCTCTCGATCCCATGTCCGGGCAGCGACCGGCTGTTCGCGGACCAGATCTGCAGCATCAGGTTCTGCAGCGCGATCGACAGTCCGAAGGTCGCGATCAGCGAAGGCAGCGGGTCGCTGCCCACCACCCGGTTCAGCACGGCCTTCTGCAGCACCCAGCCCATCAGCACCGCGAGCGGCACCAACACGATCAGCACAGGCAGCGGTCCCAGGCCCCAGGCCGTGGCCATCGAGATGCCGATCAGCGACAGAAGGATCACCAGATCGCCATGGCTGATGTTGACGATGCGCATGACGCCGAACATCAGCGCCATGCCGAGCGCGTACTGGGCATACATGCCGCCCAGCAGGATCCCCTGCACCAAGGCGTCAAACCACTCCATGGCCCGCTCCAAAATAGGCTCTGCCGATCTGCTCGCGCGTGATTTCGGCCGACCTGCCGGTCAGGGTCACGCGCCCCTCCAGCATGCAGTAGAGACGGTCCGAGGCGGTCCGGGCGAGGCCGACATCCTGTTCGACCACGATCATCGCCGTCCCGGTGGCACGGATTTCGGGCAAGGCGGCATAGATCTCGCGGATCACCTTGGGCGCAAGGCCGAGGCTGATCTCGTCGCAAAGCAGCACGCGCGGCTGGCACAGCAGCGCGCGGCCGATGGCCACCATCTGCTGCTGCCCGCCCGAGAGGCTCTGCACCTGCGTGCGGGCCTTCTCCTTGAGGATCGGGAACAGCTGGTGCAGCCGTGGCAGCGTCCATCCGCCCTTGGCGCCCATGCGCGCGGCCTGGTCGATGGCGACACGCAGATTGTCCTCGACCGACATGCCGGTGAACAGGCGGCGGCCCTCCGGCACGATGGCGACGCCCTTCTGCACCATGCGGTCGGTCGCGGTACCACCGACAGGGTCGCCGTGCAGCCGCACCATCTCGCGCCCAACCGGGAGCAGGCCCATGATCGAACGCAGGAGGGTGGACTTGCCTGCCCCGTTGGCGCCGATCAGGGCCACGGCCTCACCCTGGTGCAGCTCGATGTCGATGCCGTAGAGCGCCTGGAAATCGCCATAGCGGGCCAGCAGCCCGTGGGTGGAAAGAACGGCCGTCATGCCTCGATCCCCATATAGACGCGCTGGACCTCGGGCAGCGCGATCACTTCGGCGGGCACGCCTTCGGCGATCTTCTCGCCGAAGTTCAGCACCAACAGCCGGTCCGCCACCGCCAGCAGCGCGTGCAGCACGTGCTCGATCCAGACGATGGTGATGCCGCGGTCGCGGATGCGGCGCACCAGCGCCACCAGCGCTTTCGATTCATCGTCGGTCAGCCCGCCCGCGATCTCGTCCAGCAGCAGCAGCTTCGGATCCGACGCCAGCGCGCGCGCCAGTTCCAGCCGCTTGCGGTCGAGCAGCGTCAGGGCGCCGGCTGAGACATTGGCCTTGTCGGAAAGCTCGCAATCGCGCAGCACCTGGGCACAGAAAGCATAGCTTTGCTTCTCCGACCGGCCGCCGCCCCCCGCGGCGGCGACCAGCAGGTTCTCGAAGGTGGTCATGCCGGAATAGGGACGCGGGATCTGATAGGTCCGTCCGATTCCCATCTGGCAGCGACGGAAGGGCGGCTCGCCGCGCAGCGCCGTGTCGCCGAGCTGGATCTCGCCGCCGGATGCCTTCAAATCGCCGCTGATCATGTTGAACAGCGTCGTCTTACCCGCCCCGTTCGGGCCGAGGATGCCCAGTACCTCGCCCCGATGCACGTCGAAACTCACCTCATGCAGGACGCGGACGGCGCCGAAGGACTTCGACACGCCGCGCGCCGTCAGCAGGATTGCCCTATCCATGGATCCGTCCGCGTCCCTGCTCATGTCACCAAGCGATCGGCTTGATCGCCTGTTGGGGCGCGAAGAGCTGATTGACCGTGTTGTCGACGATCTTCAGGTCGTAGGGCCATTTCTCGCCCTTCACCCACTGGCCGCCGAAGATCGGCGTCTTGCAGATGTTCTTGTGCGGCGAACCGTCGAACTTGATGTGGCCGACCAGCGTCTGCAGATCGGTGGCGACCAGCGCGTCGCGGTTGGCCTGGCGATCGAGCGGATTGGAGGAGCGCTTCAATATGTCGAGCGCGACCTCGAGCAAGGCATGCGAATAGCCCAGCGGCTGCGTCCACTGCCGCTTCGCATCGGCTTCCCACTGGTCGGCGATGTCGCGGCTGACCTGCCCGGTCAGCGACGACTTGAACGGGAAGGCCGGCGTCCACCAGACCTCGGAGGACATGCCGGCGCCGAGCGGACCCATCGCCTCGACGCCGCCTGGGAACAGCAGCGCCGCCGCCACCGTGACCGCCTTCGGCTTGAAGCCCTGCTGGTTGCATTGGGTGACGAAGGTCTTCAGATCGTCCGGATAGGTGATGCCGCCGATGATGTCGCAGCCCTGTTTCTTGAATTCGGATATCTGGGCGGAGAAATCATTGGTGCGCGGCTGGAAGTAGCCGGGCACGACGACGTCGTAGCCGGCCTTGCGGGTCGGCGCCGGCAGGCCGTATTCGTCATTGCCCCAGGTCTCGCCGTCGATGTTCTGGGGGAACAGCATCCCGACCTTCTTGTTGGTCTCCAGATGGTTCCAGAGCCCGACGAAGGTGTTCAGCGCTTCGTCGAGACCCCAGAAGAAATGGTAGGTCCAGTCGAAGGTCTGCTTGCCGCCGCCGCGCGGCATGATCACCGCCTGCCAGGGCGCGCCCGAGGAGATGCACGGCGTCTCATAGAGTTCCGACTGTTCGGCCGCGGGCAGGATCGTGTCGGTGGTCGAAGCCGGAACGAGCAGGTGCACCTCGTCGTTCAGGATGAGGTTGCCGGCGATTTCCGATGCCTTGTTCGGATTGGACTGGCTGTCGCGATCGAGGATCTCGATCTCGTAGGTATTGCCGTTGGCGCATTGCAGCTGGCCGCCGAGCAGGGCGCGGATCTTCTGCAAGGTGTAGCCGTCCGTCTCGCCGAAGAGGGCGAGCGGACCGGTGGTGGGGCTGAGATAGCCAAGCTTGATCTTGCCAGCGGTCGCGGCGCGCACATAGCGCGGCATGGCCAGCGTACTGGCGGCCGCAACACCGGCCCCAATCCCCTTCAGCACGGTCCGGCGGCTGGGCAAACCCGATTTCACGAGTCTGTTGTGGTAGGTCATGTTATTTCCTCCCTGGGTTAAGCCGGCCCGTCCCCTCGACGAGACCGGCGTCAGTTCAAAGCTTCTTCAAGTCATGCGCAGCAGCGAGCCGCCATCGATGACGATCAGCGAGCCGGTGACGTAGGACGCGGCGGGCGACGCCAGGTAGAGCGCCAGCCCCTTGATCTCCTCCGGATCGCCGATGCGGCCGACGAGCGACTGGGCCTCGAAGGCCTGGCGGTCGGCCGGATTGCGCAGCCGGCCACCGGCGATGTTGGTGATGAACGGTCCGGGCAGAATGGCGTTGATGCGGATGTTGTAGGCGCCGAGTTCCATCGCCATGTGGCGCACGAGATGGTTCACCGCGGCCTTGGCGGGCATGTAAGGCGTGCCCACGATGCTCTCGTTGATCAGCGAGGCGATGGACGACGTGACGATGATCTGGCCGCCGCCATTCGGCTTCATGTGCCGGACGGCATGCTTGATGGTGGTGTAGACCGAAGTCAGGTTGATCTCGATCACCTTGTCCCAGTGCTCGTCAGCCAGGTTCTCGATGGCGCCCTCGGGGTTCCTCTCGCCGGTCGGGCTGTTGAAGCCCGGTCCGGCGTCGATCCCGGCATTGGCGAACACGACGTCGATCGAGCCCGCCTTCTCGGCCACCTTGTCGAAGGCTTGGGCCATCGACGCGCGGTCGCCGACATCGACGACCTGGCCCCAGACATCGCCGCCCGCGGCCCTGATCGCGGCGACGGTCTTGTCCAGCCCGGCGGGGTTCAGGTCGAAGATGCAGACCTTCGCGCCATGCTCGGCCATGATCTCTGCATAGGCCTGGCCGATGCCGCTGGCGCCGCCGGTGACGATCACCGACTTGCCTCTGACATCGAACATCTTCTCGAGTGCGGCCATCAGTTTCCTCCCATTTTTGCGCGATACCGACCTGCGTGCGGGCGCCTGCGCGGCACCCGGCGCGCGGGGATCACTTCTTCTTTCGCGAAAGCACGAAATCGAACTCGACGTCGTAGAACGGCGCGGCAACCTTGGCCTTCGCCGCGGCTTCGGCATCCTCGACCTTGCGGAATTCGGCGAGCAGGCTCTGCTTCACGCCGAAGACGGCGTCCGTATCGATATACGGGTCGTCCGGATCGAATATGTGCGTGGTCAGCGCGTCGAAACCCTCGGCCTCGACGATGTAGTGGAGATGCGCCGGGCGATAGGGGTGGCGCCCCAGCGCGCCGAGCAGCTTGCCGACCGGCCCGTCATCCGGGATCGGGTAGTATTTGGGCTTTGCGCCGCGGAACCAGTAGCGTCCGTCCACGCCGGTGCGGAAGACGCCGCGCAGGTTGAAGTCGGGCTGGATGCCCTTCTGCTGCACGTCGTAGAAGCCCTCGTCATTGGCCTGCCAGACATCGATCTTGGCGCCAGCGATCGGGTTGCCATCGGTGTCGAGGATGCGGCCATGCACGAACATCGGCTCGCCCTTCTGGTCGAGGCAGATGTTCGAGCCCATCGGCAGTTCGGGCGCGTCGGCGACATGGAATGGCCCCAGCACGGTGGATTCCGAGGCGCCGGACGGCTTGCGGTTGTTGATCGCGTCGACCAGCATCGAGACGCCGAGGACATCCGACAGCAGGATGTACTCCTGCCGCCACTCGTTGCAGATCTGGCCCGTCCGCGTCAGGAACATGACCGCCTCGAACCATTCCTCCTGCGTCGGCTCGATCTCCTTCACCGCCTCGTGCAGCTTGCGGGTGATGACCTCCATGACCTGGCCGAGCCGCCGGTCCTTGGCGTTCTTGTTGCGCGCCACGACGACTTCGGCCGAGTTCGCTTCGGTGAAATAGCCGTGTTCGTGTTCGTCGGTCATGGGATCCTCCTCAGCGCGCCAGAACGGATTTGAAGACGCGGCGCAGCTCGGTCGCCGGATCGGCCGCCAGCGTTTCGGAACGCCAGGCGACGTGATGGTCGGGGCGCACCACCAGGCAGCCGGCGTCGCGGATTTCGCGTGCGCGCGCCCAGTCGCCGGTATGGTCCTCGATCGCGCGGCGCGGGCCGATCACATGGGTGCGGATCGGCAGACCGAGTTCCACGGCGACCGTCTCCGCGGCGGCGACCCACGCCTCCCCGCCGATGCCGGTCAACAGCGTGAACTCGCCATGTCCGCAAAGGTCGAGTGTCGAGAGCTTCCTGCCCGAGCGCTCGAAGACCCAGACATGCGGCAGGCGCGCGCCGGGCCAGGTCGTGGGCGCATAGTGCAGCTCGCGATCCTTCTCGAAAGCCGGCTCGGGGTGGCCGTCGGTCACCACGGCGCCCGACGCATAGCGATGGTTCATCTCGACGCCATGGGCGTCGAACTCGTATTTCTTGAAGGCGATGGCCTTGCGCAGCGCTTCGCGTTGCGCTTCGGCGGCTTGTGTGGCGTCGGCGCGGGCCTCCATGTTCCTCTGGATCTTGTCGTGATCCACGCCGCCATCCATGCCGAGCGCCTCGAAGATCGGGCCGAACTCGGCGATCGACTGGTTCGCGCGCGTCACGATCTGGCGCGCGATCGGCGCACGCTCGGCCGAGTAGCTGTCCAGAAGCCCGATCCCCGCCTGCCCCTTGACGACCTTGGCGAGTTTCCAGGCGAGGTTGAACCCGTCCTGGATCGACGTGTTGGAGCCAAGCCCGTTCGAGGGCGGATGCCGGTGCGCGGCGTCGCCCATGATGAACACCCGCCCCTTCTGCATGTGCGTGGCAAAGCAGTTGTTCACGGTCCAGGTATTGGCGCCCAGGAGCTCGATCTCAAGGTCGGTATCTCCGACCAGCTGGCGCGCGACGCCGGTTGCCAGTTCGGGCGTCACATCGGGCGGCGGCTGGTTGATGTCGTAGCCCCAGACGATGAGCCACTCGTTCCACGGCCGCACCATGCGAACGAGACCCATGCCGATCCCGCCGACATCGGCACCGGGCTGCATGACCCAGTAGAGGACGCTTGGCCGGTGCGCGACGTATTTCGAAAGATCGGCCCGGAACAGGATGTTCATCGACCCGCCAACGCCCATCTTGCCCTCGAAAGGCAGGCCCAGATGCTCGGCCACCAGCGAGTTGCCGCCATCGGCGCCGACGAGGAATTTCGACCGCACGGTGAAGTTCCTGCCCGATAGCCTGTCGCGGCAGGTCGTGGTGACGCCGTCCGCATCCTGGACATGGCTGACATATTCGGTGCTCATGCGCGCCTGCGTGCCGCGCGCGCACGCCGTCTTGAACAGGATCGGCTCCATGAAGGTCTGGGGCAGATCGTTCATGAAGGACGGCGACGACTGGAGATGTTCAGCCTTGGAGAGCGGGTCGGTGCCCCAGCTCTTCATCCGGCCAAGCTCTTCGCCGGCCAGGCTTTCGCAGAACACGTTCTCGCCCATCAGTTCCTGCGGCGAGGCGTGCATCACGGCCTCGGCCTCAACCTCCGGCCCGAGGTCGCGCAGCACTTCCATGGTGCGCTGGTTGGTGATGTGGGCACGCGGCGTATTCGACAGCCAGCGGTAGCGGTTCACGATCATGTTGGCCACGCCGGAGCTGGCGAGAAGTGCCGCCGTGGCCGAGCCGGCCGGGCCCGTGCCCACGATCAGCACGTCGGTTTCGATATCCGCCATCAATGTCCTCCCTCGATCTTAGGACCGGCCAGCCTGCGGCGGACCGGAAACAGGTGCAGGCCGGTGCGGGCCGAAATCAGCCCCCACAGCCCCTTCGGTGCGAACAGCATCACCGCGATGGCGGCGAGGCCGAGTGTCATCAGGTACCAGCTGCCGTAGTCGGCCAGCGCCGAACGCAGCGCAAAGAACACCAGCACCCCGACGATGGGTCCCTCGATGGTGCCGATGCCGCCGATGACGACGATGAAGATGACATAGGCCGTCCAGTCGGTGACGGCGAAGGCCGCCTCCGGCGAGATGCGGGCGGTCTGCACGAAGATCAGCGCGCCGGTCAGTCCGGTGGCGGCCGCGGCGATCAGAAACACCGCCCATTTGAGCCGCCCGACATCGACGCCGACCGCCTGGGCCGCATCGACATTGTCGCGCACGGCCGCCAGCGCCAGCCCGAGGCGACTGCGCAGCAGCCAGTAGATGCAGCCGGTGACGGCCACGACCAGCGCCAGCGCCAGCCAATAGGCGAGAATGTCGCGGGCGGCCGCCTCGCGCACGCCGAACAGCGTCCGGATCGCATCCGTGCCCATGATGTTGCTCGTCGCCTCGCGTGGCAGCGAGGTGCCGGTGCCGCCGCCGAGCGCCTTCCATTGCGCGATCAGCAGTCGCGTCACCTCGGCGATCACCCAGGTGCCGATGGCGAAATAGGCGCCCTGCAGGCGGAAGGCGAAGAAGGCCGTGGGAACGGCCAGGGCCAGCGCCGCAAGGCCGCCCAGCAGGATCGCGGCAACCGGGTTCCAGTCGAGCAGGATCACCCCGGCGAACATCGCATAGGCGCCGATGCCGACGAAGGCCTGCTGACCCACCGAGACGAGACCGCCATAGCCCGCCAGCAGGTTCCAGATCTGCGCCAGCGTCAGCATGGTGAGAATGAAGAACAGGTCCTGTATGACACCGCGCGAGGTCACGGCGGGCAAGGCGAGCCCGGCCACGACCAGAACGATCACGGCGATCTCCGTGGCAGTTCCGGCGCGGGTGCGGGTTGTCAGCCGATACATGCCGCCCTCAATCCACTGCGCGCGGGAACAGGCCCCGCGGCTTGAGCAGCATCACGGCCAGAAAGGCGATGTGGCCCGCCAGAATCTGCCATTCCGGATTCACCGCCGCGCCGGCCGTCTGGGCCACGCCGATGATGATCCCGCCCGCAAGCGTTCCCCACAGGCTGCCGAGGCCGCCGATGATCACCGCCTCGAAGGCATAGATCAGCCGCGCCGGCCCGATCGAGGGATCGAAGTTCGCCCGCATGCCGAGATAGAGCGCCGCCAGCGTCACCACGACCATCGCGATCCCGGTGGCGATGGCGAACACCCGTTTCGGCTCGATCCCCATCAGGCCCGCCGTCACGGCGTCGTCCGAGGTGGCGCGGAAGGCACGGCCGAGGGCGGTGTGATAGAAGAGCCCGTTCAAGGCCACGATGGCGATGATCGCGGACGCAAAGGTCATCAGCGGCATCACGCCCACCGTGACCAGCCCGAGATCGAGCGAGGCCCCCTCCAGTGCGCCTGCCGGAATGCGCCGGCTGTCTGCGGAAAAGGCTTCGAGCAGCCCATTCTGCAGGGCAACCGACAGGCCGAAGGTGACGAGAAGCGGCGGCAGGATATCCTTGCCAAGCACCCGGTTCAGCACGGCGGCCTGCAGCAGCCAGCCAAGCGCGAACATCACCGGCATGGCGATGAGCGCAGCGACCCAGGGCGACAGGCCAAGCAGCGTGACGCCCATCAGCACCAGATAGGCGGCAAAGACGATAAGGTCGCCATGGGCGAGGTTCACCAGCCGCATGATGCCGAAGACCAGGCTCAACCCCGCCGCGAACAGCGCATAGAGCCCGCCCAGCAGCATTCCCTGCACGAGGGTGTCCAGCCAGATCATCGCCGCGCCCCCGTCATCAGGCGGCGGGAAAATTGCGCGGGCATGCCGGGCTGCCTCGTCATGCCGCCACTCCGAAATAGGCGGAATGGATTTCTTCGCGCGTGACATCGGCCGCCTTGGCGACCAGCGTCACCCGGCCCTCCATCATGCAGTAGACGCGGTCGGCCACCGCCAGCGCCTTGCCAATGTCCTGCTCCACCAGCACGATCGCGGCGCCGCTTTCGCGGACTTTGGGCAGTGCTGCGTAGATGTCGCGGATGACGACGGGCGCGAGGCCGAGGCTGATCTCGTCGCACAGCAGCAATTCAGGATTGGACATCAGCGCCCGGCCGATCGCGACCATCTGCTGCTGGCCGCCCGAGAGCGCCGTGCCGGGGTTTTTGCGCCGCTCGCGCAGGATCGGGAAGAGGTCGTAGACCGACTCCAGGCTCCACGGCCCCGGCGCCTTGCGCGCCTGCCCGCCGATCAGCAGGTTTTCCTCGACGCTCAGCGAGGCAAAGAGCCGGCGCCCTTCCGGCACCATGGCGATGCCGCGCTTCATGATCTCGGCCGAGGACAGCGCGCCGATGGGCTCGCCCCGGTGCAGAACCATGGCGGCCTCGTTGCGGATCACGCCCGTGATCGAGCGCATCAGCGTGGACTTTCCCGCGCCGTTGGCGCCGATGATCGCCACGCACTCGCCCGCCGCCACGGAGATATCCAGGCCGAACAGCGCCCGGAACTGGCCGTAATTCGCGGTGAGGGCGCGCGTCTCCAGCAGCATCAGACCTCGAGCCCCAGATAGATTTCGCGAACCTGCTGCGAGACCATGATCGCGTCCGGCGCGCCGATCCCGATCACGCGCCCGAAATCCAGCACGAGAAGCCGCTCGACCACCGACGTCAAAGCATGCAGGACATGCTCGATCCAGATGATCGTGGTTCCCTTGGCGTGGATGGCCTTGATCGTCGCGACCAGCGCCTTGCATTCGCCCTCGGTCAGCCCGCCCGCGATCTCGTCCAGAAGCAGCAGCTCGGGTCCCGTCGCCAGGGCGCGGGCGAGCTCCAAGCGCTTGCGGTCGAGAAGGCTCAGCGATCCGGCCAGCACATTGGCCTTCCTGAGAAGTTCGGTCTCTTCGAGGATACGCGCGCAATCGTCGACCATCTCGGCCTCGCGGCCGCCCCGGCCGAACGCGGCTGCGGTCAAGAGGTTCTCGAACACGCTCAGCCCCTCGAAGGGCTGCGGGATCTGGAAGCTGCGGCCGACACCCATGCGCACCCGATCCATGGCCGGGGCGCGGGTTACGTCGCGGCCGAGGAGTTCGATGCGGCCCTCATTGGCGAGCAGATTGCCGGTGATCAGGTTGAAGAGCGTCGACTTCCCCGCCCCGTTCGGGCCGATGATGCCCAACGCCTCGCCGCGCCGCACCGAGACGGTCACGCCATCGGTAACCTTCAAGGCCCCGAAGGACTTCGAGACGTTTTCCAGCCTGAGTATCATCACTGTCATCCTCGGGTCGCGCCGAACGAGGGCGACGGCATCCGCCGCCCTCGGCGGCGTCAGGCCAGGGCTTCCATCTTGCCTGCGGTCGGAATCTCGGACGCGGTGGCGTTTTCGACGATCACCAGATCGAAGCCGCCGCTTGCCTTCTTGCGCCACTGGCCGCCGACGAGCGGCGTCTTGCAGACGTTCTTCGCCGCGAAAGGCGGCAGCCCAGCGCCGCCCCAGGCCACCTTGCCGACCACGGTCGTCATGTCGGTGGCCGCGATCGCCGCCGCGATCGCCTCGGCATTCGACGGATCCGAAACGCGACCCATGACATTGGCCGCCACCTCGAACAGCGAATGGACGAAGCCGATCGGCTGGGTCCACGGGCGCCCGGTCTTGGCGGTGAAATCCGCCGCCAGGTCCGCTGAACTCTGACCCGTCACCGACGACTTGAACGGATGCGAGGCCGACCACCACACCTCGGACGAGAGGTTGTGGCCGGCGTCGCCGAGCGTCTCGACCGATTGCGGGAAGAGGATCGCCTTGGCCACCGTCACCGCCTTGGGCTTGAAGCCTTGCTGGCGGGCCTGGTTCCAGAAAGTGGTGAAGTCGGGCGGAATGACGACGCCGGTGACGATCTCGGCATTCGCCGCCTTGAAGGCGTTGACCTGCGCGGTGAAATCGTCCGAGAGGTTCTGATAGCGGCCGGGATCGCTGAGGCTGAAGCCTGCGGCATCTAGGCCGGGCTTCAGCCCGTTCTTGGGGTCGCCCCAGGCATTGCCGTCGGCATCGTTGGGGAACAGCCCGCCCACCTTGCCGTTGGAGGAAAGCTGCTTCCACATGCCGGTGTAGACGGCGATGATGTCTTCGAGGCCCCAGAAATAATGATAGGCGAACTTGAAAGGCTTCCACGACGACGGATCGGCCGGATTGCCCTGTTGGCCAATGAACCAGGGCTGCCACGGTGCCATAGTCGAGATGACGGGCACGCCCTCCGCCTCGCAGGTGGTGGCGACAGGGTTGGTGTTCTCGGGCGTCGAGCCGACCAGCATCAGGTTGATCTCGTCGTCGACGATCAGGCTCTTCGCCACCTCGGCCGCGCGATTGGGGTTCGACTGGCTGTCCTTGACGATGACGTCGAAATTCTTGCCCGCCTCGGATGCGAGGAAAGCCTTGATGTTGTACGCATCGCTTTCGGCGAAGCCGGCGAGCGGCCCCGTCTGCGGCGAAACATAGCCCAGGCGAATCTTGCCGCCCTGCGCGAGCGCCGGCGTCGCCAGCCGAGAACCGGCGAGCGCAAGACCTGTCGCCGCCGACGCTTTCAGTAAGCTCCGTCTTGTAATCATCTGCTCTTCCTCCCTCTTGCCTCTTGTCAGCCCCCTGGACGGCGTCCCTCAAACGCCGCCTGGAGGAGTTCCCTTATCGACCCCAAGTCGATTGGCCTCGGATTCGCATAGGCGTTCCTCACCGCGATCGCCGCCGCGCGGTCGAGATCGGCTTGCCTGATGCCGATCTCCTTCAGGCTCAGCGGAGAGCCGACGGAGCGTGCGAAATCCCAGAGCCCGCCGCCCGCCGAGCCACCACCGAAGGCTTCGGCCATCGGCCGCAGCAGATCTGGCACCGCCGCTTCGTTGAAGGCGGTCGTGTAGGGCAGCAGGATGGCGTGGGTTTCGGCATGCGGCGTGTCGAACGAGCCGCCGAAGACATGCGCCAGCTTGTGATGCAGCGCCATCGAGACATAGCCGAGCGCGGTCGAGCAGCACCAGGCCGCGTACAGCGCCTGCGTCCGCGCCGCGCGGTCCTGCGGATTGTCGATCAGCCGCGGAATGCCGTCCCGGAACGCAGCCATGGCATCCCTGCACATCAGCACGATCACCGGATTGCGGTCGGGGGCGTAGAAGGCCTCCATGGCGTGGGCGATCGCATTCATCGCCGAAGTGACGGTGAGGCCAACCGGGAGGCTCAGTGTCAGATCGACGTCGTAGATCACCGTCTCGGGACGGATGTCCGGCGAGCGGCGTGTGGTCTTTTCGCCGGCCGCCGTCTCGCCGAGGATGTCGGTCATTTCCGAGCCGGCATAGGTGGTCGGGATCACCACCTGATCGGCGCCGGTGCGCACGGCGATGGCCTTGCCGAGCCCTGTGGTCGAGCCGCCGCCGAGGCTGACCACCGCCGTGGCGCCGCTGGCGCGGAAGGCGTCGACGGCATTTTCCGTGACCTCGACGGGGGTATGCATGACCGCGCCGGCAAAGACCCCGGCGGCGAGGCCGCCAAGGCTTTGAGCCAGCTTGTCCGCATCGGCCTTCTGATGTGGCGTCGACAGCACCAGCGCCTTGTCATGGCCGAGCCGCCGCACCTCCTCCTCGGCGCGGGCCATCGTGCCGGCACCGAAGATCACCCGCGTCGTCAGCCCGGGAAAGGTGAAACTGTCCATCATCGCGCCGCTCCCATGCGCGCACCCCGGCCGGCCTCCAGGTCGGCGATGATGGTGCCCAGCATTGCAATCTCGGCGTCCGAAACCTCGTGGCTCCGGCCGGGGAACAGATCGGCCCGCAGGCTCGCGCCACTGCGGCCTAGCGACTGCGCCGTATCGGCGAAGGCCGAGACCGGAATCCAGGGATCGGAATCGCTACCGGAAAGATAGACCGGCACGCCGGCCGGCACGGCTTCGGAGCGCCCGTCCGCCGGCACACCGACGCGGCAGCCCGTGAAGGCGGCAAGCGCGTCCGGCGGCGGCAGCCCGGCGCAGAGATATTCGATCGACAGGCATGCTCCTTGCGAGAAGCCCGCCAGAAGCAGCGGCAGTCCGGGCAATTCCGCCCGCGCCGCCACCACAGCGGCCGCCAAATGGTCGAGCGCGTCGGAAAGGTGCGCGCGGGCGACCGGCGTCAACGGGTCGACGGCGCGCGCCTCCCACCATGTGCCGAGCGGCGCGCGCGGCAGGATGAATGCCACGGCCGGCGCGGAAAGCCGCGACAGCACATGCGACTGCATCTCCTCCGGCGATTGGCCGCGGCCGTGGACGAAGACGCAGATCGCCTTCGCTTGCGCGCCCTTTGGCCCGAGCCGGAGTGGACCGCTGCCTGAGCTCACGCGAAATCCGCCTGTTCCAGCCCGGCCTGCAATTCGCCCTCGCGGTCCTTGAACCATGGCGGGAAGACCAGCGTCTTGCCGATCTGGCCCGGGGGTTCGTCCTTGGCCCAGCCTTCCGGCGTGGTCCAGGCAAGTTCGAACAGCGCGCCGCCGGGCGAGCGGACATAGCAGGACTTGAAGTAATTGCGGTCCTTCTGCTCCGAGATATCGGTGAAGCCGAGGCCCTCGATATGAGCGCGCAACTTCAACTGGTTCTCTTCGTCGCCCGTGTTGAGGGCGAGGTGGTGGATCGTCCCGCCCGCCAGCGTCCAGGTGCCTTGCGCGCTGTCGCGATCGACGATCACCTCGACCCGCTGATTGACGCCGGTGGCGTCCGGCACGCGGAACACCAGCCCCTCGTGATTGTCCGCCTCCTTCTCCAGCGGCAATGCGACGGTCAGGAAATCGTCCATCGCGGTGCGATCCATCACCGCCACGACGGCGCCGTAGATGCCCTTGATGCCGTGGGCCTTGCCGATGCCCTGCGCCTCGTTGGTGATGGGCGCGCGCGGATCGCTGTCGCTTTCCACCAGCTCATGCGGGATGCCGCAGGGATGCGCCAAAGCCACGCGGTCGGCGCCAAAGCGTGTGATCTTGGTGGCCTTGATGCCGCGCGCGTTCAGCCGGTCCACCCAGAAATCCGCCGCCCCCTTTGGGATGGATTGCATGATGGTGCGCGACTGGTTGGTGCCGCGGCGGCCATAGACGCCCGGCTTGCGGAACGGGAAAGTGGTGATGATCGTCGAAGCATCGCCGTCGGGCGAGCCGTAATAGAGGTGATAGACCGGGATGACGCCGTCGAACAGGACGGTGCGCTTCACCGAATGCAGGCCGAGTGCCTTGGTATAGAAATCAAAATCTTCCTGAGCGCCATCAGTCGACAGCGTCAGATGGTGGTAGCCGCTGACACGGGCCATCGGTCATCTCCTCCCAGAGGTTTCGGTTTCGCCCGGCCGCTGCGGGCAGAGCACGAGATTGAGGTCGAGTGCGTGCTTCCGCTTTCCTCCATGGGGCGGCAGCGCGCGGAACTCGGCCATGAGTTCGGGTTTGACCCCGAAAATGGCATCCCGGCCGATCGCGGGGTCCGACCGGTCGAAGATGTGGGTCGTCAGCGTTTCGAAGCCCTGTGCCGAAACGCGAAAATGGATGTGTGCCGGCCGCTCGAGGCCAAGACCGAGCGCGGACATCAATTGACCGACAGGGCCGTCCGCCGGCAGCGTGTAGCCCTTCGGCTTGACCGTCATGAAGCGGAACCGCCCCTGCGGATCGGCACGGAAGCGTCCGCGCAGGTTGAATTCCGGTTGTCTGTCCGGTTCCTGGTTCTCGTACAGGCCCTCGGCATTGGCCTGCCAGATCTCGACCATAGCATCGCCGATCCCCGCGCCGCCGAGCGCCACGATCCGCCCCGTAACCTCCAGCGGCTCGCCCTTGTGGTCGCGCGAAATGTTCCCGCCGAGCGGCATTTCCGGCACATCGGCCCGGTAGAAAGGTCCGGCCAGGGTGTTGGGGGTCGCCCCGGCGGGACGCGGGCTGTTTTGATCCTCGATCAGCGAGGACACGCCCAGCACATCGGCGAACAGCACCCATTCCTGGCGCCGCGCATCGGCGTAATGGCCGACCTCGGTCAGAAAGTCGATCGCCAGCCGGAATTCCTCGCCGGAAGGCCGCAACTCCACGATCAGCGCGTGCAACCCATCCACGGCCGCCTGCGCCGCCGCCGCCAGGCGGGACTGGCCCATCGCCGCCAGGCGCCGCGCGAATTCTTCGGCCTGCGTCGAGATCGCCTTGGGAAATTCATCCCTCTGGGGGTCGTGCTGGCCGTCCATTTCGCCGGGGCCTCCCTTCCCCTTGCCAAACGGGATAACACGGCCCGACGCGATGCTTGATGAGATGTCGCGCCCCTTGTATAGCATTTTGCTATGAAGCTGAACGAGCGCCACCTGATGCAGCTCGCCGCGGTGCTGGATGCAGGCGGCGTGTCGGAAGGAGCCGCCATGCTGGGCCTGACCCAGCCCGCGGTCAGCCGATCGCTGGCCATGCTGGAGGCGCGGGTCGGCGAGCCCCTCTTCCTCAAGGGCCGCCGGCCGCTGCAGCCGACACCGCTCGGTTTCCAGCTGGCGGCGCAAGGGCGCACGATCATCACGGCCTCGCGCAAGGCGTCGGATGCGGTGCAAGGCTTCATGAAAGGCACCAAGGGTGTCGTCCGCGTCGGCGGCGTGCCTTTCTTCATGGATGCCATGATCAGCCGGATGATCGGCGAATTCCAGAAGCTCGAGCCTGAGGTCACCGTCCAGCAAAGCTATATGAACCTGCCCGAGATGGTCGCGGCACTGGAGAGCAACCAGATCGACCTCGGGATCGTGCCGATCGGCGTGCTCGACCTCGGACCCGGCTTCGAATTCACCGAGATCCTGCCCGGACGCAATGTCGTGGCTTGCCGGCCAGACCATCCGCTGCTGCGCAATCGCCGCCTCAGGGCGCATGACCTGACCAGCTTTCCCTGGGTGGCGCCCCTGCCCGGCTCTCCGCTGATGTCGGACCTGCAGATGATCCTGATGAGCATCGGCATGTCGGACCTCAACGTGCGCTATTCGGGCGGCTCGCTGATGAGCGTGATCAACTTCCTCGCCGAAACAGATGCACTGGCCGTGCTGCCATTTTCCGTGGTCTTCGCGCAGCGCAAGGAGAACCGGGTGACGGTGCTCCCCTACGAAATCCCGCAGCCTAGCCGCTCACTGGGCATCCTGCGCCGGGTTGGCGGGCCGCGCTCTCCGGCGGCGGAGCGCTTCGCCGGCCACGTCACGACCGCCTTCGAGAATCTGAAGCACATCATAAAACGGCACGAGAATGCCGTCATCTGGGGTCGCTAGAGCAATTCACCGTTTCACGGAAACGACGGCACAAGCGGCCGTCTGGCCTGTTTTCCGAATACGCATATTCCCGAGACTCGCGATCGCGACGGGAACCGCTGTGAGCGGTTGCACTTCGGGTGACGGCGCGTTGGCATGGCGGGTCTGAGTCTTTAGACTTGTCATTTCGGCCAAGTTCAGTAATTGCGCCAGTTGACCGGCCAGCATCCGGAAGCACACAACGAAGGATTGAGGAACTTGGTCGAACTCAACACCAACATTGCGCATGCCGCGCGTGACCGGAAATCCCCGCGAGTCGTCGCAGTCCTTACAACACGCAACGAGGAACGGTTCGTCGCCGGATGTCTCGAGAATCTCTTTCGTCAAGGCGTACAGGTCTACATTTGCGACAATCAGTCGACGGACCGAACGCTGGAGATTGCCCAGCGCTACCGCGGGGCAGGGTTGATAGGATTCGAAAGCATCCCGCACAACGGCTGGTATTGCTGGGAACAGCTCCTTCGTCGCAAAGAGGAACTATTTCAGTCGCTTGAGGCTGACTGGTTCATGCATCTTGACGCTGACGAGATCCATCTTCCGCCGACTTCGTACTCATCGTTGGTCTCCGCCATTGCGGCAGCCGACGCACTTGGCTTCAATGCGATCGAGTCTTCCGAGTTCACGTTCATTCCCACCAGGGAAGCCCCCGACCACGACAATCCCAATTATCAAGACACGCTGCGCACCTACTACCCGTTCCGGCCGTTCTCCCCACACTGCGTCCGTGCGTACAAGAAACAGGACGGCCCCATGGAGATTGCGTGGTCAGGGGGCCATCGCGTGCGCTTCGGGGAGCCGGTGAGGCTCTCCCCCGAGCGTTTTCGCATGAAGCATTATCTGTTCCTGAGCGCGGAGCACGCCGCGCGCAAGTATGGTGGCCGCCGGTTCCTGAGCGAGGAGGTCAATGGTCGTGGTTGGCACGGATGGCGACCCCGCTTGCGACCAGGCGATATCCAACTGCCGGACACTACCCAGGTGCGCACCACCGCGACGGACGATGATCTGGACGAGGCCAATCCATGGTTGGCGCATTGGCTTGAGCGGTACGCCTCGTGAGCGATGGACACCTCCCCCGCATCCTGGCGATCGCGGACCGACCCGGCTGGGCGATCGATAGAAAGACCCAGAATCTCCGGCGCGTGCTGGCAAGGAAGTTCGAGATCGTCGAACGATTTCAGCATGATGTGACTGAGTCCGACGTGAACGCCGCGGATGTCGTGCTCATCTTCTATTGGTTCCAGATCGCGAAGCTGCCTCTGCCGGAATCGGTCCTCGCCCGGCGCTCTGACAGGCTGCTCATCGGGATCTGCAGCCACAGGGAGATGGAGGGCGAATTCCGCGAGCCCGGGCTCGCTATCCTGCAGCGGTTGGCGCGCGCCGTCTTCGTCAACAATCGGCAGCTCGAGCGCGAATACGCTCCTCTACTGCGTATTCCGGTCCACTACACGCCCAATGGAGTCGACACGACATTCTTTTGCCCCCGGCCAGAGCCGCAACCCTATTCTGGCGAGCTCCGCGTCGGATGGGCGGGAAGTCTCGGCAACCATGGTCCGGCACATCGCGGCTTCCACGACGTCATCGAGCCCGCGGTCGCTGCCGTGCCGGGCGTGCGACTGCAGACTGCGATTCGGGAGCAGCACTGGCGCAACCATGACGAAATGCTCGACTTCTACCGGGATCTCGACGTTTATGTCTGCGCCAGTCGCAGCGAAGGCACACCCAATCCTTGCCTGGAGGCGGCGGCGTGCGGTGTCCCCGTGGTGACGACCCGTGTGGGAAACATGCCCGAGCTGATCCGGGATGGCGACAACGGGCTGTTCTTCGATGGAACCGCGGAAGGGCTTGCGAACAAGCTCGCCCTGTTGCGGGACACGCCATCGCTCCGGTCGCGGATGGCCGCCCGCATGATCGAGACGATCCGGGAGTGGGATTGGGGCGTGCAGGCGGAGAACTACGCGCACATGTTTACCTCGTTGCTCACCGCAGCGGAGCGGTCGGGCCGGTGAGACGTGCGGCTTCAGACGTGCCCGGCCAAACCTGATCTTTGGCGGCCGAATTCGATGCCGAAACACCTCGCGCAATGCTCCAGCAAAACGAAATAAATGCCGTATGACCTGTGGCACCGGCAGCCTCTGCCGTCGGTGGATTTCGAGCGCCTCTGCTGCGAAGATCGACAGGATGGCGAGCAGCTTCGGGTATTTTGAGCCTGCGGCGTGCGCCCCCTTGGCCGGCGGTCGATCCAGGGTCATTGTGTGGCGGGTAAGCTTTCTCTAGTCTTTCGGCTGGGTCGAGGATCGCACGCATGACGCCGAAACTGAACCGCTGGAAGCGCTTCGCAGACTGGGACGAGCGGCCGTTGCGGCTGGACAAGTTTGCGGCGGAAGACCCCGCCAACGGCTTCTCCGCTTTCTCCAGTCCGGCCGATCCCCAACCCGGCATCGGCATCAGGGACGGGCGCGTCGTATCCCTCGATGGGGTGGTCGAACACGACTACGACATGATCGACCGCTTCATCGCCCGCCATCACATCGATCCGGAGGTGGCACCGGAAGCGATGTCGCTGGATTCGGCGACCGTCGCACGCTGGCTGGTCGACATGAACGTGCCGCGCGAAACGCTGGTGCGGCTCGCCCATGGCATGACACCCGCCAAACTCGCCGAAGTGGTGTCGCAGCTCAACGCGCTGGAGATCGCCTTCGCCTACTCGAAGATGCGGGCCCGCAAGACGCCGGGCAACCAGGCGCACGTCACCAACGCCAAGGACGATCCGCTGCAGCTCGCCGCCGATGCCGCGACCGCCGTCGCCTTCGGCTTCGACGAGATCGAGACAACGATGCGCGTGTCGCGCAACGCCTGGTCCAACGCAGTGGCGTGCGCGGTAGGCGGCGCGGTCGGACGCTGGGGAACGCTGTTCCAATGCTCCAGCGAGGAAGCCGAAGAGCTGCGCATCGCCATGGCCGGCTTTACCTCCTACGCCGAAACCGTTTCCGTCTACGGCACTGAAAAGTCGTTCACCGATGGCGACGACACGCCGTGGTCCAAGGCATTCCTGGCCGCCGCCTACGCCTCGCGCGGCGTCAAGATGCGCTGTACGTCGGGTGCCGGCTCCGAGTTGCTGATGGGCTTCCATGAAGCCAAATCGCTGCTCTACCTGGAAGCGCGCTGCCTCTGCCTGCAGCGCGGCATGGGTGTGCAAGGCACGCAAAACGGCGGTATCGACGGAGCGCCCTTGACCGCCACCATACCCGGCGGCGTTCGCGAACTGATGGCCGAGAACCTCATCGCCGTCTGGCTCGATCTCGAATGCGCCTCGGGCAATGACGCGCGCTCGACCGAATCGGAAATTCGCGTCGGCGCCAAGATCCTTCCCTACCTGATTGCCGGCTCGGATCTGATCTGCTCCGGCATGGGATCGATCCTGAAATACGACAATTCGTTCAACCCGTCGCTGATCAACGGCGAGGAACTGGAAGATTATCTTGTGCTGCAGCGCGATTTCGAGGCCGATGGCGGATTGACGCCGCTGCCCGAGTCGCGCGCGATCGAGCTGCGCGAGAGGGCGGTGGAAGCGATCGCCGCCGTGTTCGAGGAACTCGACCTTTCCTCACCGACCGAGGACATGAAGAGCAGCGTGGTCTACGCTTCCGGTTCCGACGATACGCGCAGCCTGATGCCGCGCGACGTCAGCTTTATCAGCGAAGCCATCAAGGAGCGCGGCATCACCGTGATCGACGTGGTCAAAGCGCTGGCCAAGCGTGGGTTCCGCGAAGAGGCGGAGAACCTCCTCGACGTGGTCAAGCTGCGCCTTTCCGGTGACTATCTCCAGACATCGGCGATGATCCGCAATGGGCGGATCGTCAGTGCGGTCAACGATCCAAACGACTATCTCGGCCCCGGTTCCGGCTACCGCGTGTCTGAAGAACGGCGCCTGCAGCTCAATGACATCCGCGATGTGCTGGACCAGAAGGAGGTGCTGCGCTCGGAAGCCCTGCACGAGAAGGACGAGGCAAGGCACATCCGCTATCGCAACCTTGGGCCGGCGGCCAATGGATCGGCGAAGGACGATGTGGTCATCGGCATCAGCCCGGCCTTCGGGCTGAAGCTTTATCGGACGACGGCCGGACATCGGCTCTCCGAAGTGCTCGGCGCCATGCTGGATGCGATCCACGCACGCGGACTCAAGGCGCGCGTCGTCCGCTTTCGCCATACGGCCGATACCTCCTTCCTCGGCCTGTCCGCCGCCCGGATGGCCGGCAGCGGCATCGGCATCGGCATCCAGGCCAAGGGCACGGCCGTCATCCACCAGCGCGATCGCCAGCCGCACAACAATCTGGAACTGTTTTCCAATGCGCCGATCACCAGGCTCGAGCACTATCGCGCGCTGGGTGCCAATGCGGCGGCCTATGCGCTGGGCGAAATGCCGGAGCCCGTCGTCGTGCCGCAGCGGGGCGAGGCCATGGGGTCTCGCTACCACGCCCGCGTCGCCCTCATCTACGCCATCGAAACCGGGCTGACGGAGGCCGGCGCGGCTCCCGAAGAGGTCGACGTCACCCTGACGGGGGTGAAATCGTGACCCACACGCGCGCCGACTATCCGCTCGCCGAAACACAGCCCGGCGCCGTGACGGGCAAGCGCGGCAAATCGCTTGCCGAGATAACGCTGGATTCGGTGCTCGCGGGCGACGTGACGATGGAAGACCTTCGCATCACCCCGCAAGCGCTGCAGGCACAGGCCGATGTGGCGCGCGATGTCGGACGGCCGACACTGGCACTCAACTTCGAGCGTGGGGCGGAGCTTGTCGAGGTGCCGCAGGATTTCATCATGCAGGTCTATGAACTGCTGCGCCCCGGCCGCGCCAAAGCCAAGGAAGAATTGCTCCAGGCCGCTGCCACGATGCGCGATACCTACCAGGCCGAACGCATCGCCCGTTTCATCGAGGAAGCCGCCGAGACCTACGCGGCGCGAGGCCTCTTCACGTTCCGCTTCTGAAAGGACCGCATGAGCTGGAAAACCGGATTCCGTTCGCTCTACTATCTCGGCGCGCCCGAGCCGGATGATCCGGTGCTGGTGCCGGCGCAAACCGCCATCCTGGTCATCGACGTTCAGAACACCTACCTGGAACGGCCGGATCGCGCATCGCTTTCGCCGCAGGAACAGCATCGCTACGATCTGTGGACGCCGTTTCACGAGCGTATGCACGGCACGGTCATACCGAACACGGGACGACTGCTGGCGTTGGCACGGCAAAACGGCATCGAATGCCTTTTTGCCCGCATCGCCTGCCACACCAAGGACGGGCGTGATCGCTCGCTCTCTCAGAAAATGCCGGGCTGGAACAATTTGCTGCTGCCGAAGAACGACGCACCGTCGCAGCTGGTTGCCGAGCTTCAGCCGGCCGGCGACGAGATCGTGGTGACCAAGACCACCGATTCCGCGCTGACGGGAACGAATCTGCGCCTGATCCTTCACAATCTCGGCATCCGGAATGTCATCTGCTGCGGTATCTTCACGGACCAATGCGTGTCCTCGACGGTGCGCAGCCTGGCGGATGAGAGCTATGCCGTCATCGTGATCGAGGATTGCTGCGCGGCGGCGACCGAGGAGCTTCACCGCAAGGAGCTCGAAATCATCAACATGATCTATTGCCACGTGATGTCGAGCGGCGAGCTATGCAAAATCATGGCCTTGGCAAAGTGACGCTGCGTCCGTACTGTCATGGCGGCACGAGCAGGCTGGGACACATCGGCCGCCCTGTGCGGGGAACTGCATACAGCTGTCACGAATGGAGAGGGCTTCATGGCCATAGAAACTGCACGCGGGACGATCGACGTCTCGAAGAGTAACAGCATCAACCTTTTGCACTCGAAGGCCGTTGGGCTCGCCGGAGTGCTCTTCCTGGCCGTCACCGGCGCGGCGCCAATGTCGGCGATGCTGGGCAATGTCCCGTTCGCGGCGGGCTACGGCATCGGCAAATATACCCCTGCCGCCTTCCTGATGGCGACGATCGTGCTGACCATCTTCTCGATCGGCTATGCCGCGATGGCATCGCGCGTATCGTCCGTCGGCGGCTTCTACTCCTTCATCAGCCAGGGGCTCGGCCGCGAGGTCGGCATGTCGGCGGGCATCGGCTCGCTCGCCTGCTACTCGCTGTTCGAGGCTTCCCTCACCGGGCTGTTCGCCTTTTTCGGCAATCTGTGGCTTTCGCAGCATTTCGGCATCAACGTGCCGTGGATCGTGCTCGCGCTCGCCATGATCGTGGTCATCGCGGCCCTCGCCTACCGCGATGTGAAAGTGTCGGCACGGCTGCTCGGCATAGCCCTCATTCTGGAAGTGATCATGCTGGTGATCTTTTCGCTGGGCGTGATCTTTGCCCATGGCGGGACGAATTTTTCCGGCGATTCGCTCAATGTGTTCAAGGTGTTCACGCCTGTCGCCGAGCAGACAGTCGGAACCGTGGCCATACCGGCGGGCGCGGCGGCGGTCGGCATCTTCATGGCGTTCTGGTCGTGGGTCGGCTTCGAGATGGCGCCGAACTATGCCGAGGAATCCCGCGATCCGAAGCGCATCATTCCGCAATCGCTGCTGATTTCGGTCATCGGCCTTGGCCTGTTCTACACCTTCGTCAGCTGGTGCGCGGTGGCGGCCTATCCGACCGAGGCCGACATGGTAGCCAAGGCCTTCTCCGACGGCGTGAACTTCTTCCTGACACCCATTCAGAGTTTTGTCGGTGGCTGGGGCTACCAGTTGATGTCGCTGCTCATCCTGACCAGTTCCTTCGCCTGCGGCATGGCTTTCCACAACACCGCTTCCCGCTATCTGTATTCGCTGGCGCGCGAAGGCGTCCTGCCGCAGGCGATCGCCGAGACGCATGACCACCACAAGAGCCCGCACAAGGCCTCGGCGCTGCAGTCGGTGCTGGCGGCGGTATGGGTGCTGCTCTACGGTCTGGCCTACGGCTTCGACGATCCGTCGGGACAGGCCTGGCTTGGCGTCTATACGCTGTTTGCCGTGCTTGGCACCGGACTGCTTTTGGTGCTGCAGGCGGTTGTCTCGCTGGCCATCTACATGTGGTTCAAGAAGAACGGCGGCGGCAGCATGCTGACGACTGTCATCGCGCCGTTGATCTCGCTCGTTGTGCAGTTGGTGCTCGTCTACACGCTGGTCGCCAATCTGGCGACTCTGGGCGGCACCAATGGCTTTGCCAGGAGCATCCCCTATGTCGGGCTTGCGATCCTTATCGTCGGCCTGATCTGGGGCTTCGTGCTGAAGTCGGCCAACCCCAAGGCGTATGAGAACATCGGTCACATGGTGAACGAGGGCTAGGGCATTCCTCGCCCTGGATTTCCAGCGTCAACGGGGACGGAGCATCACTCTGTCCCCGTCTCATTTTGGAGCTTCAAGTCATGACCCAGTCTCTGAGGGGTCGATCCGTCGTCGTTACCGGCGGGTCGAAAGGCATCGGCAAGGGCATAGCGCGGGTGTTCGCACTCTCGGGTGCCAAGGTCGCCATCATTGCGCGCCATGTCGACCAGGCCGAAGCCGCGGCCGCCGAGATCGGCCATGGCGCCTTTGGCGTGGTTGGCGACGTTACCTCGCTCGCCAGCATCGAGAGCGCGCTTGCCGCGGCAGCCGCGAGAAACGGCAGTATCGACGTTTTGTGCGCCAATGCCGGCATCTTCCCGCAGGCACGGCTCGAGGACATGACCTCACAGCAATGGGACGAGGTTGTCGACACCAACCTCAAAGGCACCTTCCACGCGGTCAAGGCGGCGGTTCCCTATCTCAAGGCATCCGACCAGGGCCGCATCGTGCTGACGTCGTCGATCACCGGCCCGATCACCGGTTTTCCCGGCTGGTCGCACTACGGCGCCACCAAGGCGGGACAGCTCGGCTTCATGCGAACGGCCTGCATCGAACTGGCAAGATACGGCATCACCGTCAACGCCGTCATGCCCGGCAACATCGTGACCGAGGGCCTTGTCGGCCTGGGCGGGGACTACCAGAAGACCATGGCCGCCTCGATCCCCCTCAAGCGGCTCGGAAGCGTGGAGGACATCGGCTACGCCGCGCTCTACTTTGCGTCGAAGGAAGCCGGCTACGTGACGGGACAGACAATCATTGTCGATGGCGGCCAGATCCTGCCGGAGAGCCTGGAGGCACTGGCATAGGGTGGTTCAAAACTTGCTCAGATAGGCCTCGCACAGCCCGACCGTTCCCTCGGTATAGGGAAGGCCCATCGACTTGGCGAGGTCTGTCTCGGCGTGCGAGCCGATCCACGCGACCAGGAGCAGACGGCGCAGCATCACGAAGGTCGGGATCTCGTCTTCGTCCGCCCTGGGCAGGTCAAGCACACGGCGATAGCCGGTCGTCCATGACCGGATGAGATCGGCTGCCTGTGGCTCGTGCTCGTAGAAAGAGATGGGCGTCGCCGCGTCGTACATATACCAGCCGAAGCCGCAGTCGTCGAAGTCGATGACCTTCACCGTCTTGCCGTCGATCAGAAGGTTGGCGAGCCGCAGATCGCAATGGATGAGGCCGAAGCGGTCATGGCCCTTGCCGAAGGCGGCGAGCCGGCGGCCGATCAGCTCCGCGGTGCGGCCAAAAAGCCTGGCTTTCGCGGCATCGACGCCGATGCCGTCACGCCAGCGTCCCCAATGCGGCCTCTCCTCGCCGAGGCTTGTTTCGAAATCCCATACAGGGCGGCTGAACCAGGAAGGGCGCTTCCACTGCCGGGTGTGGATGTGCATGCGGGCCGTCACCTCGCCCAGCAGTTCGAAAGGTTCGCCAAGCGCCTCGCCTATGCCCGGCTCCGAACCGTTCTCCCAGTGCGACAGCACGACATTGCGTGGCTGCGCCAGTCTGGCATGGCCGACACGCTGGATCTGTTCGCCGTCCTTGCCCGCCACCGGCATGGGCGTCGGGACGATCCCGGTCTGGCGCAGATCGGTCAGCCAGGCCAGTTCAGATTGAATGGCCGTCCTTGAATGGTAGCCGTCGCGATGGATGCGGAGCGCCCAGCGCCGGCCGTCGCGGGCCGCAATCTTGTAGGTCGCGTTCTCCGACAGGTTGATCATCTCGACGGAAACGTCCGCCGGCAGATCGTAGTTGGCTGTGGCCGCCTCCGCCGTTTCCTGCAGGATCCCGAGTTGCTGGTCGTGGGTGAGCGCGTCGAAATCCATCACTGTCCGTCCTGCCCTATCCCTGCACACCTGCCCCCTGCCGGAACCCGCGCGATCCCGGCAAGCCCAGCCGGCCGTTCGCACTGGACGCCTGACAATTTCAACGAGGGTTGGACCATGTCAACTCGCCTTGCCTGCCTGATGCAGCAACGCCCGCGCGCGCGGCATTGCCGCATCGAAGCGATCCATGATGTCCCGGCAGGTCTCGCGGTCCAGAAGAACGCCGGGCTTCCATTGCAGCACCCGCTTGTCGAGCGACGAGAAGATCGCCCAGACGCCCTGCTCGTAGAGCGCACGCGACACGAAGACGGCGCCTTCCGGATGATTGCTGAATTCCAGCCCGAGGATCACGCCTTTCTGGCGTACCCCGGTGAAGATATCGCCGTGACGAACCTGCATCTCGCGCATGGCCTGCGCCATGAACTCGGTTACTGTGCCGACATTGGCCACCAGTTCGGGCCGCTGCAGCATCTCGATGACCTTGTGGCCGACGACACAGCCGAGTTCGGCCCCGCCGGTCGTCGAAATGTGGGCTGCCCCATCCTCGTTGAGCCAGCCGCCGGCTCTGTCGTTCACCAGCGCCGCGCTGATCGGATAGAGGCCGCCGGACAGGCCCTTTGCCGTCACCATAATGTCCGGCTGGACGCCGTAGGCCTGCCAGCCCCACATGCTGCCGGTGCGCATCAGGCCGGTCTGGACCTCGTCGGCGATGTACATCGCGCCATGCTTTTCGCACAGCGCCTTGCAGGCGGTGAGATAGCCATCCTTCGGCATCGGGAAGCCGTAAGTGGCGGGGATTGTCTCCATGATCAGCGCCGCGACGTCTTCGCCCTTGAGCACCCGTTCCATGGCGTCGATATCGTTGAAGGGAACCTGGATGAACGTCTCCGGCTGGTCGGAGAGAAAGATCTTGGTGAAGCGATCGTCGCCGGTCGCCACGGCGAGCCCCGAATGCCCGTGATAGCCCTTGATGATCGACACGATCTTGCGCCGCTTGGTGGCATAGCGGGCGCTCTTGATGGCGATGTCCACCGCCTCCGCGCCGCCCGGCGCGAAGATCGCGTATTTCATTCCCGGCGAGACATTGACGAGGGATTCCGCCAGCGCCGTTCGCGCCACGGAAGGGAACCAGTGGTTGCCGATGTCGAAATAGTCGAGCGCGCTCTTCAGCGTCTCGACCAGCTCCGGATTGCGGTGACCGAGATTGTAGGTGCCGCCATTGAGGTGCAGGTCGATCAGGCGCCGCCCCGTCATGTCGTAGAGGAAATAGCCCTCTCGCCTGCCGATCACTAGATCGATCCCGGCCTTCTGCCAGAACCTGGTCTTGTCGGGGTTCCAGAAACGCATTGCCTTGTCGAAAAAATCCTGCTTCGACTCGAACTCGAAGGGGCCGAAGTCGTACATGCCTGTCTTGTCCTCAAGGGTTGATCGGGCGAGGCTCGCGCGATCGATGATGCAGGATTACCGACCGGCGAGAAAGGGGGAAGCATGATCCTGAAGGACAGGACCGCGATCGTCACCGGCGCGGGATCCGGCATCGGCAGGGCGGCGGCGCTGATCATCGCGCGCGAGGGTGCGGTGGTCGGCGTGGCGGATCGTAGCGCCGACGGCGCCAACGCGACGGTCGAACAGATTCTTGCCGTCGGTGGCCGGGCAAAGGCGCTTGTGTTCGACCTGACCGACGATCAGGCGCTTGAAGCCGGTTTTCACGATTTCATCCACGCTCAGGGCAGGATCGACATCCTGCACAATCATGCCGGCGTACAGGTCGAAGGCGACGTGCTCGGTGTCAGCGTGAAAGGCTTCGACACCTCCTGGACGCTCAATGTGCGGGCTCACTTCCTCGGTGCCCGCGTCGTCATGCCATTCATGAAGAAGGCAGGCCGCGGCGTCATCCTCAACACGTCGTCGAGCTCCGGCGTGCTCTACGACCGCGAGATGATCGCCTATACGACGACCAAGCACGCGGTGATCGCGATGACCAGGCAGATGGCCGGCGACTATGGCCGCTTCGGCATTCGCGTCAACGCGCTTTGTCCGGGTTGGGTGGACACGCCCTTCAATGCTCCTTTCATCGCCCAGATGGGAGGCCGGGAAGCCATCGAAGACTACATCCGCGAAAGGGTGCCGCTTGGCCGTTGGGCAACCGTCGAGGAGATCGCGGAGGCAGTGCTGTTTCTGGTGTCCGACCGGTCCTCGTACATGACGGGTCAGATCCTGGTTGTCGATGGAGGAGAAACGGTGATCTAGGACAATTCCGGGAAAGGTGTGAGCGGTTTTCCCGGGGAAAGCGCAGGTGCTTCAGCCTGGCGCGAGTGCCTTTCACGAGGGCCGGTGCGCCAATGATTGGCCCGAGCGGTCATAGGAATGCGCTTTGGTCGGCGCCAGGGAACGAACGTCGAAGATCTATTCGAAAGAGTAGGTAAATCCTTCCGACGAGGCACCGACGGTGACTTTTGTCATCTTCTTGCCCTCGAGCGAGCGATTGAGCACGCCGCGGCTGAGTTCCGGCAGCAGCGTGTTGGTGAGGATGGCGTCGATCATGCGTCCGCCGGATTCGATCTCGGTGCAGCGCGCCTTGACCATGTCCATGACACCGTCGCCGATCACCAGCTCGGCATCGTTGGTTGCCTTGAGGCGCCGCGCGATCTTGCCGAACTGGTGCCTGGTGATCGCCTCGATCATCGCGTCCGAGAGCGGATAGTAAGGGATTGTCACCACGCGGCCGAGGAAAGCGGCCGGAAACACTTTCAGCAGCGGGCCGCGCAAGGCGGTGTCCAGGTCATCCATGCCGCTGCGCAAGGTGCCGTTCTTGGTGCGGTCCATGATAACCTCGGAGCCGACATTCGAGGTGAGCAGGATCAGCGTGTTCTTGAAGTCGATCCGGCGGCCTTCGCTGTCGTCCATCATGCCCTTGTCGAAGACCTGGAAGAAGATCTCGTGTACGTCCGGATGCGCCTTCTCGACCTCATCGAGCAGGATCACCGAATAGGGCTTGCGCCGCACGGCCTCGGTCAGGATGCCGCCCTTGCCATAGCCGACATAACCGGGCGGCGCGCCCTTCAGCGTCGAGACCGTGTGCGCCTCCTGGAATTCGGACATGTTGATCGAAATCAGGTTCTGCTCGCCGCCATAGAGCGTTTCGGCCAGCGCCAGGGCTGTCTCGGTCTTGCCGACGCCGGAGGGGCCGCAAAGCAGGAACACGCCGACCGGCTTCTCCGGCGCGCCGAGGCCGGCGCGGCTGGTCTGCACGCGCCTCGCGATCATCTCCATCGCATGGTCCTGACCGACAACGCGCTCGGACAAAGTGGCGGCGAGCTTGAGCGCCTTCTCGGTCTGGCTGGACAGCATCCGTCCCGTCGGGATGCCGGTCCAGTCCTGGACGACGGCAGCCACCGCATTGCGATCGACCGACGGCAGGATCAGCGGGGTCTCGCCCTGCGCCTCGGCAAGTTCCGCCATCAATTCGCGCAGTCGTGCCAGATCGGCAGTGGAATCCGGCACGGCAACGGGCTCGTGCGCGGCAGCGGCCTCCATCTTTGCCGCCTTTGTTTTCGGAGACTTGGCCTTCGAGCCCTTGGGTTCGGCCGTCTCGGGTTTCGGCGTTTTGGCCTCAGCTGCCTTGCTTTCATGCGCCTCGGCGGCTGGCGCATTGACGGCCTCGCCCGGAGCGGCTTCCCCGCCCTCCACCGCGTCAAGCGGCACGCCCTCGCCTCGGAGTTTGGCGCGCAGGTCGAGAATCTCGGCGACAAGCGCCTTTTCCCGATCCCAACGCGCTTGCGCTGCCGCAAGCATGGTCTCGGTTTCCGCCAACCCGGCCTCCACGCGAGCCTGTCTGTCGGCCACTTCGATGCCGATCGCCGCCTCGCGGCCGATGATGCCTTCCTCGACCTCGAGCGCCTGGCGGCGGCGCAGAATGTCCTCGACCTCCGCCGGCGTAGCGTGCTGCGAAACGGCAACGCGGGCGCAGGCTGTGTCGAGGAGGCTGACCGCTTTGTCGGGCAGCTGCCTGGCCGGAATGTAGCGGTGCGAAAGCGAAACCGAGGCCTCGATCGCCTCGTCGAGGATCTGCACCTTGTGGTGCTGCTCGAGAACGCCGGCGACACCGCGCAACATCAGCACGGCCACCGTTTCGGAAGGTTCTTCGATCTTGACCACCTGGAACCGGCGGGTCAGCGCCGGATCCTTCTCGATATGCTGCTTGTATTCGGCCCACGTCGTGGCGGCGATGGTGCGAAGCTCGCCGCGCGCGAGCGCGGGCTTGAGGAGATTGGCCGCATCGCCGGTTCCCGCCGCGCCGCCGGCGCCGATCAGCGTGTGCGCCTCGTCGATGAAGAGGATGATCGGCGTCTCTGAGGCCTGAACCTCGTCGATGACGGCCTTCAGCCGCTTTTCGAACTCGCCCTTGACGCTGGCGCCCGCCTGCATCAGCCCGACATCGAGCATGCGTACGCTGACATTCTGAAGCGTCGGCGGCACGTCGCCCTGGGCGATGCGCAAGGCAAAGCCCTCGACGACCGCCGTCTTGCCGACACCCGCCTCGCCGGTCAGGATCGGGTTGTTTTGCCGGCGCCGCATCAGGATATCGACAATCTGACGGATTTCGGGATCGCGGCCGACGACCGGATCGATCTTGCCGTCGCGAGCACGCTGGGTCAGGTCGGTGGCGTATTTGGCGAGCGCCGAATCCCCGCCAGGGCCGCGTCTCATCGGCGTTTCGGCGGCCGCCGCGGCAGGAGGTGAGCCGGCTTCGAGCGAGCCCTCGGTGACGTCGGCGAAGCGGGCAATGACCCCGTCCGCATCGATCTTGTCGAATTCGGCGCTGATTTTCGAAACCAGCCCTTCCAGCGCCGGTGTCCTCAGACAGGCGAGAAGAATATGCGCGCTGCGCACCTCCTCGACACCGAATTCCAGTGTGGCCAGGCTCCAGCCTTCCTGTATGGCGTGGAAGATGTGATCGGAGAATTCCTCCACCGAGGTCGCGCCGTAGGGCAGCTTGTCGATGGCGCGGGTCATATCGGCGGTCAGCCGGCTGACATCCAGCCCGGCATCGGCGACGATCATCTGCACATCCGAGCGCTCGGACAGCACCAGTTGCTGGACGAAATGAACGAGCTCGACATAGGGGTTGCCGCGCATCTTCGCCGTGTCCGCGGCGGCCTTGAAGGCGCGCACCCCCGTGGGATTGAGCTTTGCAACCAGTTCCTTGCGCTTGAAACTCTGCGACGATCGGCGCTGTTCCATTGAACCTGCCCCCGAAATCTGCTGACCGTACCCTGCCATAGAAGCGGCCGCTTGACAAAGCCGTGTGACGAACGAGGCCTTCCGACCCGGTTCAGGCGGCACCTCGTGGTTACACAAGCCCTGCAAACTCCTCCAACAAACCCGGATTGCGGGCCGGGCATGCGAGCCATTTCGCATGCCCGGCCCGCCGATCGCACAATGGGTTTGGTTGAAAGATTACTGGAGAATTCAGCTTCTGTTAGTTTTTGAGGAAGTGCTCAATTGTCGTGGCATGGGACCGATGATAACGTTGCGTCACAGGGGTCACAGGGCCTTTGCTGGGGGTAGGTGTGATTGATCTCGCACTCTGGCTGAATCCTCTGGACGGTGCAAACCCGTCGGGAGAGGATTTACGCAACGACCCGGCTTTTCATGAGCTGGAGCGGCTCACGGAAGCCCAGCTCAAGGTCGTCCACGACGGTGGCAACAAGGCTTCGCAGTCAACCAGCGCCGTCGACTGGGCGGCCGTCCTCGAAAAATCGGAAGAATTGCAGTCGCGCGGCCGGGATTTGCGCCTTCTGGTCATCGTCACGCGCGCGCTGGCCAATGAAGAGAAGCTCGCCGGCCTCGCCCAGGGGCTGACCCTGATCGCAAGGACTTTCGACCAGTACTGGGATACGATGCATCCGGCTTTGCGGACTGGTGCCACGCCCCGCGACGCGGCGCTGCGACGCATCAATGCGCTGCTTGACCTCCAGAACGGCCAGGAAGGCCTGCTGGCGAACCTTAGGCACACCGTCTTCTTCTCACCGCGCGCCATCGGGCCGATCAGCGGGCGAGACCTGGAACAGGCAGCGCTCGACGAGCGCGTCATGCTCCAGGAAGCTGCCTCGGGCCTCGGAACCGCCGAAAAGGCGGCGCTGACGGCCGCCCACAACCAGCTGCTGAACCGGGTGCGCACAGGATGCGCGGCGCAGATCGATCAGGCCGCGGACACTGTCACGACACTTTTGGCCGATGCGCGCGCCGCGATTTCGGCGCTGGAGGCTGTGGATACCGCGCTCAATGCCCGCATCGACGGCAATGGCGCGGCCGTTCCGGATCTGAAGAAGTTCCTGCAGCGCCTGCTGACGACGCTGGAGCGGAATTCCAGCGCCGGCGCCATGGCCAACGGTGCGGCAAAGCCTGCCCCGCAGCCGGCCCAACCGGCATCGACGCCCACCCAAAACGGTCATGGAGCCGAAACGATGGCAAGTGTGGCAAGCTCCGTGGACGCCAGCGCCGGCCTGCCTGACCGGATCAACTCGCGCGACGACGTCGTCAAATGCCTCGATCTCGTGGTCGCCTTCTACGACCGCACCGAACCGTCCAGCCCTATCCCGCACCTCGCCCGGCGCGTGCGCAGGATGGTGCACATGGATTTCGTGGAACTGATGGAAGATCTCGCCCCGTCGGGGCTGAAGGAATTCCGGCTGCTTGCCGGTGTCGCCGATCCCAAGAAGCCGGCCCAGAAGGATGAAAGGTAACCAGCATGCCAGCAGAGAGCAAAGCCAAGGTCATCGAAAGAAACCGCGCCCCGCGCGTACAGATCGCCTACGACGTCGAAACCTACGGCAGCCCCACGACGATCGAGTTGCCGTTCGTCATGGCTGTCATGGCCGACCTTTCCGGCGCCTCGCAGACCAAGGAAGCGTCGAAGTCGGTTCTGGACCGCAATTTCGTCGAAACCGACGCCAATCGCTTCCCCAAATTCATGGAAGCGATGGGACCGCGCGTGAAGGCGCGTGTGAAGAACACGTTGCCGCAAGCCGAAGGCGCCGAGCGGGACGAGGAACTGGCGATCGATCTCACCTTTTCCAAAATGGGTGATTTCGCGCCGGACAAGATCGCCGAGCAGGTGCCGCAACTGGCCGAGATCCTCAAGATGCGGCGTCAACTCGAGGAACTGCTGGGCTTCATGGATGGCCGTGTCGACGCCGAAAAGCGCATCGCGCAGCTTCTGAACAACGAGCCGCTGCTGAGCAAGATCGCCGGCCAGGCGATTTCTGACGGCAAGGGCGAGGAGTAAGTCATGGCCGAACAGCAAAAGACCGCAGCCGCTACCGCCGAGGCCGAAGCCATCGATCTTGGCGAATTCAGCGGCCTCCTTGAAAAGGATTTCAAGGTCAAGAAGGACGACAGCGAGAAACTGCAGCAGTTGGTGCGCAACCTGGCGCTGGCCGCTCAGTCCCGTTCCGAGACGACGACCATCTCGTCCAACGCGATCAGGTCGATCAAGTCGCTGATCGCGGGCATCGACAAGATGCTGACGACGCAGGTCAACGAGATCCTGCATGCCCCGGAAGTGCGGGAGATGGAAGGCACATGGCGAGGCCTTTGGTACCTCATCAACAACACCGAGACGGACACCAAGCTGAAGATCCGGGTGATGAACATCTCCAAGGAGCAGTTGGGCGACACGCTGGAAGACTATGAAGGCCAGATGTGGGACCAGAGCCCGATCTTCAAGAAAGTCTACACGGACGAGTATTCGATGTTGGGCGGCGAGCCGATCGGCTGCATCATCGGCGCCTACGAATTCTCCAACCATCCGCGCGACGTCGGCCTGCTGCGCAACATTTCTGGTGTCTGTGCCTCGGCGCACACGCCATTCATCGCGGCCGCGTCGCCGCGGCTGTTCCGCATGGACAGCTGGCAGGAACTGCCGAACCCGCAAGACCTGCAGATGATCGTGAACAACCCGTCCTATGCCTCATGGCAGTCGCTGCGCGAGAGCGAGGACGCCCGCTATATCGGGCTTACCATGCCGCGCGTGCTGGCACGCCTGCCCTACGGCTCGGAAACCGTTCCGGTGAAGGGCTTCACCTTCGAGGAGGAGGTGGGCGGCGACCACAACAAATATGTCTGGATGAACGCCGCCTTCCCGATGGGCGTCAACATCAACCGCAGCCACAAGCTCTATGGCTGGGGAACGCAGATCCGCGGCGTCGAGAATGGCGGCACGGTGCTCAATTTGCCGGTGCACGCTTTCCCGACGGACGACGGTTCGATCGCAATGAAATGCCCGACCGAGGTCGCCATCGACGACCGGCGCGAGGCGGAATTGGCGAAGCTTGGCCTGATGCCGATCCTGCACCGCAAGAACACCGATCTCGCAGCCTTCATCGGCGCGCACTCGCTCCAGGATGACGAGACGCGCGCCGGGCGCCTCGTCGACCCCGACGCCCAGTCGAACGAAAGGCTGAGCGCCAACCTGCCCTACCTGTTCCCGGTGTCGCGTTTCGCGCATTACCTCAAGGCGATCGCGCGCGACAAGATCGGATCGTTCAAGGAACGCACCGATATGGAGATCTGGTTGACCGAATGGATCAACCGGTACGTGCTGGCCAATCCGGCCTTCGCCGACGACAAGGCACGGGCCAAGCGTCCGCTTGCCGCTGCCGAGGTTCAAGTCGACAGCGTCGAAGGCCGGCCCGGTTACTACAATGCCCGTTTCTATCTGCGTCCGCACTACCAGCTGGAAGGCATCAACGCCTCTCTCCGGCTGGTATCGGAACTGCCGTCAGTGAAGGGCTGAAGTCGCAGCGAAGTCATCTTGTTTCGTTTGAAAAGCGGTGGAGAAAGACAATGCCGACCACAGAGAGAAGCGAGGGTCCTTCAATGAAGATCGATGGTTTTTTGAAAGTTCCGGACATCAAGGGCCCGAGCAAGCGCGACGGCCATGAAGACGAGATCGAAGTGCATGGCGTCGATTACAAGATGATAGCGCCCTACGACCCGAATTCGCTTTCGCGACGCGGCCGTGTGTCGATGGGAATGATCAAATTCATCAAGCACTACGACAAGTCGTCGCCATATCTGAAGAAGGCGCTGTTCGAGAACAAGGCGCTCGACGAGGTGGTGTTCTCGGCACGCCGCACCATTGACGGCGAGACCAGCGACTATCTGGTCGTGACGCTCACCGACGCCTCGGTCATGGAGTACGACATGCGGCAGGCCGCCGACGAGGCCGATCTTATCGAGGAAGAAGTCAGCTTCGCCTACAAGAAGATCAAGTTCGTCTACGACAAGGACGACGAGATCGAAATGGACGTCTATGTCGGCAAGTGAGGCCAAGCGGCCTGGCGCGAAGCCGCAGTTTGCGGGCAGTTCGCGGGCAAAGCGCGAGGCGGTCCAGCCTTCGCTCTGGGACCGCCTCGTCAACGACTTGCCTGGTGTGGCGTCGGAGATCGACGGGCTGCGGCGTCTTCTGGATGAAGAACTCGGCGCCGAGCGCGTCGAGGCTCTTCTTGCCGGCAGCGCACGCGGCATCGATACCGAAGCCGAACTGACGCCAGAGCAGAGGCGGCGCCTGCACCGGCTGGTCTTCCAGGCCGAACATCGCGCCGAGATCGAAAGCCGCGGTGTGGTGGTTTCGGCACGCGTGCTGAAAGAAGCCGTGCGGCGCGACATCGAGGCCCTGTTCAACACCGAGCGCTTCGAATCCGTACCGATGCTCTCCGATGCCGAACACGAACAGCCCCTGGACGAACTGCCGTCGCTCGCCGACTTTCCCGAGGTGCGCCGCAGCGTGGTCAATTATGGCGTGCCGTCCTTTTCCGGCCGCTCTTCGCGGGATTTCGACCGCGATGCGCTGGCGCGCGAAATCCGCGCGGTGCTTGCCACCTTCGAGCCGCGCCTGAAGGAGAGCGCCACGACCGTCAACGTCACGCTCGGAGACAAGACCGTCGGCCTCAAGATCGAGATCGACGCGGTGCTGATCATGGCCCCGACACCGGAGCGCATGCGGCTGCGCACCACGATCAATCTCGACAACGGCCTGGCACGAACCGAATTCCGGGAGACCTGAGATGGATCGGGTCTTCGTGGAGTACTACGAAGAAGAACTGACCCATATCCGGGCGTTGGCCGCGGAATTCGCCGACATGCATCCGGCGGTCGCCCGTAATCTTTCCCTCGACACGGTCCCCTGCCCCGACCCTTATGTGGAACGGCTGCTCGACGGCGTGGCCTTCCTGGCCGCGCGCACCCGTCTCAAGGTCGACGCGGAGCGCTCGCGCTTCTCGCGCGCCGTGCTCGATGTGCTCTACCCGGATCTGGTGACGCCGGCGCCGGCGACGGCGATGGCTGTGCTGAAACCCGGCCAGCAGGTGCAGTCGATGATTGCCGGCCACGCCGTCGCGCGCGGCACGCGATTGGTCTCCGGCCTCAATCCAGGGCTTTCGACACGTTCGACCTTCACGACCGCGCAGGAGGTCACGCTGTGGCCGATCGCGATCACCTCGGTCGGTTATTTCCAGGATCGCAGCGCGCTCGCGGCTGCCGGAATCGCGCCGATCGGCGACGCGCGCGGCGAGGCGGCGTTTCGCGTCACCCTCTCCCGGACGGGAAAGGGCAAGCTCAGCGAACTGTCGCTTGACCGTCTCGACCTCTATTTCGCCGGGCGTGCCAGGGCACCCTTGCTTTTCGATGCAATCTTCGGCGCTTGCTCGGCTCTCGGCGCGCGGGCGGAAGGCAAGACCAATCCGCTGACGGCGCTGCCCGAGCCCGAAATGATCGGCATCCGCGACGACGAAGCGCTGATGCCGCGCACCCGTCCGACCTTCGAGGGATACCGGCTGCTGCGCGAATATTTCATGATCCCGGAGCGCTTCCATTATCTGCGGGTCGCCGGCCTCCAGCCGGTGGTGCGCAAGTGCGATGCGGGGATCGAGATCATCTTCCTGTTCCGGCGTCCGGTGCCCGAGCTCGCCGATGTGACGGTTGCCGACTTCGAATTGTTCGTGACACCGGTCATCAATCTCTTCGAACGCGAATGCAACGTCATCGAGATCGACCCGCGCAAAACGCGTCAGGTGCTGCACGCCGACCGCACGCGGGCGCGGGATTTCGAGATCTTCCGGGTGACCCGGGTCGAGGACGCCGACGCGGAGAGCGGCGAGGCGACAATTCCCGAATTGTTCAGCCTGGGCCAGAACCGCGGCAGCGGCTGGGTCTATTCGACGGAGCGACGTCCGCGCCGGGCCACCGAAGACGAGCGGCGCGAGGGCCTGACCCGCACCTCCTACACGGGCGACGATGTCTTTATCGCCGTCTCGCGGCCGGCAGGAAGCTCGCCAAACCGGCCACTGAAGCGTCTCGACATCACGGCGCTGTGCACCAACCGCGACCTGCCGATCCTGGACGACACGCCGACGCTGACGCTGGAGACGGCCGATCCGGTCGAAGCGGTGCGCTTGCTCGGAGCACTGCGGGCGCCGCAGCCGGCAATCCCGGCGTCGCTCCCGGCCAGCGCCGCGGGCGAATCCCGTGCCGACAATCTCGCCTGGCGGCTGGTGGCGCAGCTCTCTCTCAACTTCCTCAGCCTTGCCCAGGAAGGCCGCGGCGTCGATCCGCTGCATGCCTTGCTCGACCTTTATGCCGATCGCGGCGATCCCAGCCTTGCCCGCAACGTGCATTCGATCGTGCGCATCGATTCACGCCCGGTGATCGAGCGGCTCCAGATCGACGGGCCAATGTGTTTCGGACGCGGTACCGAAGTGACACTGCATGTCGACCAGTCCGTGCTGGCGGGGCAAAGTTCGCTGCTGCTTTCGGCACTGCTTTCGCGGCTGTTCGCCCGCCATGCAGGGATAAACGGATTTGTGCGGACCCGTACCCGGTTGCTGCAGAAGCAGGAGGATGTGCCATGGCCGATGACGCCCGGCAATCGCTACCTGATCTAGCGGAGCCCGCAACGGTTGCGGCCGAACCGTTGCTGGAGAGCTTCGATTTCTTCGAGCTGCTGCGGCGCCTGGAGCAGCGCGGTGGATTGTTCGGCCATTCCGGAACGGCCGACCGCGAGCCGGCGAGACTTGGCCAGCATGTGCGCCTGAGCTTCTCGGCTCGCGATGTGGTCAAGCTCCAGGACGCCGGGGACAAGGCCCACGCGCGGGTGACCGTCGCCAATCTCGGGCTGCTTGGACCGGAAGGACCGATGCCATTGCATCTGACACGCTGGGTGCTCGACCGGCTGTCGCAGCGCTGGTTCACCGGGGCCGACGCCGAGCAGACCAGCGACACGACCTTCGTCGATTTCGTCAACATCCTGCAGCACCGCATGATGGCCCTTTACTATCGCGCCTGGGCCGACGCGCATCCGGCGGTGCAGGTCGAACGGTCAGTCGGCGGGCGGGTTCGCGCCATGCTGGAGGCAATGTCCGGGATCGGCTTCCCCGGCACGCAGGATCCCGAACTCGACACTGTTCGACTGCGGCAGGCTGGATCGCTAGCCAACCAGATCGACGGCGCGGAGCGGCTGACGCTGTTTCTCGCCACCGCCTTCAAGGTGCAGGTGCAGATCAAGGAATTCGTCGCCGCTTGGATCACCATACCGAAGGCACTGCAGACGCGTCTCGGCAAGGCCCATGCCGGGCTTGGACGTGGCGCGACGATCGGGCCGCGGGTCTTCAGCCGCCAAAGCAGGATCGAATTGCGCATCGGTCCGTTGAGCCTCGACGACTTCAGGTCGTTCCTGCCCGGCGAACGGCGCCTTGGCCTGTTCAAGAAGGCGGTGCGTGACATGATCGGCGAGACGCTCGACGTCGATCTGCGCATCGTGCTCGCACGCGACGCCGTGCCGCCGCCACGGGTCGGGACCGTCCAGCTTGGCCGGACGGCCTGGCTGGCGCGTCCCGCCGAAAAGGGTGACGCCGACGATCTCAGATTGCACACCATCGTCGGCTGGCGGCCGGAAATGGCGGAGGCTGCCGCATGAGCCTGCTGCTGACGCTCGAACAAGGCCCGCGCTCGCAAGTGGTCAGGCAGACCCGGCTGGACGAGGGCGAATTGGTGATCGGGCGCAGCGCCGACGCCGGCTGGCAGATCGACGACCCGGACATGTTCGTCTCGCGCGCGCATTGCAAGATCAGCGGCGGCCGGGATGGCTATTTCGTTACCGACACGTCGAGCAGCGGATTGTTCGTCGATGACTCCGACAGCCCCCTGGGTCCTGGCAGGTCGACGCGGCTGCAGAGCGGCATGCGGCTGCGCATGGGCGACTATGTCTTCCACGTCGAGGTTCAATCCAAAGCGAACCGGACGTCGGTCGGCCCGGCCCTTGTCGGCGGCCATCCCGCGCCTGCGTGGTCATCGCCGGGAGCGCGAACGCCTGCCAGCATCGGCGGCGACGACTTCTTCTCGGCCAAGGTAGAGGAAGAACCGCGCCCGCCACGCCCGGCGGACTTGCCGAACCCGTTCGAGCAGCCCGTTCCGGGGGCTTATGACCGCGCATCGAGCCAACGCAGTTCGCCTGCCTTCGACGACCCGTTCAGCCTCGACCCGGTGGCGACATCGCAATCCAGCGATGCCGCTGCTCCAGGTCAGCCGGATCCGTTCGGGTTCGGCGAAATGCCTTCGCGCAACGATGCGTCCGGGCATGCGGCAAAGCCGGCCAGCTTCGATGACGATTTCAGCTTTGGGCCGGCCGCGACCCCGCCTCTGGCTAACGGCGCAGACCCGGCAGGACGTGTGCAGCATCAGGCTGAAAAGCCGCGCGCCGGGCATCCCTGGGATGTACCGGTGCAAGCAGCCGAGCCACCGCCGCCGCGACGCGCCGTTCCAGCGCCCAAGCCGGCGCGCCCGGCGCAGCCCGCATCCGGCGATATGGCACTTCGTGCCGCATTCTTGCGCGGCATGGGCGTCGAGGAGGCCGATTTTCCCGGCCGCGACCCGATCGCCGAAATGGAAAAATTCGGACGTGAATACCGGCTGATGCTGGATGGCTTGATGCAACTCCTGCGCAAGCGCGCCGAGGAGAAGGGAAGCGCGCGCGTCGCCCAGACGGTGGTCGGCGCTTCCGAGGTCAACCCGCTTAAATTCCTGCCGACGGCCGAGGATGTCATCGTCACCATCATCTCGGAACGCAGTCCGGGCTTTCTCTCCGGCGAGGCGGCGATCGACGATGCGGTAAAGGACCTTGCACAGCATCACATACGCGCCTGGCGCGGCGTTCAGGCCGCGCTTCGGCGCATGATCGACCGTTTCGATCCGGCCGCGATCGAGGAAGAGCTCAAGTCCAATTCCGCCATCGGCAATCTGCTCTCCGGCGGACGTAACGCCAAGCTGTGGGAGCTCTACCAGAAACGCCATCGCGACATCGCCCAGAGCGCGGAATCGAGTTTCCTGGGCGAGATCGGCGCGGACTTCAGGGACGCATATGAAGAGGAGGAGTAGGACATGATCGACAGACGCGAATTCGTCGTTGCCCTCGGCGCGACGGGGCTGCTTGCGGCTTGCCAGAGCGGCCCGCCGAAACCATCGGTTATCTCGGTCAACGTGACCGGGGGCGCCGGCATGAATCCAGGACCGGGCGGCGGCGACAGACCGGTGACGGTACTGGTGATGCGGCTTGCCAGCACCGGCAAGTTCAACTCGGCCGACTATTTCGCGCTGCAGGGCGATGCCAGCTCGGCGCTCGGCGCCGACCTCATCGGCTCCGACACGATCTCGGTCGCGCCAGGCAAGACGGCGGCCAAGACCATCACGGTCGAGCCGAACGCCACGGCACTCGGCTTCGTGGCGCTGATCCGCGAGCCGGGCGGACGCAACTGGCGCACGACCAAGTCGGTATCGCCAGGGTCGAAATTCACCGTCAATGTCAGCCTCGGCAAGGGCGGCATTTCCGCCTAGCGACAGGGGCCACGGATGGTTGTGCGCAGAAAGTAATGGCATGAGCGATGCAAACAGGGTGCTGTGGTCGGAGGGCCTGTTTCTCAGGACCCAGCACTTCCAGCAGCAGGATCGGTTCTTCGAGGGCATGGTGCGCGGCGCACTGCAGGCCGGCCAGCTCCATACTTTCGGCTTCCAGCAACTGACCCTAGACCAGTCGCTGCTCGACGCCGGCCAGGTCTCGATCGTGTCCGCCCGGGGTATTTTCCCGGACGGCACGCCTTTCTCCATCCCGGAACTGATGGATGCGCCGAAGCCGCTGCCGGTCACTGCGGACACCGGCGCCGGTCCGGTGCTGGTGGCACTGCCGCTCGAGCCGCCCGGTGGCGTCGGATTCGATCCGGCGCATGCGGCTTCGACGGGCGCGCGCTACCACGGCAAGATCGTTTCGGTGCGCGACGCCGTCCAGAGCGGCGCCGATCCGGAAGAGATCGAGGTCGCCCGGCCGCAAGCCGCCCTGCTTGCACCCGGCAAATCGGTCGGCGGTTATACCGCCTTGCCGATCGCCGACATAAAGGGTGTGCGCGCCGACGGCGGCATCTCGCTCGATGAGACGTTCCTGCCGCCGACGCTGATCACCGGCGCGGTCCACTGGTACCGGCAATTGCTGCAGGAAGTGGTCACCGGCCTCGACCAGATCGCCGAAGCGCATGGCAAGATGGTGATGGGCGGCGCCGGCCGTAGCGTCGAAGACCTTTTGATGCTGCACCTCGCCAATGCCGCTCGCCCGCGGCTCGCCCACATGCTGGCGCAGGATGTCTTTCACCCGGCCGAACTCTATCTCGAACTGGCCGGACTGGCCGGCGAGATGGCAACCTACGGCTCGAGCTCGCGGCGCCTCGGCGAATTGCCGGCCTACGACCACATGGCGCCCGGCCCCGCCTATATGGCGCTGGCCGACGCCCTGCGTTCGCTCATCCTCAGCCTGCGCTACATCGAGCCGAAATCGCGCGCGCTGCCGGTGATGCGGCACGCGACCAATGTCTGGAAAGTGCGCATCGACAACCCGAAGCTCTTGGTCGCCAGCCGCATCGTCATCCGCGTCGGATCGGAACTGTCGGAAGACGCGCTGCGCAAGATTTTCGTCAACCAGGCGACGGTCGGCGCCGCCGATCAGTTCGAAGGCCTTTGGAAGTCGCGCCTGCCGGGTATTCCGCTGAAACCGCTTCATTCGCAGCCACGCGAGATTCCCTATGATGGCGACCGGCTGTGCCTGGAGCTTGACCAGAAGAGCGAGCATTGGGCCTCGTTGCTCGACGCCCCCGGCTTCGTCATCGGCGTTTCCGGTGTCCTGCCGAGCGAGCCGCAGGTCGACTGCTACTCAGTGAACAGGTGAGGCCATGAGCCGGGATGATCCTTTCGGACTGTCGGAGGATCGCGAACGCACACGCATCAGGCTGGCGGGCGCCGCGCCGCGGCCGATGGCGCCGCTGGCACCGGGCGCGCCTGTCAAAAGGGCGCGCGCCCATCCCAACACGCTCATCAATATCTTCGCGCCGTTGCTCGAATTCGCGCCGGAGCTCGAAAGCGCGCTGGCGCCGGAGAACCCGGAAGCGATGCGCACGCGCCTGCTCGACGAGTTGGTTCAGGCGCGCGACGCCGCGATGGCAGCAGGCTCCTCGCTGGAGCGCGCCGACCAGGCGGCCTGGGCGGTGGCGGCGTTGCTCGACGACCTGGCGCTGAACACGCCGTGGGGCGGCGCCAGCGCCTGGCCGCGCCAGCCGCTGGTGGTCATGCTGCGTGGCGATGTCGATGCCGGCACCCAGTTTTTCACCCGCCTTGACGAGTTGGAGCGCCATCCCAACCGCGACCGCGAGATGCTTGAGCTTCAGTATTACTGCCTGGCGCTCGGCTTCCGCGGCAAGTACCGGGTGCCCGGCCGCGCCGGCGACCGCTCGCTCAATGCCGTGCGTGTGGCAGCCGCGCGGTTCCTGCGCAATGCCGACGCCGAGGACGCGCCGCTGTCGCCGAACTGGAAAGGCGTGATCGCTTCCGACGAACCGCAGCGCTTCATCGTTCCAATCTGGGTGATGGCACTTGCCGCGGTCGTCGTCGCCGCCGCCGCTTACATCGGTCTGTCGATGGGCTTGAGCAGCCAGGCGGTCGAACTCTCCGCCCTCGTGCGCACGCTGCCGCCGGCCTCACGCGCGGACGTTACCCGCGCCGCGCCCAAGCAGGATGCGCCCGCACCTGAACCGCCACAGCCGGTCGATTTCGCGCTGCTGCCCGCGTTCAAGGTGGAAGCGCCGGCGAGCCTCAAGGGCGCGCTCAGCGGCACCGAAAGCGTCTCGCTGGCCAAGCTGATCATCCAGTCGTCCAACCCCGAACTCTTCCAGTCTTCGCGGCCGACACTGTCGCAAGGCTATGAGCCGCTGATCCAGTCGATCGCCAAGGTGATCCTCGCCAATCAGGAGCTCATCGGAAACATCACGATCGTCGGCCATACCGACAATGTGCGCCTGCAACGGTCCAATCCGCTCGCCAGCAACCAGCGGCTCTCCGAGGCACGTGCCCAAACCATAGCGGACCTCCTGGTGCAGGCTGGCGTGCCACAGGAGCGCATCCGTTCCGAAGGCCGCGCCGACTCCGATCCGGTGGCCGACAACTCGACGCGCGAGGGCCGCGCGCTCAACCGGCGCGTCGAGGTCCTGGTCGAGAAGAGGCTCTGAGATGTTCATCCTGCGCTTCCTCTGGGCGGTCATCACCTCGCGCTTTCTCTGGACGCTGATCGGCATTGCGCTGCTTTCGCTTTTGATCTGGGTGTTCGGCCCGATCGTCCAGGTCGGCCCGTACGCGCCATTCGAATCCGACAATGTGCGCATCGCCATCATCGCGGGCCTGATCATCCTGTGGCTGGTCTGGCTGATCATCGCGCAACGGCGCGCGATCCGAGCCAACCGCATGTTCGTCGCCGAGATCGCGGCACCCGTGACTGAAAAGCAGCTTACCCCCGGCGAGGAGAGCGTTGCAGCCGTCGGCGCGAAGTTCGGCGAGGTGATGGCCGAGCTCAAGCGTCGCAAGCTCGGTGGACGGAAGTTCCTGCGCGAGATGCCGTGGTATGTGATCGTCGGGCCTCCGGCCACCGGCAAGACCACGGCATTGCGCCAGTCGGGCCTCAATTTTCCAATCGATCTGACCGATGATCTGCAGGGTGTCGGCGGCACGCGCAACTGCGACTGGTTTTTCTCCGAGAACGCGGTGCTGATCGACACTGCGGGCCGCTACGTCCAGCAGGAGAGCCAGCCGGACGTCGACGCCGCGGAATGGCTGGGCTTCCTGGACCTTCTGAAGAAGCACCGCGGTCGCCGCGCACTCAACGGCGTCATCGTCGCGCTGTCGATCGATGTGCTCTCGGAAGGCGACGAGGCGATCAAGACGCACGGCCGCAAGATCCGCCGCCGACTGGCCGAGCTCAACGATCGGCTGGAGATTCGTCTGCCCGTCTACCTGATGCTGACGAAGGCCGACCTGATCAAAGGGTTCGAAGCCTTCTTCGGCGGCTTGTCGACGAGCGCGCGCGAGCAGGTGTGGGGAACCACCTTTGCGCTGGATGCCCGCGTCAACGCCGGCATGATCCAGACGGAGCTGGCCAGGCTTGGCAGCGAGCTGGAGCGAAGGCTGGTGCCGCGCCTTGAAGACGAAGACAAGCTTGGCTCGCGCGCCGAGATCTTTCGCTTTCCGGCGCAGTTGGCGAGCCTCTGCGGGCCGATCCAGGTGCTGATCGAGGCGATGTTCGGCGAAAGCCGCTACGAGGAAGCCGCGTGGCTGCGTGGGCTATATCTGACATCGGCGACGCAGGAAGGAGCCCCCATCGACCGCCTGACCGCGGCGTTGTCATCGTCCTTCGGGTTGCCGCCGCGCCGCGCCATGCCGGCGGCGCGCGTCGAGAAGCGCAGCTTCTTCCTCAGGAACCTTCTCACCGAAGTGATCTTCAAGGAGGCCGGCCTTGGAACATTCGATCCGCTGGCGCAGCGCCGCCGCGCCTGGATCTGGCGCGGGGCCGCGGCCGCCTGTGCGCTCGCGGCCCTGCTGGCCGGCGGACTGTTCACCTGGTCCTACCTCGACAACCGCAATGCGATCACCGAACAGGCCGGCCAGTTCGAAGCCCTGCAAGGGCCGCTCACCCAGGTCGCCGCCACGCCGGCCGCGGTCGAGCAGCCGACCATGGATGGCGCGCTGGCGGCGATGGACGCGGTGGCGAGCGCCCGAACGCCGCCACCAGACGCCGTCCATAACCTGCTCGGCCCTACCGCTTCGCCGGAGCTGGTGCGCGCGCAGACCGATACCTACGGCCATGCGCTGCGCAACGTGCTCGAGCCGCATATGGTCGCCCTGCTCGAGGCCACGATGTGGCGGCAAATCCGCGATCCGGATTTCATGCTCGGCGCGCTGAAGACCTACCGGATGATGACCGGCCTGTCGCAGATGGACACCGATTTCGTCCAGAACTGGTGGGTGAACAGCCTGCCGCAATTCGCGCCGGCTCCGCCTTTCCCCACGGCCGACGCCGAAGAGCACCAAATCGCCGCCATCCGCCGCATGGCCGTCGACGACAGCTACATCGCCCCGGACAAGGCACTGGTCGCGGAGGCGCTGAAGACTGTATGCACGATCTCGCTGCCGCAGCGCGCCTACAAGCAGCTCCTGGCCGATCCGGAAGTAGCCGCCGTCAAGGAATGGGTGCCGGCCAATTTCGCCGGGCCGAACGGCGCCAAAGTGTTCGCACGCCGCTCCGACAAGACGTTGCGCGTCGGTGTTCCCGGGCCTTACACCTATGCGGGTTTCCACGACGCGATCCTCGACCGGGTCGAGGATGTGGCGGGACAGGCGGCCCTCGATCGCGCGGTGTTTGCCGGCGGCTGCTCGGAGAATTCGGAGACGTCGGTCTCGGCGCTCTCGCAGGACATCCTGAAGCTCTACTACGACGACTATATCGCCCAGTGGGACTCTTTCCTGCGTGACATGCGGCTTGCGCCGCTTACCGATCTCAACATCGCCAGTGAGAACCTGAAGGATCTTTCCAGCGCCGACTCCGCGCTGAAGCGCCTGTTGACGGCAGTGGTGCAGGAGACCGACCTCACCCGCTCCGACGACGCGCCGGCCGACGACAAAAGTGGCGCTGCCGCCAAGACCGGCTCCAAGCTGCTCAGCAAACTCGGCAAGCTGGGCAAGGTGGTGACCTCGGGCGCCAAGCTCCTGCCGCGCGCCGGCTCCGCCAACCAGGTGGACATGACCGGCAGCTTGGTTGCCGAGCATTTCAAGCCGCTCAAAGGCACCATCGCCCAGGTCGACGGCCAGCCGCCAGCGCTCGACGCCGCCGTCGTGGCGCTGACGGCGCTGTCGAATGTGTTGCAGACGGTGACCGCCAATCCCAACCCGCAGGATGCGATCAAGAAGCAGGGCGGGCTTGCCGAACTGACAGGCGCGGTCGCCAGGCAGGCGCAGATCCTGCCTTCGCCGATCAACGAGTGGCTGGGCGGCATTGCCGGCGACACCAGCGGCCTGTCGCAGAAGGCCGTAACCAACGAACTCAACGCCATCTGGCGGGCCGACATACTGCCGTTCTGCCAGGCGGCGCTCAACAACCGCTATCCGTTCAGCCCGGACAGCGCGGTCGATGTCAATGTGCGCGATTTTCAACGTCTTTTCGGGCCGACCGGCCTGATCGATGCCTTCACCACCGACCATCTGATCAACTATGTCGACACCGCCAGCGAGCCGTGGAAATGGCGTGCCGATTTCGGCCTGGACCCGGCGGCGCTCGCAGCGTTCGAGCAGGCGAGGCATATCCGCGACGATCTGTTTCCGGGCGGCACCGGCCCGGTGATGAACTTCACGCTGGAGCCCAAGGACCTCTCGCCCAACGTGACGCGCGTCACGCTCAACCTCGATGGCCAGAATCTCGTCTACTACAACAACGCCACCAGGCCGCAACCGATGACGTGGCCCGGCAAGGATGGCACCGGGGTGATCTCTCTCGCCTTCCAGCCGGTCGACGGCTCGCCCGAAGTGATGCTCAACGAGACCGGCAGCTGGGCGTGGCTCAGAATGCTGCGCGGCGGCCGCTTCGCCGCGACCAAGCTCACCGACGTCTACAGCCTGCGGCTCGGCACGAAGGGGATGTGGGCCGACTTCGAACTCAAAGCCGCCAGCGTCGAGAACCCCTACACGCTCGAAATGTTCAAGAAATTCACATGTCCGCCGCAGATCTGATCGCGCCCGGCTTCTATGGCAAGATGCCCGCCACCGGCGATTTCGTGACCCGGCGGCTGCCGGCGGATTTCGTGCGTGGATGGGACCGCTGGCTGGCGCAGCATATCGTGCCGCTGTTCGGACTTGAAACCTGGCCGCAGCACATCGCGCTGCGTTTCCTGAGCGGGCCTGGTTCCTTCGGCGCCTCGGCCGGCATTGTACTGCAAAGCGCCGACAGGGTCGGCCGGCAATTTCCGCTGAGCGTCGTCGCGCGCCTTGATGAAGCACCGCTGAAGCTTGCCTATGCCGATGCCTGGTTCGAAAATATCGAAGAGGCCGCCTTCGCCGCACAGCGGGGCGAGATGACGCCGGACGAACTCGACGCGGCGCTGGCCGCCCTGCCCGTTCCGGTCGTCGATGGCGAGGGCGATGTCATCGACGATCTCGTCATGTGGTCGGCGCATACGGATATTTTCGATGTCGACCAGCTGGCGCCGCAGCCAGTGCTGGAGCAGATCTTCGCCAGCCACGTGGAGGCGAGCTGATGCAGATCTGGAACCAGATGGGCTATCCGCATCAGTTCACCATGGGCATGGACAAGGCCGGCCACGAATGGATCGTGGTCGTGGTCAAGGGCACTTTCGATTTTCCGACGAAGCCTGGCGGGCTGGTGCAGAAATCGGCCGAACAGGTTCCGCTGGTCATGGCCGACACGCAAACCGGCGTGCCCGGCTATTCGGCGACGCTGTGGGAGACGGACTTCGCCTTCCGCAAGCCGCGCTGCGACGTGATCGCCAATGGCTGTGCCTACGCACCCGGCGGACGGCCGGCCGAGCGCGTCCCGGTCGGCATCAAGGTCGGCAACTGGTCTAAGCTGTTCGAGGTCGTTGGCCACCGCGAATGGCGCGCCATCGGTCCGGTCTTTACCGCCACGTCGCCGCAACCCTTCCTGAAACTGCCTATCTCCTATGACGTTGCCTGGGGTGGCGTCGACAGGCTGGATCCAGAGGACAAGCTTCCAGCCAGCTATAAATACAACCCGGTCGGAACCGGATGGTCGCGGACCAGGAACCAACGCCTCATTCCCGGTTTGCGGCTGCCGAATACGCAAGCGGTCGGCGAGGAAATCCGCACGCCGTTCGGCGACTACAAGCCGATGAGCTTCGGGCCGATGGGGCGCGGCTGGCCGGGACGCATCGAATATGGCGGCACCTACGACCAGAACTGGGTCGACAATATTTTTCCGTTCCTGCCGCCGGATTTCGATGAACGCTATTTCCAGATGGCGCCGCCTGACCAGCAGATCGACCATCCGAGGGGCGGCGAGGACGTGGTGTTAGTCAATCTGACGCCGGCAGGCAAGGAAAGCTTCCGCATGCCGCGCACGGCGTTGCCGCTGACGCTGTTCAAAGGCGGCGACAAGGCCTTCGAGGGCGAATTGCTGCCCGATACGGTGCTCTTCGATCTTGAAAACCGGCGCTTCTCGCTGGTCTGGCGGATATCGCAACGGATCCAGCGCACGATCCTCGATTTCAGCGAATGCTGGGTCGGACCGCCGACGGAACCGATGCTCAGGGCGCGCGCTGCCGGACGCGAGTACATCCGCGCCAACGGCACGGAGCCCGAAGAAGAGGTCGAGGACGCATGAGCACGGCAATCGACATCGCAGCTGTGGGTATGGTGACGGCCGTCGGTCTCGATGCCCCCTCATCCTGCGCGGCGATGCGTGCGCGCCTGGACGGCTTCCAGGAAACGCGCTTCACGGCCGGCAATGGCGACCTGCTGACTGGAGCGCCTGTTCTCCTGCCGCGCAACTGGATCGGCGAAAAGCGGCTGGCGCACATGGCTGCGGCCGCTATATGCGAGGCTCTTGAAACCGTTCCCGAAGCGCGCGGGCAAACCGCTCTCATCCTTTGCCTGCCGGAAGAGGGCCGCCCCGGCCGGCCGGTCCGCGACAATCTGGCATTTCTGCGGCAGATAGCCGGTATCGTCGAGTTGGTGTCGCCGGCAAACACGCGCATCGTGGCGCACGGGCGACCGTCCGGACACGCCGCCCTCGACCGTGCCCGCCACATGATCGCGGCGGGCGAAGCGAGCTATGTCATGATAGCCGGTGTCGACAGCTATCTCACAGCCGTTTCGACCTCCTACTACCTCGGTCGGAAGCGGCTGCTGACGGCAGACAATCCAAACGGCTTCATTTGTGGCGAAGCCGCCGCCGCCATTCTGTGCAAAAAACCGGAACGCGGCGGGTTTCGCCTTTTTGGGCTCGGCCTGTCGCGGGAACTGGCTTCGATCTACAACGCCGACGACATGCCATTGCGCGGCGACGGCATGACCAATGCCTACAGCACGGCCTTCAAGGAAACCGGCATGGAGATGAACAAGCTCGGCTATCGTATATCCGACCTTATCGGCGAGCAGTTCTGGTTCAAGCAGACGGCACTGGCCAGCTTGCGGCTGCTGCGCGGCCGCCATGAATTCCAGGATCTATGGTCGCCGGGCGAATCGCTCGGCAATGTCGGGGCGGCGGTGGTGCCGTTGATGATCGGCATGGCGTGGACCGCCGCGCGCAAGGGATATGCAGCCGGAAATCCGGTGTTGGTCGAAGCATCGAACGACGCAGGCGCATGTGGTGCGGCAGTGCTTGCGGCGAGGGCCGCCTGATGACCGTCTACGCCAACACGCTCGAGATCGCTTGCAAGGCGCAGTCCAACAAGGTGATCGCGGCGTTTCCAGACGTGTGCATGACGCCGCCGGAAAATCCCGCCACGCCGCCAGGCATCCCCGTGCCCTACCCGTCCTTCGGGCTCGATTCCGACACCGACAGCGGCACAGGGACGGTCAAGATCGGCGGCGAGACGATCACCCAGAAGAACAAATCCTACTACACCAAGACAAGCGGCACCGAAGCAGGTGCAGCCGCCAAGAAGGGCGTCGTCACATCCGTCAACACCGGCAAGGAATATGCCATCGCCTGGTCGGGCGACGTCAAAGCCGACGGCGAGCCGGTCAGCCGTTTCAGCGACCTGTCGACTAACAATCACGCTTCACCGACCGGCAACGCGCCACCATGGCCCAAGATCGGTACGCTCAAGGTCGGAACATCGTCGTGCACGACCATCCTGGCCAAGCTGGACATGAAGGTTCATGCCTACAAGCACGCGGACAAGGAATGCAGTTCCAGCCAGCAGTCCGATCATATACTGCAGAATGCCTGTTTTCAGAATTCACGCGGCGGGCAGGCGATCAGCACGGTTGCTGACTACAAGATCGGCGACGCCCCTTGCGTGTGTCTCGATGACAAGACTACACGCGGGACCGAGCATGGCGAAAAGACCGCAGCGCAGAACGACTGGACAACGAAGCAGAGGGCAGCGGGCAAAAATCCGACCTATGCCGAAGTGCGCGAGGCAAATCTTGACGCGATGAAAAAGGCCAAGGCGCCTGATATGGACGATACTCCCGATGGCAAGGAGCATGACGCCATCAAGTGTCTCAGAATGGTGTGCGATCTGTTCTACAAGGAAATGATGGAAGGCGACGACAACGCGGCCAAAGAAAGCACCCAATGCCGCACCCCGAGAACCGGAGCGTTCAGCCAGCAGATATCGAGCACGGCCGGAGCGGTTTGATGAAAGGCAAAAATCATGAGCGACTATTCGGTAAGCTGTGACGGCGTCGCGACCGACGAGAACGGCGTTATCTTCAGCATCGTCGTGTATACCGATGGCGAAGGATTCAATTCATACGTCGCGCGCGAATCCGATGTTGCCGGTCGTGCGGCTCCCAACGTCAGGACCGATCTGCTCGATGTCCGAGTGTGGCTGACCTCGATCTGGCGATCGGAAACCGGTTGTCTTTACGTCACCGACGCAGACGGCAAAGTCCGGCGATATGACGGGACTGCCTGGACCGTCTTACCGGTATCAGGACGGGCTCTGACCCGTGTGTGGGGACTGTCCGATACTGACGTCTATGCCGCGGGTGACGAGGGCGTTGTTTATCATTGGGATGGAGCGGTGTGGACTGCCTTCAGCCCGCCGCTCGGCGGCACGATCTTCTCGATCCGCGGGACGTCGCAGAAAAATCTCTATGCCTGCGGGGCAAACGGACTGTTCTGGCACTATGACGGAGCCTGGACGCAAGTCCAATTGCCGACCAACCAGCGCCTGCTCGGTCTTCTGACATTGGGGGCCAGCGACACGCTGGTGTGCGGGACAAAGGGCGTGCTTTTCCGGGGAGACGGCGTGGCCTGGAATGATGTCTCCCAGCCCGGCCACAATTTCCATGGGCTGGCATTCTATCGCGGAACGATCTACATAGGCGCCGGCGGCGAAGGCGTGTTCAGCTTCGATGGCGTTGCGGTGAGGAACATCAAGAACACGATCCAGGCCTACGCGCTGGTCTCCAACCAGACCTATCTCGCAACCGCGGGGGACACTGTGGCTGCGCGTTTCGACAGCCAAAACTGGTTCGGGTCTCGCTACAACTGAGCGTCGCCTGCATCAATCCTTCCGACCATATTCGAAGGCTTCGTCCAATGGCTGCTCAGCGCCTTTTGGACTGAACCGCAAGACTGCTCCTGACTTTGTCCAAATCCAATTCCGTTATTCTTGGCGGCTTGGCGACCGATAGCATCTTGATGACGAAAAGTTCTCCCGGATCGGGGTATTCGTCATAGAGTTCCTGAGCGATCTGCCGCCCGACGTCGCCGGCGACGCGCAACCCGTCCAAATGTGCTTCCAGACGCTCGACAAGGCGCGCCATGCGCTCCTCGTCCATATCCTTGTTTTCGCCGGGATGAAGCAGGTTGTAGTCGTAGACCGTCCACAGGAATGCCGCCATTTCGGCATGCTGGCGCACGATTTCGCGCAGGATCGGCGCCGGCATCAGTTCAAATTCACCGAACCGCCGCGAATGCGGTTGGCGGCGCTGGCGTGGCTGGTCAGGTAGGTGCCTCTAATGGTGATGCGGCCATCCTTTTCCATGATGATGCTTGCCTTGCCGCAGCGCAGTTCGACGCGCTCGTCACCGACGATCCGTACCCGTTCGCCGTCACGGAAGACTTGCGGCGCAGAGACCTTGCGCTGCGGTTCGACGATGCGCCCGACGATGAGCGGTCGGCTCGGGTCGCCATCCTGAAACAGCAATGCCACCTCGGCGCCTATCATATCGGAGGTGAGTTCGGCGAGGCTGCGCGCCGGCATCGCGGTCTCATTTGGATTTCCGGGAAAGACGACCAGCGGCGCATCCTGCCCGAAACCGAGAAAGACGCCGATTACTACACCTTCGATGCGCTCTTTGGTTCTGGCCATCGAAACACCCTCAATTGTGCTCAATCTCGGTCCCCTTGACGGAGACATTGCTCGAAGCCTTGATGTTGATCTTGCCCGACCCGACCACCGATATGTCCTTGCCTTCGATCGAGATGGTGCCATCGCTTTTCATCGAGATCGCGGCGGAGCCGCATTTGATGGCGATGGAATCGCCGGCCTCGATTACCAGCGTTTTGCCGACCTTGATTTCGCTACCTTCCTTGACATCGACAAGGCTGCCCTTGGCGATGTTGAGCGAACGCGAACCGTTGACGTTGGTCACATCGTCCTCGGCGACCTTGGAGGTGCGCCCCTTGCCGACCTCCGTAATGTGCGCTCCAGTCACATTGAAGGTCTGGTCCCCGCCGACCTTCACCGTCTGGTCCGACGTGACGCTCCAGTCGTCCTTGGCCCCAATGTCATGGCTCTGCCCCAGCGTCACGCTGACGGAGCGGGTCGCGCCGATGCTGTTGGTCTGAACGCCGGCAACGCTGCGGGTCTCGGCGGCGCCGACGGTGTCGAAACGCGCAGCCTTGACGGTGACGGTTTGGACTACGCCGACGGTCTGCGAGTGGTTGGCGTCGATGTTTTCCGTCGAATTGGCGACGACGTGGATCGTCTCGTTCGCGATTACCGTCAGCGACCGGTTCTTGCCCACCGTCTCCGTATCGTTCGACCCGATGTTCGTCGTCTGGTCGACGCCGACCTTGACTGTCTTGTTGTTGCCGACGTCCTCGTCGAGGTTATGGCCGACCGAGTGCTTGGCGTCATGGTCGATGCGGTCGGACTGGTCGTGCTGTACCGTCTTGTTGCGGTCGTGCTTGATCAGCAGATGGTGGTCCTTCTGCGCCTGGAAATTGACCAGTTCGGAACCGGCCTTGTCCTCGAACATCAGCTCGTTGTAACCGCCGCCGCCTTTCGAGGAATTGGACTTCCAGCCCGATTGCGTGGCGTTGCCCGGCAGCGCGTAAGGCGGCATCTCGGAGGCATTGTAGACGCGGCCGGTGATGATCGGCAGGTCCGGATCGCCCTCGATGAAATCGACGATGACCTCCTGGCCGATGCGCGGGATCTGGATGAAGCCCCAGCCGCTGCCGGCCCAGGTCTGGGACACGCGCACGAAGCAGGACGAGTTCTGGTCCTTCTTGCCGAGGCGGTCCCAGTGGAATTGCACCTTCACCCGCGCGTATTTGTCGGTGAATATCTCCTCGCCCGAAGGGCCAACCACCGTTGCCGTCTGCGGACCGCGCATGATCGGTCTGGGCGTGATGCGCGGTGGCCGATAGGGCAATTTCGTCGGCGCTACGCCCAGCACCACCTTGAAATTCTCGCTATGGGCCTCGTTCTGGGTCCGGTAGCCCGGATCGAACAGGCGGTATTCGGCGCTTACAACCAGATATTCCGTATTCTGGTCGTCGCGCGGAAAACTTTCGAGCGTGAACTTGCAGCCGGAAAAAAGGCCGCGCGCCGTACCGACGGCGGTGTTGCGATGATGCACTGCCTGAAGTTCCTCGCGGCGGATTCCGGCGATCGTGTCGCCGCGCCCGACATCGAGATGCGCTCCGGGCTGGCGGTAGTTTTCGCCCGAAGCCTCCTTGTGGCTGAAGGGCTGGGCGGACTTCGCCATCAGATCGGCGCCGGGCTTCTCGAAGTCATAGTCCGTATGGGCATAGGCGCCTGGCCGCACCGCACTGCCCGGGATCCATTCGGTGATGTATTCGACGTCGCGTCGCGAGCCATAGCCCTCGAAATTATAAAGCACCTTCTCGTAGCCTGGAGCCGGCTTCAGCTTGCTCATCGCATCGCACAGCACGAGCGTGTGCTTGTCCTCATCATGCTCGAAGAAATAGAAAATGCCTTCGTGCTCGAACAACCGCTGCACGAAATCGAGATCACTCTCGTCATACTGGACACAGTATTCACGCGATGGGTAGGAGCCCTGCAGCCGCTTCTCGAATTTTGCGATGCCGTATTTCGAAAAGATCTTTTCGACGATCTCCACAGCGGTCATGTTCTGGAAAATGCGGCAATCGGTGGTGTTGCCGAGGAACCAGAGCCATGGCCTCACGGTGGCCTCGTAATAGGCCAGCCGGTCCTCTATGCGCGTCAGCTTGAAATCCGACACTAGGCCGCTGAACCAACGCTTTGGATCGGATTCACCTTCGACCGAAACGACGCCGCCCAGCATCTTCAGCGGATCGACGTCGCGGCTCTTGCTGACGAACCCGACGGTATAGGCAAAACTTCGGCTGATCTCGTCACGACCGACGAGATGGGTGAAGGTCAGCACATCGGCGCCAACCGGCGTGTGTACTACCGTGGCACGTTCGTTCGGCATGGGGCGTGCCCCTCCTCGACGCGGCCGTCAGTGTGATGGATTGAAGCCCCCGCTCCGTAAACTGCATCACGCTCGGGAGGTTTTCGAATTCACCGCATCGGACCGAAGCAAGCCTAGCATATGTTTGATGGAGGCCAAACAGAAGCAATGTCTAAACCGTGGCGTGCATTCATGTGAGGCGCACCTCTCCCACTGCGCTGGCAAGATGCTAGAATGCCTGGGATTTCAGGTTTGCCAGTGGCGTCGAATGTTCATTTCGCTCCAGATCAGCAATGTTGACAGACTGCCGCCAGGCATAGCGACCAGCTATGCCGCCCGCGACCGCAGCTTCGAAATCGGGCGCGAAAATTGCGACTGGACACTTACCGACCCCGACAAGTTCATCTCGGGCCGGCATTGCGAAGTCCACTATCAGGCGGGCTCGTTCTGGCTTCATGACGTCTCGCGCAACGGCACTTTCGTCAACGGCTCCAGCCAGCGCATGAATGCGCCGCATCGGCTGACCCAAGGCGACCGGCTGCTGATCGGCCGTTATGTCGTCGCCGTTTCGGTCGACGAAGAGCGCGTCGCCACCGGGCATCCGCAAGCCAGGACCGGTTCAACGCAACGCGAGTTGCCGCCCACGACGGGAAGGCCGCTGGAACCTGGCAGTGCGCCATTCCACAATCCAGCGGGGCAGCGCCCGGCCGAGGCGGCGCCGGTGTCTTCGGCGCTGCAGTCCACCCCCGCTGTTCCGGCCAAGCAGTCGGCGGAAGCGGACGGGATACTGCGCGATATCGCCAGGGCGGCCGGCTTGTCGCCGGAGCTGTTGCAGTCGCGCGACCCGCATGACGTCGCTGCCGAGATCGGTGCGGTGCTGAGAACCACGGTCGAGCAACTGTCCTTGCTGCTCAAGGCGCGGGCGGCCGCCAAGGTGCTCGCCAAAAGCGCGCACCGCACCATGATCGGCGCCGAGGACAACAACCCGCTGAAATTCGTGCCGGGCACCGACGACATACTCGAGATCATGTTTGCCAAGCGCCGGGCCGGCTATCTCGATGCCAGGCACAGCATCGAGGATGCGTTCCGCGACCTGAAGACCCACGAAATCGCAACCTACGCCGCCATGCAGGCCGCGCTCTCGAGGCTGCTCGACGACCTGTCGCCGGAGGCGATCGCCAAAAGAATCCCGCCTGCGTCCTTTTCGTCCAGGAAAAGCCAGGCCTGGGACGCGCTCGTCGCAACGTGGCGGACGATGGAGGACAAGCACGAAAACGGCATGCTGGATGTCTTCCTCGCCTATTTCGCCGAAGCCTACGCCAAGGCTGGCAAGCAGAAATAGCCGCGCTCGGCAAATGTCGTCGGCAACGCTCTTACGGGCTGTGTGAGGGCCCCCTGGAAGAAGCCGCTTCCTTGATCATCCTGCTTTCCGATTTCAATCGGCTTGCGGTGCGACTAGGATAGCGCATGGGTGCTTGCCTGGCTGGCAAAGCGGCGTGGCTTGGGGCGTGTGCAGGAATGTCATGTTTCGGCAAGATCAGTCTTTCCATCCGGCTCGCTGTTGATACCCAGCCTGGTACGCGCACCTCGACGGTGGCGCGCCGATGAGCTCGAAGGACGATCCCTCCGAGCCGCCGGACAAAACCGTCATCCGCGCGCCACGGCCAAGGCAAAAGCCGCGCGTGGCTCCCGATAGTTCCGGTGCGCCATCACCCGCCAGGGAATCGACAGTGTTCGACCCCGGCCTCGGCCGGCAAATGCCCCCCGGCTGGTCGTCCGGAACCGTGGTTGTTCAGGAAGCCGGCCACGGGGCTGAGCCCGCGGCGGCACCGGCGTTGCGGCAGGACGCCTTGCTCGACGCCACCGCTGGCGTGAAGTATGCCGCGCCAAATCCTATCCTTGCCGCCGCAGCCCCCTTGCTCATGCTGTTCGGTCAGCTGCGACTGATACCGGTCGAACGGCAAGCCGCAGCCTTGGCGGCGCATATCGCAGACGCCATCGAGACCTTCGACCACACCATGGCCAAAGCCGGCATCGGGGAAGAAGACGCACGGATCGCGAAATTTGCGCTTTGCGAAACCGCCGACGATCTGGTCGGCAACCTGCCCTGGCCAAACAAGGAAACCTGGCTTCAGCACAGTCTGGTGGTGCAGTTCTTCCACATACGACCGACAGGAACCGGCTTCTATGAAGCGCTGAACAATATCCTCGCCAAGCCTGAAGCGCATTACGACCTGCTCGAATTGATGCATGCCTGCCTGTCGCTGGGGTTCGAAGGCCAGTATCGGGGATTGTCCGGCGAACGCAACGCACTCGAGCGCGTCCGGCGCGACGTCTACGACACGCTGCGCTATTTCAGGCCGCGCGCCGCCGAGGACATTTCGCCCCGGTGGCAAGGCATGGCGGCGGCGATGGCCAGGCCAGGGGGGCGGCTGCCTTTGTGGGCGATCGCAGCCGCTGCGGCGACGCTGGTGACGGCGGCCTTCTTTGGGCTGCGGATCCTGATCACCGATGAAGGCGATGCAACCGCCGGCGCGCTGCTGGCGCTCAATCCTTCGACCCCTCTCACCATTGAACGCGCCAGCGTGGCGGCACCCGCCGAACCGGTGCAAGCCAAACCGCCGCCACCCGCTCCCCCGGACACCACGCAGATCGACCGCATCCGCGCGGCACTCGCCCAGGACATCGCCGCCGGCGGACTGAACGTCGGCACGAAGGGCGACTTCATTGTTGTCGAGATCAGCAACCAGCTTCTGTTCGCATCCGGCCAGGCTGAGTTGAAGGCACAGTTCCAGCCGATCGCGGCCAATATCGCCACGGCCCTAGACGCCGAAGCCGGACCGATCGAGATCGTCGGCCACACCGACAATGTGAAGCCGAAGAAGTCGAGCGCGTTCAAATCGAACTTCGATCTCTCGGTCGCCCGCGCGAAGGCCGTGCAGGCGATGATCGCCAGGCAATTGAAGGATCCATCGCGTCTGAGCGTGGACGGCAAGGGCGAAGACGAACCCATCGCCGACAACGCGACGGCGGACGGCCGCGCCAAGAACCGCCGCGTCGACGTGATGATCCCGAAACAGGAGACCTTGCAGACCGGATCGGCGGAGAACGGCAACTGATGCGCTGGCTGCTGCGGATATTCAGCGTGCTGGCCCTGGCCGGCTTCTCGGCCGCCGTCTGGTATGCCGGACCGCTGATCCGCTTCGCCGATACCCGCCCACTCGGATCCGTATGGCTCAGGGCGGTCATCGTCGGCGTGACGGTGGCCGTGCTGGCGTTGTTCTACGGCATCGGCTTCTGGCAAAGGCGCAAGGCGCAAAAGGCGCTCGAAGCGGCCATCGTGCGCAGCGACGAGCGCAACGACGATGCACAGCTGCTCGAAGCGCGCATGAGCGAGGCCATCGCGACGCTGAAGCGGACGAGCGGCAAGCGCAACTTCCTCTATGATATTCCCTGGTACATCATCATCGGCCCGCCAGGCGCCGGCAAGACGACGGCTCTGGTCAATTCCGGGCTGAAATTTCCGCTTGCGGGCTCCGGCAATGCCCAGCCGGTCGCCGGCGTCGGCGGCACGCGGTCATGCGACTGGTGGTTTACCGATGAGGCGGTGCTGATCGACACGGCCGGCCGCTACACGACGCAGGAATCGGACCGCGAGCGCGACAAGGCAAGCTGGCTTGCTTTCCTCGGATTGCTCAAGAAAAACCGCGTAAGGCAACCGATCAACGGCGTGATCCTGGCCATCAGCCTCGCCGATCTCATCGGCCTCGACGACCGGCATATCGAGGCGCATGTGACCGAGATAAGAAGCCGCCTGCGCGAATTGCACGAGACGCTGAAGATCCAGTTTCCCGTCTATCTGCTTTTCACCAAGTCCGATCTCGTTTCCGGCTTCTTGGATTATTTCGGCCAATTCGACGAAGCGCGCAGGCGCAAGGTGTGGGGCGCGACGTTCCAGACCGCCGATCGCACAAGGAACATGGCCGGCGAGGCGCCGGCCGAACTCGACCGGCTGGCGAAGCGCTTGGCGGAAGAAGTCGTCGATCGCTTGCAGGAGGAGGCCGACCCGGTGGCGCGCATCGCCATCTTCGGCTTCCCGGCGCAGTTCGCTGCGCTGGGGAACCGGATAGCGCATTTTATCGGCAGCTTGTTCGATGCCTCTCGATCGCATGTCAATGTCAGCCTGCGGGGTCTCTATTTCTCCTCTGGTACTCAGGAAGGAACCCCGTTCGACCAGGTGCTGGGCACGATCGGCCGCAGCTTCGGCAGCACCTCGCAGGCGCATCTTTCCGGCACCGGCAAGAGCTTCTTCCTGCACGATCTGCTGACCAATGTGATCTTCCCGGAATCGGGCTGGGTATCCTTCGACCGGGTGGCCGAACGGCGCGCCAGGCTCGCGAGATTTGGCGGTCTCGCCGCCATTGCGCTGGCGGCCTTGGCGGCTCTCGGCGTGCTTGGCCTCAGCTTCTTCGCCAACAAGTCGCTGATCGCCTCAACCAGGCAGGCGATGGCACAGTATCGCGACAGCGCCGATTCGCTGCTCAAGAGCACGACGGTGACCGACGTCGACCTCGAAAACGTCATCGGCCCGCTCGACCAGCTGCGCAACCTGCCGGCCGGCTTCGAGAACGGCGACCAGGCAAAGCCGATCGAGGAGACGTTCGGGCTCAGCCAGCGCGAGAGGCTGCTGTCGGCCTCCAGGACCGCCTACCGGCAAGCGCTCGAGCGGACATTCCGCTCCCGGCTGCTGGTGCAGGCCGAGCGCACCATCCAGGCCAGGATGGCCGATCCGATCGCGCTCTACGAACCGCTGAAGATCTACCTGATGCTGGGCGGCAAGGCTCCGAAGGTCGATGACGAGTTGATCGTCTCCTGGATGAGGCAGGATTGGGAAGAGAACCGCTATCCCGGCGAGAACAACCGCGAGGGCCGCGCGCAGCTCGAAAAGCATCTGCACGCGATGCTCGCGCTCGACGACGCCTACGATCCCGTCTTTGAACTCAACCAGCCACTGATCGAGGCCGCGCAACGCTCGCTTGGGCGCATGAGCCTTGCCGACCGCGCTTCGGCGCTGATCAGGTCGGCGGTCTATGCCGCAAGGCTGGAGGACCTCTCCGTCGCCGCGAAAGCCGGCCCCGAGGCGCAGCTGCTGTTCGAACGCATGGATGGCAGCGACCTCACCGATCTCAACGTTCCCGGGCTTTACACGCGCGCCGGCTTCAACCGCTTCTTCCTGCCGCAGCTCTCGCGCATCGCGCAAATGCTCGTCAACGACCGGTGGGTGCTCGGCGGAGGCGGCGAACAGGGTGGCATCGACCAGGACCTGCCCAAGCTCGGTTCCGAACTGATCGACCGCTACGGCAAGGAATTCTCCTCCGCATGGAACCGCGTGCTCGACCAGCTCAAGTTCAAGGCGTTGCTCAAGGACAAGCCGCAATATCTCGCGCTTTCCGCCCTCGCCGCGCCGGACTCGCCTCTCGATCAGCTGTTCACCGCGATCGCCGATGAGACCGCATTGACGAAGCAGGACACCGCGGCCGAGGGCGAGAGCAGCGCGGCGCAGGAAGACCCCGCCGGCGTGGCCAAAGGTCTGGCACGCATCGGCCTGCAGATCGCCGGCGGCAAGTCGCAGAGCCGAGCCGGATTGGGCTCGACCGTCACACAGAATGCCGGCGCGAGCGTCGAGGCACAGTTTCGACCGTTCCAGGCCCTGGTCAGCGGCCCCAGTGGACGGCGGCCGCTCGATGCCTTGACACGGAATTTCCGCGACATCTTTCAAAGCCTCAAGCTTTCGGCCGATGTCCCTTCACAGACCGAACGCGTCAATGCCAACCTGCAGTTGCAGATCTCCACGCTGCGCGCCAATGCCTCGCGTCTTCCGAAGCCGCTTGCGCGCATGGTCAACGCGGCAGCGGACGAGTTCGAAGGCAATGTCGCGCAAGCCTCGGTGGCCAACCTCAACCAGAACCTCGACCAGACGGTCACACGAGCCTGCGAGGAGGCGGTCAACGGTCGCTATCCCTTTGCCAGTGACGGCACCGGAGAGATCCCGATAGCGGATTTCGCCAAGCTTTTCGCGCCGGGCGGGCTGATGGACCGCTTCTTCGCACAGAACCTTGCGCCGCTGATCGACATGACCGGCCAGGAATGGACCTGGAGACAGGATGTCCGCTCCAGCCGCGACCTGGCGAAGTCGACCTTGAAATCATTTCAGTCGGCCGCCGAAATCCGCAGCGCCTTCTTCCCATCCGGTGGCTCGGTGCCGTCGGTTTCGATCACCATCACGCCTTTTTCGCTGAACAGCGACGCTGATAACGCGGTTCTCGACATTGACGGACAGACCGTCCAGAGCAGTCAGGCCGGGAGCGCGCCAAGCACCGTGACCTGGCCAACCAGCACGGCCTCTGGTTCCGCCAGCCTTAGCCTGATGCCGGAAATGCCGGGCCGCGACTCAGCTCTCAAATTCGAAGGACCGTGGGCCTTCAAGCGTCTGTTGGACAAGGCGACCATCACCGCCAATGGCGCCAACACCGAAGCCCGCTTCGTGATCGGCGGACGAGACGTCGCTTACACGATGCAGACCGGACCGGGGGCCAATCCATTCCTGCTGCCGGCCCTGGCCGGCTTCAGCTGTCCAAAGGCGTTCTGACATGGCTGTGTTCCAGCGCGCCGCCGGCCGCAGCCCTCATTTCGGTACTCTAACGTATGCGCTTGTGGCAAAGTGGCCTGGGCACGCCGCCCATGATTGGTCACAGAGGACGCTCGCGAAGCGCTTGGTGGCAAATTGAGCTCTGTCGTCCTTCCCATCGAAAGCTTCGGCGTAAGCCATAAGGGCTGCGTGCGCGACCACAATGAGGACAACTACCTGATAGAGCCGCAGACCGGCCTGTGGGTGGTGGCCGACGGCATGGGCGGGCACGAGGCCGGCGAGGTCGCATCGGCCAGCATCGTCGATCATCTGGCGACGATCGGCATTGCGAGCTCGGCGCCGGACCTTCGCGCGCGCTTCGAAGACCGGCTGAGCCGCGCCAATTCCGAGATCCGCGACATCTCGCGATCGCGCGGCATCACCATCGGCTCCACCTTCGCGGCCTTGCTTGCAATGGACGGACGCTTCGCCTGCTTGTGGGCCGGCGACAGCCGCATCTATCTGGTCCGCAACGGTGTGATCTTTCAGGTCTCGAAGGATCACACCGAGGTCCAGGAACTGCTGGACCGCGGCATGATCAGCGCGGAGGAAGCGCTTACCTGGCCGCGCCGCCATGTCATCACCCATGCGGTCGGCGTCAGCGATGAGCTCGAGATCGATTTCCAGCAGGGCGAGCTGATGCCGGGCGATGTTTTCGTCCTGAGCACCGACGGACTGACGGCGCATGTCAGCGACGCCGAGATCGAAGCCGCGGTGATATCCGCAACGCCGCAGGCGGCGTGCCGAAGCCTGCTGGAGACGGTGCTGGCGCGCGGCGGAACCGACAATGTGACCATCGTACTCGTGAAGATCGGCGGCGGGCGCAACGGCGCGCTCCATTCGGATCGGTCCGGAGCGGAGAGCCTGGCGAGATGAGCGACGAGGACAAGACCCGGATATCGACGAACGACATCTATGCCGGCGTCGGCACGCAGCTCAGCGGCATTTACGAACTCGACGAGAGGATCGCCTCCGGCGGCATGGGAGAAGTCTATCGCGGCCACAATATCCAAACCGGCGACCATGTGGCGATCAAGATCGTACTGCCCGAATTCGCCCGCGATCAGACGATCCTGTCGCTGTTCCGCAAGGAAGCGTCGATCCTCAACCACCTGTCGCATGACGCGGTGGTGCGCTATCACGTCTTCACCATCGATCCGAGGATCGGCCGCCCCTATCTGGCGATGGAGTTCGTGGACGGCCAATCACTATTCGACGTGATGCGTCGCGGAGCGATGCCGGGGGGAGAAGTGCGGCGGCTTTGTCATCGCCTGGCTTCGGGGCTCGCCGCGGTGCACCAGGCGGGCGCGGTTCACCGCGACCTCTCGCCGGACAACATCATCCTGCCTGGCGGGCGGGTGGAAAGCGCCAAGATCATCGATTTCGGCATCGCCCGGTCGGCCGCCGTAGGCGGTGAAACGCTGATCGGCGGGAAGTTCGCCGGCAAATACAATTACGTTTCGCCCGAACAGCTCGGTCTCTATGGCGGCGAGGTCAGCGAGCAGTCCGATATCTATAGCCTCGGACTGGTGCTCGCCGCGGCATTGCGCGGAAAGCCGCTCGATATGAGCGGCTCGCAATATGAGGTGATCGAGAAACGCCGGACCGTGCCGGACCTGTCTGACATCGACCCCGATTTCCAAGAACTCATTGCCGCGATGCTGCAGCCGGATCCGCGCGATCGGCCGGCCAGCATGGCCGAGATCGCCAGGGCAACGCGTGGCGAGGATGTCGACGCGACATTGCCGCCGGCATCGTATGGTCCGCGTGACCGCGCGGGCTTGCCGCGCGCCGGCTGGACGGCGCTGGCCGAGTCCGGGCCGCAGCCTTCGGCCTCGGCGGGCGAAAAACACTTTGTTGAGCATGTGCGACCGGCGCACCTGTCACAACCCCGGCCTGCCCCAGCGCCCGCGCCGGCCAGCACGCCCATGCCGGCTGCGCCGCGAAAACCGTCGCGGATGCCGGCCGTCGCCGGCGGCCTCGTGACGCTGGCGGTCCTGCTGGGCGGCGGCCTTTACTTCAGCGGCGTCCTGGCGCCTCCGCCGGCCGAAGAGAAACTCAAGCCGCTGACACCGAAGCCAGTGCCCAAATCCGGTGTTGAAGCCCCCAAGCCGGTGGCTCAAACGCCGCAGCCGGATGAATCGAACCCTCAGCCGCCGGTGCAGCCTCAGCCAGAGCCTTCAAAATCCGACAATGCCGCCACCATCGAGACGGTGAACCCACCTGCCCTGCCGGATGCACAGGTGAAGCCTCCGATGCCGGCCGAGAACCAGGCGGACGCCGCGGGCGAGCAGAAACCGGAGCCGGCCAAGCCTACCGACACCCCCATGCCGACCACCAGGCCCGAGGCGCCGCCGGCAACGGAAGCACGGCAACCCGCCGAGCAGGCGCCGGTAGCGCCCCCCGTCGGCAAGCCAGCGCCGCCTGCGGCCCAGCCCGAAACCACGGACAACAGTCAGGCGCAAGAGCCCCCGGTCGAGACCAAGCCTGCCCAGGAACCGACCGCGAACCCGCCGAAGACGTCCGCGCCAAGCCAGGCGGAGGCAGGGAGAAAGCCGGCGCAGCAGGCAAATCCGCCGGCGACAGAACCCAGTGCAACGGACCTGGTCGAGATCCTTTCCAAGCTGGCCAGGCCGGGGGCTTCCTCGCCGCCGGCCTCTGAAAGCCGGTTGCCGACGCAGCCGGCCAGCCCGCCGGCGAAACCGGCTGCCCCGCCCCCGACGGCCAGCCAGCCGATACCACCAACCTCGCCATCAGAGCCGACACAGATGGCGCAGCCGTCGCAGCAACCACAGCCACCGGCAACCACACGGCCCGACACCGAAGTCGCGATCGATGTGCCAAAGCCGGCGGTTCCACCGGGAAAGCCGGTCGACGAGGCGGCGCAACGCGCCTCGTGGGTGCGCGACTTCAGCGGCGGCGACTGTTTCTATGCGTCGCTGACATCGCAAACCGCCAGCTCCGCGGCCATCGAAGGCCTCGCGACAGCCGTGCAGCCCTTCGAGCAGATGCTCAACGATTTTCGCTCGAGGTTCCATCTCGAGCCGGACATCAATGTCCATCTTATCGAGCAGCCTCAGTGTGAAGTGACCAACTTCCTGCGCGTCCTCGACCGGAACCGTGTGGAAAGTCCGCAGCTCGTTCTCGACCGGACATCGGTGCCGGATGGCGCGCCGATCAGTGGCACGCTGGTAACGCGTGGCGGGCTGGTTTCCAACGTCATGCTAATCGACCACAGGGGCATCGCCTTCAACCTCGATGATCGCATCGTGGCGCAGACCGACAAGGCGACCTTCAACATCCCGATCGGTCTAGGCGCCGCCGACAAGTCGGCCGGCAAACCCCTGCCGCAGATCATGCTGGTGATCGCCGGGCCGAAGGACATCCAGGCCGCGATGTTCTCGAAACCGACGCCGGTCTCCGAGCTTTTGCCAAAGATCCTCGAGGAGATCGGCGCCGACGGCTCGCAGTTCTCCGCCACCGCCAAGTATTTCCGGCTCGGCGGATAGATATGAACGCCGATGGACCTTCGCCCCTCGCATTCATTTTGCCGGCCTTCGTCACACGCAAAGCCTAGCTGGCTTCGATTGTTGGCGGATTTCTCCGGCCGCTTGGCATTCTCCGCGCTGTCCGGCGCGGCGCTGCTCGTTATCTTCTCGACTAACAGCGCGCATGCCGAATTCACCGTCTGCAACCAGACGCTCGACGTCGTCAACCTCGCCGTCGGACAGAAGGTCGACAATGCCGACCAGACCGACGGCTGGTGGACCATCGGCGCCAACCAGTGCGTGAACGTCATCCGCGAGGAACTGGCCAACCGCTACATCTACCTCTACGCGACCGACGTGTTCGGCCATGCGATCCTCAACGGATCGACCGAGATGTGCGTCGATCGGCGCCGCTTTTCCATCCGTGGCATCGAGGAGTGCTGGCAGCGCGGTCATATCGCGGCGCGTTTCGTCGAGGTCGATACGCTGGAGCAGGTGCGCTGGACCTATTTCCTGACCGGAAACAGCCCGTGACGCACAGCATCGACACGAGCTTCAAACAAAAGAGACTGGCGCGCCTGGCCGAGCGCAGACGCAAACTCTGGCGCCGCGTTCTTGCAGGCGTTGCAACGCTCACCGTCATCGCGATCGCCACCGGCTTCTATCTTACCAAGGACAACTGGTCGTTCGGCGACGAGGACGAGGAACTGCATCCCGTCGAAGGCATGGAAGACGTGCCGCCCGACGCCTCGGTCTATGTGCCTGCCATCATCGACCTTGCCGGTGACCCGATGTGGATCACGCTGGCGCCCGACGCGGACACCGCCACGAAGGGCCACACGGTTGCGCGCCCGGCCGAACTCGACAGTTCCGGGGCCTCGCCGCAGATCGAGATTCTGTCCGACGTGATGCTGAGTGCCAGCGAGAAGTTCATGACGACGATCCCGTCGACGCAGGAGGATTTTGCCTTCTTCAAGGCGCAGCGGCAGACTGCTGCGAAGTCTTCAACCGCAGCGCCTGACGATCAGCAGCCGACCTCGCCCGCACCTGCTGCGGCGCCCAACGACCAACCGGGCGATCTGGCAAACGACCTGCAGGCGCCGCCGGACGAGGGCGAGATCCCCGCCGGCTCGGCGCCCAAGGCCGACGCGGACGACCCCGAGGCCGGCTGGGGCGAGACCATCGACCAGGGCGAGGCAGCGCTCCCCGCCTTCAAGAAAACCGCGATCGAAAACAACACCACCGTCGCCACGGTCACCAGCGAATATCAGCGCTTCGCGGCGACAGAGGACACTTTCGTGAAAATCCTCAACGACCGCAGCCTGGATAGCGTGGCGCTCGACGCGCATTTCTCCGCGGACGACGCCAGGCTTGCCGGCGAGGCGCTGAAGGCGGTGTTCAAGCGCGACGGGCTCGAGGCCGGTTTTGTGGTCGCCATGCGCGGCTTCCGGCCGAACCGCGAGACGACCACCATGTCGCTGATGCAGGTCTCGGTCTACGCCAGGAACGTCTATGTCGGCACGCTGACGCGCAACACGGCGGGCGCCTTCGTTTCCGGCGTCGACCCCTGGGTTCGCGAGGACCTCTTCAACTATTCCGGTGCCTCGGACCAGGGCGGGCCCAAGCGGCAGTACCGCCTGCTCGACGCGATCTACTCGACCGCGGCCCGCAACAAGGTGCCGACCAGCGTGATCGGCGAAGCGATCATGTATCTGTCGAGGGGACAGGATCTCGACGCTTTCGCCAGCGAGGACCAGCGCCTGGTGATGATCTACTCGCAGACGCCGCGCGACCAGGGCGAGATCTCCGGACGGGTGCTTTACGTCGGTGTCCTGGGTAAGGACAAGAACCTCGACTGCTTCGTCTTCCAGCAAAGCGACGGCCAATACGCCTGCGTGACCGGCGATGATCAGGTCCGCTCGCTGAACGTCACCAACGGCATGGTCACGCCGGTCGCCGGGGTGATGACGTCGACCTTCGGCCCGCGCAAGCATCCGATCCTCGGGACGGTTCGGATCCACAAGGGTGTCGACTGGGCGGCTCCGGTCGGGGCGCCGGTCATGGCCGCCTTCGACGGCGAGATTTCCTTCCAGGGCGATGGCGGCAGCTATGGCAATCTGGTCAAGATCGCGCATGCCAACGGCCGCGAGACGCGCTACGCGCACATGCAAAAATTCGCCATCGCAAGCGGCGTCGGCACCAAGGTGAAGGCCGGCGACGTCATTGGCTACATCGGCACCACGGGGCTTTCGACCGGCCCGCATCTGCATTTCGAGCTCTACGAGAACGGCGAGGCGATCGACCCGCTCGGGACAGTCACCACGGTCGCCACCGCCGTTTCCGTCAGTTCCGGCGGGCCCGGCGATTCCGCGGTCGAGACGCTGACCGACCGGATCGTCCATGTCGAAAGCGGCGGCAGCGCCCGTGCCAAGAATCCCAACTCGTCGGCAACCGGCGCCGGCCAGTTCATCACCAAGACCTGGATCCGGATGATGAATACCTATCGTCCCGACCTTGCCCGATCGCTTTCGACCGCCGACCTGCTCGCGCTTCGCTATGACGCGACGCTGTCGCGCGAAATGGTGCGCAACCTGGCGCGCGAAGGGGAGGCCTATCTGCGCGCCCGCGGCCACCAGATTACCGCCGGGCGTCTTTATCTCTGCCACTTCCTTGGCATGGAAGGAGCGCACCAGGTGCTGGCCGCGTCCGGCTCGTCGCAATTGACCGCCGTTCTGGGCGCAGCCGTGATCCAGGCCAATCCGTTCCTGACCGGCAAGACCGTCGGCTACGTCATCGATTGGGCCGAGCGGAAAATGGGGCAGAAAGTGCCGCGCGTGGCGACCGATCAGAGCCAGCCGGCGACAACCACGACCGAGGTCCGGCAGACGTCGCCGGAGTTCGAGAAGTACAAGCAGGCGATAACCGCGTTGCTCAATTCAATCCAAGAGATGCTTGAGCCGGGCTGAGCAATTCCAGGAATAGTGTGAACGGTTTTCCCGGGAAGAGCGCGTAGCGCTTGCCCTCGGGAATTGCGTCAAAACAAAGAATTGGACCGTCCCGGCTCAAGGGCGGCACGATCGCCGGCTCGATCGGTTTTGACACCGGCAAATATTTGCTGAGGCCAGGTGCATTCGGTGAACCTAAGCCGTCGTCGGGGCTACACAAGCCTGAGAGCCATTTTGGCAGAAGCGACTTATGGCTGACGAAATGAGCATGCGCAGAGATCGATAGCGTGCCCCGATGGGCCGGAGGGCTGATCCATGAAACTGTTTGCCATCCTTTTGAGCGGAGTTGTCCTTTCCATCCTTGCCGCCTTCGGCGTCCAGGCCGCAACGGCCGGGGGCAAGCGTGTCGCGCTGGTCATCGGCAACAGCAAATATGTCAACGCCGTCGCCTTGCCCAACCCGGCGAACGACGCCCACTTGATTGCGTCGACGCTGCGCAACGCCGGCTTCGACGTGATCGAAGGCGTCGACCAGGACAATGCCGGCATGCATGGCCTGATCAGCAAATTCACCGAAGAATCCTACAACGCCGACCTCGCGGTCATCTTCTACGCCGGCCACGGCATGCAGGTCGACGGCAAGAACTATCTCATACCGGTCGATGCCGATCTGACCTCGCCCGCCTATCTCAAGACCCGCACGGTTCAGATCGACGAGTTCATGGCGGCGCTGCCTGCCGATCCCGCTGTTGGCATCATCATTCTCGATGCCTGCCGCGACAATCCGCTGGGTCGTACCCTGGCTGCGGCTCTGCCCAAGAGCCGCTCGCTTGGCGCCGGCCTCGCGCCGGTGGATGCAAAGGCGGACGGCGTCGGCACCGGCGGTGTCCTGATCGCTTACGCAACCGATCCCGGCGCTATCGCTTTCGACGGTGACGGCTTAGACAGCCCCTACTCGCTGGCGTTGGCCAAGCACCTGACCGAACCCGGTGTCGAGATTCAGAGCGCGCTGACGCGCGTGCGCGGCGACGTGACGGAAGCAACGCAAGGCCGGCAGCGCCCATGGCACAACGCATCGCTGGGACGCGAGGTTTTCCTTGGCAAGCCGTCGGCACAAGCCGCGGGGGCGCCGATCGCCGATGCAGCCGGGACGACGGCCTCGCCTGCCCCCGCGCCGTTGGCCAGCGATCCGCCGTCCTGGGAGGTCGAGCAGCGGCTTTGGGACGAGGCTTCGAAGAAGAATGCCATTCCCTATTACGAGGCCTATCTCGACCAGTTCCCGAGCGGCCCCTTCGCCACGGTGGCAAGGCTCGACATCGACCAGCTGAAGGCCCCCAAGGCGGGCAAGCAGGTCGCGGCGCTCGACACGAGCGATGCGGACGCGAGTGCCGGCTCGGCCGTTCGTACCTCGGCCGCCGACCAGGTCCGCGCCGCACCACCGAAGAAACAGGTCGTGCAGAAGACCCGCACGCTGAAACCGGTGGCGCAGCGGAAACCGCGAAGACAGCAGATCGTCGAGCGCTGGCGCAACAGGGAGATTGTGATGCGCGACGAGCCGCGCCGGAGAGACAACAATGACTTCCTGACCAAGGCGCTGATTTTCGGCAGCGGCGTCGTGATCGGCGGCGCGATGAGATATTGATCATGGCCAGTCAAAGGGAACCCGCGCTGGACGAGTTCCCTTTTGCCGCTATCGCTGTCGACGGATCGGCCTGGCGGCGACCGCCTACTCCGTCCTGATGCGCATTTCCACGCGCCGGTTGACCGGATCGTATGGATTGGCGACACGCGGGTGCGACTTGCCAAGGCCGATTGCTTCAAGCCTGGCAGGTTCTACGCCGTTCGCTTCGAGGAAAGCCGCCACCGACTGGGCCCTCCGCTGCGACAGGTCCTGGTTGTAGCGATCCGGGCCGGTTGCATCGGTATGACCTTCAACGACAAAGCTGAACGTGCTCAGCCGATTGTCCTTCAGCGCCTTGGCGAACTCGTCGAGTTCGGTACGCGCCGTCTGGTCGAGTTGCGCGGAATCAAGGGCGAAATTGATCATCATGTCGAGACCGGTCTTTTGTGCAGCCGAGCCAGTCTTCTCGGCCTTGCTCTTGCACTCTTCCTCCGTGCCGACGCAGATGCCGCGCGCGGCACCCAGATTGCCGGGCTGTCCGGCGAAGAACTTGACGATGTCTTCCGATTTCTGAAGCGGATCGGCAAAGGCGTGCGTTGCAAGAAGCATGGCCGCCAATGCCAAGGCTGAACTGCCCCATCGCATGACCGTCACTCCTGTCCAAGAGGATTTCGCTGGCGCATCATATCAAATCGGCAAGCGATTGTCTGTGAACAAACGCAAGCCCCCCTTGGCCGCCCCCTGCCAACGACTGACGCTTGACCGGCGCTCGGCCACAGGCTTGAGTGCTATTCTGGTGGTTCTTGGGGTGCGGCAGCCATGGCCAATGAATTCGGATACAGAACGGCACGGGATCTGTTTCTCGCTTGTCCCGCCATCGCCAGGGACATGAAATCGCTGGCCACCGGCCAGCCGCCGCTTGATTTTTGCCGGGCCTTGCTTGCCGGGCGCGTGCCGGAAGAAGCAGTCACGTTCTGTGCCTACCTGCTGCCCGAGCGAGCCGCCGTCTGGTGGGGGCATGAATGCCTGAGCAATCTCGCCGAGCTCCTCGCGGACCGGGATCTCGAATTGCTGGCGCTTGTCCACGACCGCGTCGGCGAACCTGACAATCCCCACCATCAGGCAGTCTTGAGCAATTCCCTGGACCTGCCGCCGGCGACGCCGGCCGCCTGGATCGCTCTGGCAGCAGTATGGCGTGACCCGACCCTCGACATGGTGTCGACCGGATTTCCTGCCGCCCATGCCGTGAATGCCGGAATTCTGGCCGGGCTGGCCCGCGCCTCGCTGGCGGACCGGTTTTCCGTGCTTTCGGCCTTTGTCGAAATGGGCATCCAGATGGCGGAGATGGCGGCGTAACGGCATTCGCCGATCGCTGCCCGTCATCGCTGGTATCAGGCCGGCATTATTGGCAGCCGCCTTGCGCCCATCTGGCCAGCGCGACCTTGAAGCGGGTACCGAGCGGATGCTGCAGGCGCAGGACCGAGACGTCGTTGGCGGCGAAATTTTTCGCCTGCTCGCAAAGCCGGACCTCATTCCACTCATGGCAGTTGTTGCAGTGCTTGCCTTGCCAGACCGATTTGTCGAGGCCTTCCACCGGACTGAAAAGCGGTTCGCTCTTGATAAGTTGGGCGATGCTCTTGCCGTCGATCGCGGGGTCGCCGAACTTCACGGGACGATCGAAAAGGATAGGACCGTCTGTAGCCAGCTTCGGGATTTTCGCACGCAGCGTATCAAGCGCAAGCTGGTCGGCATTCTGGCCTGGCGAAGCGCCGGTGTTGCGCGTCTCGGATCCGGCTTCAGATTTCGGGGGGCTCGCCTCGCCGACGATCAACGGCGCCTTGAGATCGACCTTGTGCAGGACGACCTCGGTGGTCAAGGAAACATTGATCCAGGGGCGTTGCTTGCCGGCGGTCGCCTTGAAGACGTCGCTGGTCACCCTGTTCATCGCTTCGGTGATGGAGACATTGGATTCCCCAATGTGCTGAAGCAATGCCGTCGTGAAGGGCGAGTGATCGCCGGACCCGTCATAGGCGAGCTGGTTGGGACTGGCGGCAAAGGCGACGAGCGTTCCGGCGCCGCCATTCTCGATCGGAATTTCCGCAAGGCCGCTGCTTGCACCCTTGACGCCGGCGGTCTTTGCCAGCACCTCGGCCAGAGGATTGTCCCGGCATGCGTCCAAAAACACCAGCCTTATGCTGGTCTCGCGAGACATCTGACGCAAAATGAAATCGACCGACACGGCCTCGAAGTCGAGCGAGGTCTCGTCCTCGAGCGCGGCATCCACCGGAAGCAGATAGTTCTTGCCTGAAACCTGCAGGCCATGGCCGGCATAGAAGAAAAGCGCCACATCGGCGCCGCGCACCTGCTTGGCGAACTGGGCGACCGTGGCCTGCGTCTGCTGCTTGGTGAGGTCGAAGCCGGATATCACCTCGAAACCAAGGTTCTGCAGGCGATCGGCCATCGCTTGGGCATCGCGTGCAGGATTGGCGAGCGGCGCTGCGTGCTGATATTGCGAGTTGCCGAGCACCAGCGCGATACGGCGCTCGGCACTGGCGGCCGTCAAGGTCAAAAGCAGGACAAGCGCGACAAGGCCGGCGCCGCGAAGCAAGACGGCGCAAAAGGCCATTGTACGGGAACCCACCCCGACCTCAGTTCGCGAGCTTCATGGCGGAGAACTCGATCCGCCGGTTGAGCGCCTTGTTCTTCGGCGTGTCGTTGGCGGCAACCGGGCTCTCCTCGCCATGGCCGGCGGCAGTGATCTGCTGACGCGGCACGCCACCGGCGACCAACGCATCGGCAACCGCCTGCGCGCGCCGTTCGGAGAGCGCCTTGTTGGCCTCGGGCGAGCCGTCCGAGTCCGTATAGCCGGAGACCTCCACCTTCAAGGTCGGGCATTTGCCGACGACACCTTCGACTTCGGTGAGCAGCGGACGGCTCTTGGCATCGAGCCGGGCGCTGGCCGGACGAAAGTAGATGGCGCCGGTGCGCGACAACACGGCAAACCGGTTGAGGCACTCCTCGTCGCTGAAATTGGCCTTCGCCGCGTCGGTGGCCACGGGACCGACATCGGCGGTCCCGGCAGCGACCGTCTGCACCGCGGCCGGCTTGCTGCCGTCGGCGACGAAGACGAAGTCGAAGGACACTGAGGCGGTGGGTACGATGTTCGTCACATTGGCGGCCTGCTGCAGCTTGTCGACGTTCGGCAGCAGGCCGAAATCCTCGACATGCACCGCGACGGGAGCCTCTGACGCGACAGAAACCTGAGTGTCGCTGATCATGGTTACGACGACGCTCGCCTCCAGATCCTTATCGACGCCGTGCAGGCTCAGCCGGAACGGCAAGCTTGCCTTGATCCGGCGTTTGGCCGGCAAGTCGGCAAAGGCCGCCGGGTCCACCTTCGCCGTCAGCTCGGCCGTCGGATACTTGAATGTTTCGAAGAACAGGAAGCGCATGCGCACATTGCGCAGGTCGACGCCGGTGTCGACGGAATTGAGATCGAAGCTGACCTTGGCGTCACCCGCAGCGCTGAGCGTGCCGGTGATGTTCCTGATCTTGTTGGTCTCGACGATCGTGTTCTTCTTGACCGACTGATAGGTGAGCACCGAGGCGTCAGGATCGAGCGTCCAGTTCGGCGCGGCGTTGGCGGCGTGCGGTTGGAAGACCAGCAAAGCCAGCAGCGCGGCAAGGACCAAACCAAAGGCTCCGGCCTTCGCTCGCATTGTTTGACAGAATGCGACGACTTCGAACATGGAACGCCCCGCCAGGACAACCTATCTCGATACCGCAGGAGATGGCAGCATAGAGCACTTGCCCTTGCTTGGCGAGCGGTTCGAGTCCGCCTCGACACGTAACGTCAACCTGTCATGCGTGGGCGGAATTGACTTCTATCGGGCGCTCATCCCCAACCGCCCGATCCGCCCCCGGTGCCCCCGCTACCGCTGCCGCCGCCCTTCCGGCTAAAGACGTTTGGCGCGGTCGTCGTGCGAACGACTTTCGTCTTGTGCATCGTCGTCGGGGTCGGCTCGACCCTCGGCGTCACGGTCGTGCACCCCGCGACAACCAGGGGGCCGGATAGGATCGATGCGACAATTGCCTGTTTCAATGCCCAGCCCACCACATTGCCTCCTCGTTGATCAGAACAAGTCCCGACGCGGGTTGGCTTGTTCCCAGACCGCCCTGGCCGTCTTGACCAGTTGATCGTCCAACGAGCCGTCCGCCGAAATCTTCGATTTGAGGGTCCCACGCATCTGCTTCAGAGCCGCCGTCTTGGCCTTGGCTCCGAACTTCGCCAGCGTGTTCCTGGCATCGGGAATTTCGTTGCGAAGATCGAGCGCGGCGGCGAAAGCAAGGTAGCGTACCGCCACGGCCTGGTCCGCCTTCTCGCCTCTCTGCATCTCAAGGGCCGCGCGATCATACGCAGCCGACTGATCGCCACGGTCGGTCGCCAACTCGAACAACCTTTGCGCTTCTGCAAGATCCTGCTGCACGCCGACACCGTCCCTGTACATGCGTGCAAGGCTGCCGGGAGCATAGGGCTGGCCGAGATCCATGGATTTGTGGAAGAGCGAGAGTGCTGTCTTCGGGTCCTTCTCGACTCCCCTGCCGGCAAGATAATTGCGGCCGAGCAGATTCATCGAATACATGTCCTGCCGCGCGACGCCAGATTTGAGGAAGGCCACGGCGCGAGCTGGATCGGCAGGCACACCATTACGGCCTTCCGTGAAGATCGCTGCGAGATCGTTCATTGCATAGGTGTGCCCCATCGCCGCCGCCTTGAGCAGCAGGTCCAGCCCCTTGGTGGTGTCACGCTCCACGCCATAGCCGTTGAACAAGGCGCGGCCCCACGAGGTCATCCCATAGGGATCGCCCTTGTCGGACGCCGCGGAGTAGAAGGTATTGGCCTGCTTGCGATTGACGGGCATTCCCGTTCCCGTCGCGTTGAGGTAGCCAAGCTCGAACACGGCGCGAACGTGCCCCTTGTCGGCAGCCTCCTGGATTGCCTTCTTGGCCTCGTCCACCTTGCCGACTGCAAGCAAAGCCCGACCGAGTTCGTAGCGGAAGCGAGCGACGTCCGGATAGGCTTTCATCGCCGCCCTGCAGACGTCCACGGCGTTGCTGCTGATCTCGTTCGGCAACAGGCCGGGGACGACGCCCTGCAGGTCAAGTGGCTCACCGGCCTCCCTGTCGCAAGGCTCGACGCTGGGCGACAGCTTCATCGTCGCCGGCTTTGGCGAGGTGTTGTCAGCCCTGATTTCGAAGCCGACTATCAGTGGTTTGACGGCGCCGATCTGGGGTTCGTAGCGCAAGCGGTCGACTTCATCGGCCATCAGGTTCGAATCCGGAGACAAGGTCCGATCCGGCAGGGACAGCGTCCCGGTTGCCGGATAGCTCGCAAGTTTCAGGCTGACCGCCGGATCCTTGGTCGGGAAATCCAGCTTCAACGGAACTGGGCCGACACCGACTGGAACCTGGACGTCACGGTTTTCGATGGCTTCGGCGGCGCCGGCAATGTGAATGCCGCGTTCCACCGCTTGCTGTTTCTGCTCGGACTCGAGCGAGGCCACGAGTTGCTTGCCCTCGTCCCCCTCACCATTCCTGACCCGGAAGACAAGGATGCCTTGGGATTCGCCACCCCAATCATCGCGTGTGGCATAGGCCAGCATGTCGACTTCTTCCTGGATGCCGGCCCCCTTGGGCACGTCCATCTGCAAGCGCGGGAGATCCTTGCCGGCGATCGGCTCACCCGCCGCAACCGGCTTGCCGTCCAAAATCAGACGCCCCAGCGCCGGCGGTCTCTCGATGGTGACGGTGACCGAGCCGCCATCGACATCCAGCGGCTCCGGCAGGTCGAGCGCGACAGGGCCGACGCCGGACGGCACGACCTTTTCCAACACCGGCGGCAGTGCTGGCCGGCTGGCGCGACGCATGAGGACGACCTCGTCGATCAGCGATGAGTTTTCCCAAGGCACCTGCTTACCGGCCGTAGCTTCGACCACATCCCGGCGGACGGCGGCCATGACCGCGCGTATCTCCTGGTTCGGCGCCAGTGCGCGACGGGAGAAGGCGGAGGAAAAAGGACTGAGGTCGCCACTTCCGTCATAAGCGACGGCACCGGGCTCGGTGGCGAAGGCAATAAGCGTATTCAGCGAACTTTTCACCTGCGCAAGGCCGGTGTCGCCGGCAGTGATCAGTTGGTCTCGCAACCAATAGTCCTTGCGCGGAAACGGATTGTTGCGGCAGGCGTCGAGGATGATCACCTGGATCTTCGATTTCGCTCGCAACTGCTGCAGCACATCATCGAGCTTGACGGCCTGGACCTCAATGTCGGCCGCGTTCTTGAGCGATGCATCGACCGGGATCAGGAAATTTTCACCGCCGATCTGAAAGCCATGGCCGGAATAGTACACGATCGCCAGATCGGCGCCGTCCGCCGCCGCGAGGTAGTTGCGGAACTGCTTTTCGAATTCGATCTTGGTGAGGTCCTTGGCGACGAACACATCGAATCCGGCCAGCCGGAAGGTGTTCGACACGTCCGCGGCATCCTTGTCCGGATTCTTGAGGGCCGGAATTTCGCGGTATTCGGAATTGCCGATGACAAGGGCAACCCTTCGATCGGCACAAGCCTGGAACGCCGTGAAGCTCGCGAGGATCAGGGCCGCAACGAACGCACAACATCGCAGCATGGCTCATCCTCAACTGCTAATGACCTGTCGGCTGCAAGACACGGCTTGCGACTCCTGGTCTGTTAAAGACTTCACGATCTGCCGAAACGGCAGGGCCGCACCCACGATGGATGCCGCACCTAACCACTTGCTAAAATATCCCAGTGGCGTGGGTACCGCAATAACCCGGGATAAAGGACCTGGAGGGGTGTCGGCACGATCCAGTCTTCGACGAGCTTTGTCGATCGCGAACAGGCCACCATGGAACCGTGTGGCGGCCGTCACGCGCATCGGGACGACTTGGCGAAAACCATCCCGGACAGTCTAATCTGGTCGGGTGCCATCGGCGGCGCTCCTCGGCTCGCTGGTGAAGCTGGATCATCGCTCCAAAGCGTTTCGCGCGCATGTCACCCGGCACATCGGTGTGTTTCAATTCGATTACACGTTACGCCGAGTTGTTTTCGGTTCCGTTCCACGAACAGGCCCGGCATCATTGCAGAACCTGATGCGCATCACCCGGGCCTCCTGGTTCATCCCCATTATCGAATGTTGGCCACCTAGGTTCCTCCAACAGAAGGAACCGCTGAAAACTATTTTTTGTGCTGTCAGAGTTTTTGCCTGGCCTTCCGTGAAGGTCTGAGGCGATGCGTAGCGCGCCTCCTCGTCCCCACGCTTATGCTTCACACGGTCGATCTGCCCCGGCTTGACCCATTGTGCGGCCGGCCGCACGAAATCTGCCCCTGCCGTTGGAACATTAGAGATCGATAACGGTTCTTTCGCTTATACCGCTGTGTGGTGTCGGCTGAAGGTCGCTTGAGCAACCCGAGCGGCTCGCGCCCATGATCTCTTAGCCGCGAGCTCTCAGACGTCGAGCTGAAGACCCTAGGTCGAAGACGACAGGCTGCGGACGCCGCTGAAAGCTAAGAACAGGAGCTAATCATGAAACATCAGACACTTGAGGAACTGCAGTCGATCGCCGACATCAATCCGAAGGCGCCGGCTCTGCCGATGACCAGAAAGCAACGGATCGAACGGTGGGCAGAACTGCTCGAAATGAATCCGTCGCGCTGCCTGACCGCGCTCACCGGTACCGAGCGTCTTAACTCCGGGCTCCGCGAAGAGGCACGGGCAACCGGGTCGCCGATCACGGTTGCCTTCGATGATTCATTGCTGCGTGCATCGGGCCTGAAATCGGACACTTACGGCGAAGCCAAGCGCTTCTTCGAACTGTCCGACTGGCAGTTGCACGACATCGTCTGCAGTTGCCATGCCGGTGCCACGATGCGGGCCGACTGGGCGGCCGGCAGAGTGCGCAGGGTGCTCGGAGGCAGCAAGGTTCTTGCATGGCTGAGAAGTATAATGGTGCACGGTTGAGCGCCAGACGCTAGGTCAGCGAAGACGCCACGCCGCCTCGGCTGCAAAATTGCCAGCTGGCGAGGCGGCGCTCGCTGGCCTGCGGGGTTTTGCGGAGCATGTCCTGGAGTGGGGCCGGCGACTTGGCCTTGCTGCGTCATGGAAACAGGTACTGGCGGGGTGCATCGATGGTCAGGCTCCTTCTCCTCGTGGCTGCGGCGCTTGCCCTCACTTGCGGCGGGACAGCGGCGGCCAAGCTGGACCTCGCCACTGTCAATCAAGCGCAATTCTCAGCCGAAGGATCGAAAGGCTTCAGCCCGGTTATCCTGAAAGCGCAGATACTTTTGGATCGCGCCCGCTTCTCGCCAGGCTTGATCGAGGGCCGCTTCTCGGAGAACGTCGCAAAGGCCATCAGGGCCTTTCAGACTGCGAACGGATTGCCCTCCGATGGGAAGCTCACGCTGGAGACCTGGGACAGGCTGACGGCAACCTCCACCAACCCGGTTGTGGTGAGCTACGAGCTGACGCGCAAGGATCTAAGCGGACCCTTTACCAAGCGCATTCCGGCGCGCATGGAGAGGATGGCCCACCTGCGGAGGCTCGCCTATCACAACGTCACGGAGAAGCTGGCCGAGCGCTTCCACATAAGTGAGCAATTGCTCAGGAGGCTCAATCCGGGCATCGGCTTCAGGAAGGTCGGCACTAAGTTGCTGGTTCCGGATGTAGACCGGGGTGATCCTCCCGCCACAATTGCCGGGATCGAGGTCGACAAGGGCGCACGCCTGGTGCGCGTTCTTGATCCTTCCGGTAAATGGCTCGCGGTCTTTCCCGCATCCATCGGCAGCGCCGAGAAGCCGGCGCCGAGCGGCGAGGCGCAGGTCAAGCGCGTCGTGCGCAATCCCACCTATCACTACGATCCGCACTTCGCTTTCAAGGGGGTCAAAGCCAAGCGGCCGTTCACGATTGCGGCCGGACCGAACAATCCCGTGGGATCGGTCTGGATCGATCTCTCCATCGAGAGCTACGGTATTCACGGCACGCCCGAACCGGGCAAGATCGGCGCGACCTTCTCGCATGGCTGCATCAGGCTGACCAACTGGGATGCCGAGGACCTCGCCTCCATGGTGCAAAAAGGCACGAAAGTCAGCTTCAAGGACGAGATGGCGAACGCAGGCGGCGGGTAGAAGGCGAAGTCCAGCTCGGCCTTCTCGCGTCGTCCTTTGGCCTGGCAACAGCGCGGGCGACGCGCCGTAAACGAAACGCCGCTTCCGGCGTCGGAAGGCATTCGCCGCCGCGGGCGGCGCTCACGGGTGAATGAGCCGGCCGCATTTTCAGAATTATGATCAATCGTCGAGGCGCGTCGGAACCTTTCGTCCGCGATGCACTTCATTTGCATGTCCCAGAAGGTTGAACCCCCAATCCTGCCAGAGGACAGCCCCGATCGGGAGGTCAACTGCGAGGTCGCATTGGAGCCCGCATTCGAGGAACTGGTCGCTTCGTCACAAGCCCGCGGATGGACAGCCCAGGAGACGGCAACAACCCTCCTGAAAATCGCAAAAGCGCATGCGGCCCAGCTTGAGGCCGTCGTAGACACAGACGGCTTTTGGAGGCAGGGCAGGTCGATCTCGTTGGATGCAGCAGCAGACGTCTTTCGCGAGGCGATGCGGCAGACCCTCAGGCAGTACTCACTTTGGTATTTGGTCGAGGGCGCGATGCTGGTCGCAGCCGGAATTCTGGCAGTGACCTTTCCGATGATCTCGTCGATTGCCGTGGTGAACTTGCTCGGCTGGGTGCTGATCGTCAGCGGAGGCCTACAAGGCATAAGCCTGATCGGCGCGGGCCACGTGCCTCATTTCTGGCTGCAACTCATCTCCGTCATCCTTGCTGTGCTGATTGGTCTTCTCTTTCTGCGCCATCCTGGAAACGGACTGCTGACCATCACCTTGCTGCTGATCGTCTTCTTCATGATCGAGGGCATCGCGAAGGTAGTTTTCGCCCTCACCATCCGCCCCTTCCCCAACTGGGGCTGGGTCCTGGGGAGTGGGATGATCGGGATTCTTCTTTCCGTGACGCTGTGGGTCAGGATCCCGGTGACAGCCGTATGGCTGATCGGACTGCTGTTGGGGATAGAATTGATTGGTGTTGGCGCCGCGATTGCTTACCTGGCCTGGCATGTGCGGAAGAGTTGAACGCTTACCGGCTTGGCTGGTCCCAACATCTGTGAAACGTCCAGATCGGGATTTTTCTTGCTGTTGCCGGCCGCGAGACTGCAGAAGTAGCCGCTGGCCAGCACCCCAGCTATCCTGGCAAAACTCACAAATGCCTGCGCCTGTTTGGTTGTCATTTGGCCGGTGATTGCGGCGGTCGCTCTTGACGCGGCGGAAATCGATTCCCAACTCATCTTTGTCGGTCGCCGTGCAAGGGGCCGACGTGTCAGGGAGCGCCAGGCTTCTTGGCGTTCCCTCGTATCTATGTTGCTCCAAGGAGGATGTAGCTATGAGAACGAACGTGGACTTTTCCCCCTTCTATCGGTCGAGCATCGGCTTTGACCGCATCTTCAACCTGCTCGAAAACGCCAGTTCGCCACAGAATGCGGACAACTGGCCGCCTTACGATATCGCCAAGCTCGGCGAAGACACCTACCGAATTGTCCTAGCGGTGGCCGGTTTCGGTGAAAACGAGCTTATGATCACGCATCAGCCGAATATGCTGGTGATCGAGGGCGCCAAGACAGAGAACGAGGAGGTCCAGTACCTCCATCATGGCCTGGCGCTGAGGCCGTTCGCGCGCCAATTCGAACTGGCCGACCATGTAACCATAGTCGGGGCGAAACTCGAAAACGGTCTGCTGATCATCGACCTCAAGAAGGAAATTCCCGAGGAGATGAAGCCGCGCCGCATCGCGATTAATGTCGAGACCGACAAAAAGGCGGCCTCCAAGCGCATTGAAAGCGCGGCGGCCTGATCTTTGGCGGTCGGCCTGCAGAAGACACCCCGTCCTGTCGTGGGTGGGATCCGGGTGCGACCCATAAAACGAAAAGGAGAAGGACAAATGAGCGTACGGAACTTGATTCCCTGGAGCCGTGGCGGCAGCCAGGCACCGAGCATTTATCGCGGTGACGACATGGATCCGTTCCTGTCGTTGCACCGCAATGTCAACCGGCTATTCGACGAGGTGTTCCGCGGTTTTGACACACCTTCGGTTCTGGGCCGCGTGCCCCCTCTCAACGGGACTTGGCCAAGCGTGGAGTTCTCGGAAACCGATAAGGAAATCCGGGTGACGGCCGAAATCCCGGGCCTCGATGAGAATGACATCGAGGTCATGCTGGATGATGGTGTCCTGACGCTTCGCGGCGAGAAGAAGGCAGAGACCGAGGACAAGGATCGCCAGTTCAGCGAACGCTATTATGGGCGCTTTGAGCGGCGCTTCAGTCTGGGCCGTGAGGTTGAAGATGACAAGGTCGCGGCCGCGTTCAAGAATGGTGTGCTCACCGTGACACTGCCAAAGACCACAAAGGCGCAGGCAAACGCCAAGCGCATTGCGATCAATGGCAGCAAATGACTGTCGCGAAGGAGTGCCGGGGCTCGACTAGCCCCGGCACTCGCAGATAGCGAGATGGTCAAATGACGTCCATTGAATGCCCATCTGCTTCGGGGGTATTTCGACCGGAAGGAAAAGGATAACCATGACACGCCAAGACGTTGTCTCGGTCCTCGGGCCTGTAGACGACGTGACAATTGCGGAGATCATCGCGTCCGGTGCCTCGCTCGAGGAATTGAGAGAGGCGTGGGCCTGGGCCTTTGGTGACGAGGCGCCGATGAGCCAGGGGCGACCGCTGCCGGGAACACGGGTGGCAGCGCTAATCGACCTGATCGAGCCCGATGACGAAGGCGACGTGGCAGATCCGGCCTAGGCGCATCCGGGCATCGGTAGTTGATCAGAGATGCATGGATCGCCACGCTATTCCAGCGATTCCAAGCGCGCCGTTTAAGGTCCGAGGATGCTTGCGGACTTGGGCGGCCTCGCCCGACAACGGCGTGTCGTTGGCATGACAGTTCGCGAGGCCGTCGCTGCAAGTGTCTTGCCAGCTTCGAGCCCTTGTTCCTGAAAGACTGCGAAGACGACTACTGGCCGACGTGTAGGCGGCCCACGAGAAGGCGGAGGGGCGACCTGCACTAGCCTGTCAGTTCATTTGCAAGCAGTCAGGTCCTTCAATGCCTTGTCGGCATTGGCCTTGCTTGTATACGTCTTATTGCCGGCATCGGTCAGTTTGTGCCGTCCGGTTTTTTTGGTCACCACCTCACTCTTCTTGGTCGCCGCATCCTTGGCTACCCAGTACTCCTCCTCCCCATGGCACTAGTGACGCGTCGACCGATGCGGCGGCGGTACGACCTGCCGCCGCAAGCGAAATCAACCGTCAATTTCTGTAGGATGGTCTGCAGCGCTAATCTTAGGCCCTGTCATCCAAGGCGGCGCCACGGGAATATCCTCAATGACACCGACCCTGCGTGCCCAAGTCGTGAATGTCTTGTGTGCCGCATCGACGGACTTTCGACCATCATATGCCGAGTAGCAAGTGTCACTCGCCGCTGCGTGAAGCAGGCCGCGCCTTTCGAGGGGCCATTCCTCAAGAAACTCTATCGCATCCATGACACAAGCGATCCTTCTGAGAGCGAAGCCATCGTCTCGTACGAAGATCGTCTGTTTGAACATTCCATCTTCCATGTGACCTCCCTTCAAACTGCGTGACAACCGATCCTGCCTCGCCTGCGTGTGGCAAGGATCTCAGTTCCGGCAAGTCGACGAGCTTGGGCGAATACCATAGCAAACAGGGCAGAGTTCGACTTGAGATCCGCCAAGCCGCCGCCGGACATAGTGCCGGACATAGTAAAGAGATTGGAGACACCTCTTTTAGGTTCAAGGGGTGTTGGCAACCAGACAGCCAGAACCTTCTTCAAAGCACCGTGACAACAACAAAGGGCGTCTCTCCTGTCGCGCGTTCAGGCGTTAAGTCTTTGCGGGCGTTCTCGAGCCTGCCATTCCTCGCGGTCACAGCCTACCTCGGCGCGACTGTCGTCCAGTCGGCGAAGTGCATCCATCACGGCGTCGAACGTCACCGGGCTAGCAGCGCCCGGTGGCTTTCGCAGCGCAGGCATGGAGTCGACGGCGCAAGCATCAGAAGCCCATGAGGCAAGAATGGCGCGCTTTTCCTGAGTGTCGAGCGTGCGGTCGCCCACCACCTCATTGGGGTGACTAAAGTGCCGCGCCGGAAACAGCAGGCGGTCAAGCGAAGGATCAGAGGCCTCAGGGGCGATCGAGGGGATGTTTTTCGGGAAAGTTCGTTCCATCGATAGTCTCCACTTCCTAACAAATCTCCTTGGCATCGGTTTTGCGCTCGAGCCCTTTTTCAGGACTCCAGCGCCGAAAAATTTCGTAGGGTCCCTGCGGAATTTCAAGATCTGAAAGTCGCGCGTCCTAGCGAAAATAGCTGCATGAATTCATGTCACTAGCGCTCTTGTATGCAGAGTGCCAAAATTTTTCCAGCGACCCCTTGAAACTCGAAAATTCCAAAACTAGCTCGATATCCGCGCGATGCCTGAAAAAGGGTCGTGGCGCCCCGCACCGGCCCGATATTGCCGGTCCGGTGTGGAGGAACCTCAAAAATCTGTTTGTCCCGAAGGAGAACGATATGACGTTCCGTCCATTGCATGATCGTGTCCTGGTCCGCCGCATCGAAGCCGAGGAGAAGACGGCCGGCGGCGTCATCATCCCCGATACCGCCAAGGAGAAGCCGCAGGAGGGCGAGGTGATTGCCATCGGCCCGGGCGCCCGCGACGAGAGCGGCAAGCTCACGCCGCTCGACGTCAAGATCGGCGACCGCATCCTGTTCGGCAAGTGGTCCGGCACGGAGATCAAGCTCAACGGCGAGGATCTGCTCATCATCAAGGAAACCGATGTGATGGGCGTGATCGACCGGGCCGCGACGATCAAAAAAGCCGCCTGATCGATGCTTCAGCGCCACAGCAACCCAGTCAATGAAGCTGCCTATTGAAGGAATGATCCAATGGCTGCCAAGGAAGTGAAATTCCATTCCGACGCCCGTGAGCGCATGCTGCGCGGCGTCAACATCCTCGCCGATGCGGTGAAGGTGACGCTCGGCCCCAAGGGCCGCAACGTCGTCATCGACAAGTCGTTCGGCGCTCCACGCATCACCAAGGACGGCGTCACCGTCGCCAAGGAGATCGAGCTCGAGGACAAGTTCGAGAACATGGGCGCCCAGATGGTGCGCGAGGTCGCCTCGAAGACCAGCGACCTTGCCGGCGACGGCACCACCACTGCAACGGTGCTTGCCCAGGCGATCGTCAAGGAAGGTGCGAAGGCCGTCGCCTCGGGGATGAACCCGATGGACCTGAAGCGCGGCATCGATAAAGCCGTGGAAGCGATTGTTCAGGAGTTGAAGACCAACGCCCGCAAGGTGACCAGGAATGACGAGATCGCCCAGGTCGGCACCATCTCGGCCAATGGCGACGCCGAGATCGGCCGCTTCCTGGCCGAAGCGATGCAGAAGGTCGGCAACGAAGGCGTCATCACCGTCGAGGAAGCCAAGACCGCCGAGACCGAACTCGAAGTCGTAGAGGGCATGCAATTCGATCGCGGCTATCTCAGCCCGTACTTCATCACCAATCAGGACAAGATGCGCGTCGAACTCGAAGAGCCCTATGTGCTGATCCACGAGAAGAAGCTGTCCAATCTGCAGGCGCTGCTTCCGGTGCTGGAAGCCGTCGTTCAATCGTCCAAACCGCTGCTGATCATCGCCGAGGATGTCGAGGGCGAGGCATTGGCCACCCTGGTCGTCAACAAGCTGCGAGGTGGGCTGAAGGTCGCCGCCGTCAAGGCGCCCGGCTTCGGCGACCGCCGCAAGGCGATGCTGGAAGACATCGCCATTCTGACCGGCGGCACGGCCATCAGCGAGGATCTCGGCATCAAGCTGGAGAACGTCACGCTGGAGATGCTCGGCCGCGCCAAGAAGGTGGTGATCGAGAAAGAGAACACCACCATCGTCGACGGCGCCGGCTCGAGGAGCGACATCCAGGGTCGCGTCAGCCAGATCAAGGCGCAAATCGAGGAAACGACCTCCGACTACGACAGGGAAAAGCTGCAGGAGCGGCTGGCCAAGCTCGCCGGCGGTGTCGCCGTCATCCGCGTCGGCGGCTCGACGGAGGTCGAGGTCAAGGAGCGCAAGGACCGTGTCGACGATGCCATGCATGCGACGCGCGCTGCGGTCGAGGAAGGCGTGTTGCCGGGTGGCGGCGTGGCGCTTCTGCGTGCGGCCAAGGCACTGGACAGGGTGCAGGCCGAGAATGAAGACCAGAAGCATGGTATCGAGATCGTGCGCCGCGCGATTGAAGCGCCAGTGCGCCAGATCGCTGAGAACGCCGGCGCGGAAGGCTCGATCATCGTCGGCAAGTTGCGTGAGAAACCGGAGTTCGGCTGGGGCTGGAACGCACAGACCAACGCGTTCGGCGACCTCTACAACGAGGGCGTCATCGATCCGGTGAAGGTGGTGCGAACCGCACTCCAGGATGCGGCATCGGTTGCCGGCCTGCTAGTAACGACGGAAGCGATGGTTGCCGAGAAGCCGAAGAAGGAACCCGCCGTTCCGGCAATGCCGGCTGGTGGCATGGACTTCTGATGGCAACGGCTGTGTCCGCGCCCGGTGGGCCCGGACTCCCTGACAAATGGGTAGAGCCATGAACGTGATGAACTTGAACGTAATCCCGCCGCCGGCGCGTGCGGCCACCGATCTGAACTACGAAGCAGACCTGAAGGTTGCGCTTGACCCGATACTGGTCGACTTGCTCGACAGAGCGGAGGCCGCGGGTTGGGACCGGCGTAAAGCAGCATACACGGTGATGTTTCTGGCCGCGCGGAATCTTACCGACAGCAAAGATCCTCCTGGAAACGGGAGTTCGGCAGGCTAAGGCGCGACGCCCGCAATCTATCGCGCACGCGCCGTGGGAAAGGCTTCCGATCGATTGAGCTAATCGCGTGAAACGGAGGAAAATATGGAACACAATCAATTTCAGCATCCCGTGAGGGTGCTGGTGGGTCTTGGGTTTCCGACCGACATTCAAAGCGTAAAAGACGCCTTCGTCCTGTTGGATGAATGGCCGCCATCGAAGCGAAACTCTGCTCATGGCGTCGCGCTCAATGCCTGTCGGGCAGCCCTCGCCGGCGAGGTGGATGCCGAAACCGCTCGCAGCACATTTGTTGCCTTCGCCCGCCGCATGGATTTGCTTGTACAGGCCGCAGGCGACATCGTCGCGGCCGAGGCAGTTGGCGCTTTCGGAGCGGCTTCGAGAGGCCCCTACAACAAGTCGATGTAATCGGTCTGCGGGAGCGCACAAAGCTATGAGGGATATTCGATTTTCCGAACCAGTGAGACTGCGCGTGAGACCCTCGAGGGAGCGGGTGGTTGCCAGCAGTTGGGAAGCACTTGAGTGCCTTCATGACCAATGGCCGGAATGGGCGAGAGGACCAAGCTATCGAGCTGCCCGCCGCACTTGCCGCGACGCCTTGGACGGATGGCGGGCTCCGCAACAAGCAAGACGGGCATTTTTGAAGGCGGCCCGTCGTGCAGGTTTGATCCAGGTCTCATAGTGAGCCCGGCGCTGAGGTAAGTCTTTGCTTTGCGAGCGACGCAATCTGACCGATTGCACGCCTCCGTCGGATCTGCAAGGAGCGGATATGACCGGGCGGCCCAGGTCGGAACCAGCCTGCACGTCGTTGTCGCCACCTATCGCAAGCATCGTTCCCAAGCCTCTAGAAAACGGCGAGTCATGAGCTGACGAGTGCCATCATTTGCCGGACAGGACTGACGAAAAGGCCCCCAAAATCATTTCGCCTACAACTTATGGACTTACGCGATAGCGCTCAATTCAAACTGGAAGAATTGAGCGTGTATGGGGCAGAAATGCACGTTGCACCGACCGCGATCACCGGACTTCACTGGGTCGAGACGTCACGGATGGTCTGCGCGAGCAAGCGGACGCTGGAAGCAATCGCGCTGTCGGGAATTCGGCCGTAGCCGATGAACAAGCGCCGTGGCCCGGCCGCGGTTTGAGAATATCGTCCGAGCGCTTCGGTCGCCACGCCCCGTTTTCGCAGAAGCGCGACGATGTCGGCTTCACCGGCTCGACCAATGGTCGCGGGCAGTCGCACCGTTACGTGGAGACCCGCTGCCGCGCCCTCAACCTCGACGTCCGGGAGTTCGTCCCTCAAGCAGCTCAGCAGACTGTTGCGGCGATCACGGTAGATACGGCGCATCTTCCGCAAGTGCCGATCATAGGCGCCTGACAGCATAAGGTGCGCAAGTGCGTCCTGATCGATGCGCGGAGGTCCTTCGCTCCAGCGCCGCAGCTCGCGGTTCATCGGTGCGATCAGCTGCGGCGGAACCACGAGCCAGCCGAGGCGCAGCGCCGGTGCCAGTGTCTTGCTTGCGGTGCCTGCATAGACGACCCGATCGGCAGCGAGGCCCTGTAGTGCCCCGACCGGCGCCTGATCGTAGCGGAACTCCGCATCATAATCGTCTTCAAGAATGTAGCGGTCCGTTTCATGAAGCCATTTCACCAGGCGCTGTCGCCGAACCGCGCTGAGCACGCCGCCAACCGGAAACTGGTGCGACGGGGTAACCAGCGCGCCATCGGCGCCGGTCGCGATGAGCTGGTCGACGTCGATCCCATCCTCGTCCACCGGCACGGGGACTCGGAGGAGCCCGGCCTTGTCGACCGCGACCCAATCGCTGTAACCCGGATCCTCGACCGCAACGCTGCGCGCTCCGACGGCATGCAGAACAACACAGGCCAGGGCGCGCCCTTCGGCAAAGCCGCTGGTGATGAAGATGCGTGAGGGGTCGGCGATGAGGCCGCGCACGCGGCCGAGATAATCGGCGAGCGCAGCCCGGAGGACCGAACTCCCGCGAAGGTCGCCATAGCCGAGATCGCTCGCCGGAAGGGTCTGGAGCACCTGCCTGACGGCGCTCAGCCAGGCCTTGCGCGGGAAATGCCCTACGTCCGGCATGGCCGGCCGCAGATCGTAGCGGATCACCTCATCGGCGGACCGCTGCTCGGCCGGGGCGGCGACGTTCGCCAAGCCGGCGGCGACCATCGGCCGTGCGCCCTGACGCGGGGTCAGGAATCCCTCGGCGGCGAGTTGCGCATAGGCGTCGACCACAAGTGGGCGCGAGACACCCAGTTGGGCGGCGAGCGCGCGGGTCGAGGGAAGGAGGACGCCCGGGCGCAAGGCCCCGGTTCGAATTCGGGTCAGCAGGCCGCGGCGGAGCTGACTGCCGAGGCTCTCATTGATCGAGCGGTCAAGGCTGAGAGCGATGTCCGCGTTCAAACTGGTCAACTAAATTCCCCAACAACTGGCCATGTCGTCAAGACCAGTATCACGGTAAGCCGGGCCTCGTCATCTGTGAGGACAAGACCATGGCGACAACCGCAATTACCGCACCACGGGCGCGAACCGCTCCTGAGCCGATTTTGACGGCTCCCATGCTGAGCATTGCAGGCGTGATGCTTTCGGCAATGAGCAGCTTCTATCTGCTTCTGTCGGCCATTCCCGCGCATGCGTCGGCTGTCGCAGGGACCAGCGGCGCAGGCGCCGCAACTGGCGCCTTGATGGCAGCCACCATCGTCGGCGAAATTGCCGCGCCACAGGTGATCAACCGCGCCGGTCGTAGGAGCGCGCTTGCGCTCGCCCTCGGCTTGCTCGGTCTAGGCTGCCTCACGGCCTTTCCTGCTTCGCTCGTGCTGCTGCTCCTCAATTGCGCAGGTCGCGGGCTTGCACTTGGCGTGCTGCTCGTCGCCGCCTCCGGTCTCTCGGCTCAGATAGCACCGCCGTCGCGGCGTGCCGAAGCCATGAGCATATCTGGGGTCGCGTCTGCGGTTCCGGCGATCGTGGCCGTTCCCCTCGGCCCTTGGGTGCTGACGAATCTCGGTGCACCGGGGACAGCCGTCTGCGCGGCGGCGCTTGCCTTTGCCGCCATTGCCGCGACCGCGGTTCTTCCTTCCGAGCGGAAGATCGAAACGCACGAGGCCCATTGCCTTCCGCCTTTGGGCGTGGCGATCGGGCCGGCAATCTCGCTCGGCTGCGGCGCGGTCCTTGTCGGTGCAACGGTCACCTTCCTTCCTCTCGCCCATCCGGAGGCGACCAGCGGGACGATCATGCTGGGCCTGCTGCTTCAAGGTTTGGGCGCAACCGTTGCCCGCTGGCTTTCGGCACGGCATGTCGACAGGCACGGCACGCGCTTGCCTATGCTCGCTGGCCTCGCCGCGTGTGTCGTCGCCGCAATCGGCCTGGCGGCCACGGGCGAGGCAGAGGTGCTCTGCGGCATGCTCTTGAGCGGGATAGCCTTCGGCGTGCTGCAAACCGCGACTCTCGCCGAGCTGCTCGCCCGCGCGGCTCCCTCGCAGGTGGATGGCGCAGGCGCACTGTGGAACGGCGCTTATGACGCGGGCCTCGGTATCGGCGGAATTGCGTTCGGCGGCCTTGCGACAGCGGTCGGGTTCAGCACGGCGTTCGTCGCGACAGGCGGCATTTTCACGCTCGTTGCGCTCCTCCATCTCGCCACAACGAAAGGGGACCGTGCATGCTGAGGCGCCAATTTCTTTCCGATATTGTCTGCGGACTTCATGACCGGCTGGATGCGATCCCTGAACTGAATCGGGCCGCAACGCGCCAGGGACGCCGGCTGATCGATGTTCGCCACAGCGACGTTCATGCGCCGGTCGCTACCGGCGCGCTGAGGCGCCGTAGCCAATCCGTTTCGCAAAAAGGGCGGCGGGACCGGCGATGGTTGGCGCAATCGAGCATTCCTCGCCGACGGCAGGTGGAGAGATTTAAACGGCGCGATGCTGATAGGCCCGCCCGTGTTTTGGCATCCAACACAAGGAGCGACTGACATGAGAAAACTACTGGTTTCGAGTTTCGTCTCACTCGACGGCATCGTCGAGTCGCCGATGACCTGGGCGTCACGGTTTTTCGACGACGAGGTCAGGGCGTTTGCCCTTCGGAAGCTAGACGATGTCGAGTTCTTCCTTCTCGGCCGCAAAGCCTATGAGTACTTCGCTCCGGTTTGGCCTAACGCGACCGGAAGCGCCTACATGGATCGAATCAACGGGCTGAAGAAGCTGGTGGCGTCAACGACGCTCGACGCGGTCGGGTGGAATGCATCGCTTATCAAGGGCGATGTGGCCGAAGGACTTGCCATGCTCAAGAGGCAGGCCGGCGGGCATATCCTGAAATACGGTATCACGGAACTGGACAGAGCGCTGTTGGACAACAACCTCGTCGATGAATACGACCTTTTAGTCTTGCCTACCAAGGTCGGTCAGGGCAAACGCGCTTTTGCGGACATCAATGCGGACAAAATAAACATGGAACTCGTCCGCACGCACCGCTTCGCCAATGGTGTCGTGGCGCTCACATATCGACCGCACTGACTGCCATCCGAACAGCGAAAGCTGCTATCTGTGGGCGGCGCCTAGCCTCGCCCCAGATCCATTGGGTTGTTGCGATACCCTTGATCGCACAACCAGCCGAGCCAATACGACAGCACAGATGCAATTATGGGACGACGTTTTGGCGATCGGCATTCTGGTCGACGGCCGAGAGAATCTTCTCGAGAGATGGCGACTGTCGACGGCGCTCCTCCGGCACCCACTGAAGAAAGCCGCCGATACGCCGTTGAACCTTGGTCAGGTGACCAGCGGCGATGTCGCTCAGACGATGATCAAGAAAAGGGTTGTCGAACCTCTCAAGCGTGGTCGCTACGTATGCTGTCGCTTCCTGCTCCAGGCCCCGGGCCTTGAAGCCAGGAACGACCTCGGAACCATAGATCTCCGTCAGCAAGCTTCGATATCCATCGACTTCCAGCATTTCGCGCACCGTCAGGTTGGGTCTCAGCCCATCGGCCATCCAGTATTGTGCGAGCACCGTGTGACCGAGGTTCAAGATGTGCAGCTTCAGTCTCTCGATGCGGTCGAGATCATCGACAAGCGCGATCGCGGGGTGACGGCAAGGCAGCCTCAGCCCAGCTTGCTGTTCAATCGCCCATAGCGCGTATGGCTCCGCGACTGCCCCGACGGGCTCGATGGCCGACGAGACGATGCGGTCGACCAGCGAGTTGGCAAAGACGCAATCGTCGGCGATGAACGACAAAAGGGCGTCGGAGGCGCCGCTTCGCTTGGCCAAAGCGATCAACGCTTCCTTCAGCGTGTCGCCATTGCGCGGAACCAATTCGGTTGGAAGCACCACGACGGGCCTTGCCGACACCGCAAATCGGTGCGCGAGCAGAACGAGCAATTTTGCCGGATATCCCGCCGGCGCCGGGCCGCGGGCGTGGGTGAGGTTGACGACGAGATCGGATGGAATGGTGAGGCCCGCCTCCGTCGTGTTCGAAACAACGAATTCCGCTTGTTCCGCAAACAGCGTGGTCAACCGCGACCAGTCAAGTTCGGCATCAAGCGCGCGCCGTATGCTCTTCACGCGGATTTCATGCTCGACGCGGTGGCCCTTCTTCAGCCCGCGGATGACAACCGGGTAGCCCTCATCGCGGGCGAGCCCCTGCAAACGGGCTCGGCCGCTCGCCGAGCCGCTGATCGCGACCACCGTGATGGGTCCGACCGCATCGCCTGCCGACAGCGCCTCGTGCACGAAGAGCGCTGCGTGCGCCTGCAGAAAGCGGCTCGTGCCAAACTGGAAAATGGGCGTGACGATTTCGTTGGTCAACGATCTTCCTCGTTCTCTAGACGCTTGGTGAGGGTACGCATCGGCCGCCGGTCCAAATATGATCCGTCGGCTGCGGGTCCGACAATCCGCGTTTGCTTTAAGTCAGCCAAGTTCCGCCACGCCGATAACGGCCTTGATCAGGCCGGATTTCTGCCGAGCCCAGATCGCGATATCCCGGGGGCTGTCATGCAGGGTGGTGCGGTGGGTGACGAGTTGGTCGATTGGTATTTTTCCGGCGTGGATCGTGGCGATGACGTGCTGGAAGTCGGCGTGCGTCGCGTTGCGACTGCCGATCAGAATCATTTCGCGCTTGTGGAATTCGGGATCGGAGAAGCTAACCTCGTCCTTGATGACGCTGACCAATATCATGGCGCCGCCATGGGCCACGTAGCTGAATGCGGCTTGGATCGAGGCCTTGCTGCCGCTCGCGTCGAAAACGAGGTCAAAACCGTCACCATCGGTTCGCTCCCGCACCAGCTCGACAGGCGAGGCCGATGCATTGTCGATGACAGGAAAACCGAGTTGGCGTTCGGCGAAGTCGAGCCGCTCTCTGCTCATGTCCATGATCGTCACCGCCTGGCCTGCAAGACGGGCAAACAATGCCGTACCCAATCCAATCGGCCCAGCGCCGATGACCAGCGTACGGACGCCAGCAGCAAGCTTGGAGCGCCTCACCGCGTGGGCGCCGATCGCCAGAAATTCCACGGCTGCCGCGTCAACGGCTGAGAGTCCTGCAGCCGGGTAAAGGTTGCCGGCAGGCACCAACAATTGTTCACACATGCCACCGTCGCGATGAACGCCCAACACTTCTATCGACACGCAGCAATTGGGCTTGTCGTGACGGCACGCAATGCATTTGCCGCAGGCGAAATAGGGATTTACGACGACCCGTTCTCCGGCCTCGATGGCGACGCCTTGACCAACCGCCTCCACGGTGCCGGAGAGTTCATGCCCCATGATCCGCGGATAGGCCAGGTAGGGGTGCTTGCCTTCAAAGATATGGTAGTCGGTGCCACAGATGCCGACATGGCTGATGTTGATCAATGCCCATCCGGCTTCCGGCCGCCCCGGCGCCGGGCGATGTTCGAAGATCAATTCGCCGGGCTTTCGGCATACGAGCGCTTTCATTCGGGCATCTTCCTGAAATGTTCCAAAAAAAGACCCGGCGGTTGGGGTAGCCGCCGGGCCGAGGTGTGAGTGCCTATTCGAAGTCCTTGACGTTCTTCAGCGTCACGAGCCCGGCGCCGGTATCCACATTTGCCTCCACAGCTTCCCCACGGATCGCCTTGACGACAGTGTCGATGCCCAGCTCGCCCATCTTTGCCGGAAATTGTGCAACACTGGCATCTTCCGCGCCCGACTTGATGGCTTCGATCTCACCGCAGCAGGCGTCGAAGCCGACCAGGATGATCTTGTCGTTGGCAATGCCCGCATTGCTGATCGATTTGACGGCTCCCGGGATTGGCGGGCCGCAGGCCGAGTAGATCGCCTTGAGGTCGGGATTGGCGGTCAGGATGTCTTCGGTCACTGACGTTCCAAGTTCGAGCGTGCAATTGGTTGCGCCCTTGCCAACCACCTCGACCTTGACGTCGCCAAGGCCCTCCATCATCCCGGTGACCCGGTCGTCCAGCGCCGGCACACCTGGGACGCCTTGCAGAATGCCGATCTTGTCGCCGCTCTTGAGCACGGTCTTCAGGTACTCTCCGGCGATCTTGCCGCCGTTGAGATTGTTGGTCGAGACCAGTGCGGTCTGGCCCTTCCAGTTTGGGATGCTGTTGTCGACGAGAACCACCTTGATGCCTGCAGCGACGGCCTTGTCGAGCGCCGGTGCAACGGTCGGATCGACCGGAGTGATCGCCAGACCCTTGACGCCTTGCGTGATCATGGACTCGATCAGAGCGATCTGACCCTCAATGTCGGTTGCTGCCTGGCCCTGGCCGGTGACCAGTTCGATCTCGGGATGGGCGGCCGCGTATTTCTTGGCGGCGTCCTCCATGGTCGAGTAGAACGGCACCGGGAACTTCGTAATCAGGCCGACCTTGATCTTGTCGGCGGCAGAAGCGGGCATCGCAAACGCAATGGCGATCGCCAGCCCGGCGAACAGTTTTCGGTTCATTGGCATTCCATTCCTCCCTTGGAATTTGAGGCGTCTTCCGGCGGAAGTCGCTTCAGGCATTTGCGGACCGGAACGGCCCCCAAATCTCGAACGGATCAGGCTCCAACGATCATGGAAACCAGCTCCTGCTTGTTGTCCTTGGTCGGAACAAGTTCACCAACCTTGCGGCCCTGGCGAAGCACCACGGCGCGATCGGCAAGCTCGACGACATGCTCCATATTGTGGGTGATGAGGATGACTGCGTTGCCCTGGTCACGCAGGGCAGCAACGAGGTTGAGCACCTGGCGTGATTCGCGCTGGCCAAGTGCTGCGGTCGGCTCGTCGAGGATCACAACCTTGCGGGCAAAAACGGTCGACCGCGCCACTGCGATGGCTTGCCTTTGGCCGCCCGACATCATGGCAACGACGGCGTCGAGCCGCGGCAAGGTGACCTTAAGGTTTGCCAGCAGAACGCGGGTCTCGGCATCCATCTTGCGCTGTTGAAGAAATCGCAGGCCGCGCGGAAGCCATGGCGGCCAGGCCAGTTCGCGACCGGCAAAGAAGTTCTGTCCAGGCGTCAGATTGTCGAACAGCGCCAGGTCCTGGTAGACGGTCTCGATGCCGGCGAAGCGCGCATCCGCGGGGGAGCGTACCTGCGTCGGCGCACCGTCCAGAAGGATCGCGCCGGCATCGAGTTGGTGCACCCCGCTGATGCATTTGGTCAACGTCGACTTGCCGGCGCCATTGTCGCCGAGAAGCCCGAGGATCTCGCCGCGCCGGACCTCGATGCTGACATCGTCCAGCGCCATGACCGAGCCGAAACGCTTGGTCGCGCCTCGCACCGCCAGCACAGGACGGTCGGCAGAGGCTGTATGATCGACGCTGGCCGCAACGGCACTCATGACTGCCTCCCGGCCTGCATGACGCGCACACGCCCTTCGAGGTAGTTGCGCAGCACGTCGGACTCGACCGCTATGACGATGACCACGCCGATGACGATGAGCTGGAAGAAGACGTTGACGTTAAGCAGATTCAGCGCGTTGCGGATGACGCCGATCATGATGGCACCGATCAAGGCATGGCCAAGATGGCCGCGGCCGCCGAGAAAACTGGCACCGCCGATGATCACCGCCGCGATCGTATCCAGTTCCAGCAGATTGCCGAACAAGGGCGAACCGGCGTCGGTACGGCCGGCGAGGATGACCGCGCCGATGCCGGCGCACAGCCCTGAGATCACATAAACCGAAACCAGCACCCATGACACGGGAATGCCCATGCGCACGGCAGCGTCAGGTCGGCCGCCGACGGCATAGATCCAGCGCCCCCAGACCATCGTCTTGGCCATGACGAAAAGGACCGCGGCAACGCCGGCAACGACGAAGACCGAACCCGGCAGACCCCAGACCGCCTCGCGGCCCAGCGCATCGATGGCCTCCGGCATTCCAGGAATGGCGCGCCCATCGGCCAATTGGAGTGCCAGGCCCTTGGCGATGCTCAATGTCGCCAGCGTGATGATAAAAGGATGCGGCAACCGGCCGAAGACATAGAAAAGCCCGTTGATGGCGCCGACCGCCGCCCCGCAGCCAACCATCACCGCGATCACTGCGACTGCGGGAGCACCGGCGTGAAAGCTGAGCGCGCCGACGACGGAAGCCAGTGCAACGTTCGAGCCTACGGAAAGATCGATCCCGCGTGTCAGGATGACCAGATGCTGCCCCATTGCGACAACCGAGATAACGGCGGTCTGGGCGAGGATGTTGCTGAGGTTGCGCCCTGTCAGGAAATAGGGTGACAGAAAGCTAAGCAAGACGATCAGCAGCACCAGGATGACGACCGGACCAGCACTCAGCAGGGCCAGCCCAAGCGCAAGGCCTGGAACGGCTTCCTGCTTCCCGGACTCCGGCAATGCGGCCTCGCCGGCAGTGGTGCCGGTGTTTCCCGATTCAGGCAAAGTTCTCCTCCCCGCCGAAAGCTCGTTCGAGCCCTCGCCGTCAAAACTTTTGCTGTATTTCAGCTTCTTCTTATCGATAAAAAACAACCACCATCACTTGGTCAAGTTGTTTTTTATGGATAAAGTTCATGCTAGAAAGGACAAGGTGTTGCTCCGAGGAAGAACCGATGCGAACCGACACTGTGTACAAAAAGGCCTTCAACCGCGCCGCCACCATGCTGCGGGATGGACAATTAAGCGGGGAGCTCCCCTCCGAAAATGAGCTGAGACGGCGGATGGGAGTGAGCCGTACGACCGTTCGAAAGGTTCTGGGAGAACTTGCCCACCGCGAACTCGTCGCGGAGCGCGGCGGCGTCCGGACGGCAGGCCGCGCGGTCGAGGATAGCGACTACTATCCCGACGCCGAAACCACGTCGCGGGCCAACCATGTCGAACAGCAGTTCATGGAGTGGATGCTGCGGGGTGACACCAGGCCTGGCACCAGTATCAACGAGCTCGAACTTGCCCGGCAGTTCGGTGTCGCGACCAACGGTATTCGTGAGTTCCTGATCCGGTTCAGCCGATTTGGGCTGCTCGAGAAAAGGCCGAACACCGGCTGGCTTTTCAAGGGCTTCACGGAGGATTTCGCTCTTGAGCTGTTCGAGATCCGGGTGATGTTCGAGCTGCGCTCGGCGCATCTCTTTTCACGGCAACCCAACACGTCTCCGCTGTGGGATAAGCTCGCCGCGCTCAAGGTCGCACATACCGAATTGCTAAAGCGGATTGAAAGCCGCTATCACGACTTCTCCGGCCTCGACAACCGCTTTCATCGGCTCATAAACGAGGCTTCTCCGAACCGCTTCATCGACGATTTCTACGACATCATCAGCTTCATTTTTCACTACCACTATCAGTGGAACAAGCATGATGAACAGCAGCGCAACCAAGCTGCGATTCTGGAGCATCTGGCCTATATCGATGCACTCGAAAGCCGCGATCCCGAGCGCATCAGACGGGCCTGCCAGGCGCATCTCGCTTCGGCAAAGGCAACGCTGATGCGCTCGCTGGTCTGAACTTTGTGGATGGCGGAAGCTCCGCTGAGGAATCGACGCATCCGTCAGGAAGTTGGTGGACCGTCGCTTCAGCCTCGGCGAATGCGTTGGCGATGCCGTTTCCAGTGCTTTCCATAAACCCGACCCGATCGTGAACGACCGGTCGTCTCAGAGTCAGCCCTTGCGCTCCTGAAGGCTGTTGCCGCCGTCGACCACCAGCAGGGCGCCGTTGACGTAGCTCGCGCCTTCCGATGCCAGGAACATCACCGCTGCGGCAACCTCGTCCGGTCGCCCGGGCCGCGCCGGTGGCGTGTGCAGGGCAGCTTGCCGTTCCATCTCGCTCGACGAACCTGTTTCGATCCAGCCGGGCGCTACGGCATTGGCCGTGATGCCGCTTTTTGCCACTTCGAGCGCCAGCGTGCGCGTCAGGCCGACCATGCCGGCTTTGGCGGCGGAATAGGCTGATGTGCCTTCGAAAGCCACCAATGGCCCGGTGACCGACGCCACATTGATGATACGCCCATAGCCTGCCTTTACCATCGCCGGCAAAAACGCCCGGGTGACCAGGAAGGCGGTCTTCAGGCTGACGGCAATCCCTTGGTCCCAGTCGGCCTCCGTCATGGCGAGAAACGCCCGGTCGGCCGAGGGCGATGCCAGCGAGCCCATGCCGGCATTGTTGACCAGGATGTCGACAGCGCCGACATCCGCCCGCAGCCGCGCGACTTCGACTGCGATGGTGAGATCGGCGACCGCGGCTTTGGCATTGATGTCTTCGGCGCAAAGCTCGGCGGCGCGATCGAGTACACGCGCGCTGGCACCGCTCAGGAAAACGGCATGACCGGCAAGGCCAAGCTGCCGCGCGATGGCAAAGCCAATGCCGTCGGCAGCACCCGCCCCTGTGATCAGCGCACGCTTGTTGGTAGACGAAGGCAAGGTCAAATCAGGCTCCCCTGGTTGCGCGGCCGCTGCTTCACCACGCACTTTGGCGGCCGTGCTGCGAAGATTTGCTCGCAACATTCCGCGCCACTTTGCGTTCTCGAAATGCCGAAACCGGTCGCTCAGTGGTGTCCGCTCTGCTGCCGGAAGCTTTCTCCTCAGACTTCATCCGACTAGGATGAGACCACAGGCCGAACTATGCAAGAGTGTGATCTTTCTAAGGAAAATCAATGGTTTAGCGGATTGTTGGCCAGCCCATATCCTTCGTACGATCTCGTATGGTCTGGCGAACCCGAAAACAACGAACGAGATTGATTACTGGCTCGACATACCAATTTAGCCCGAGTGGCCCAGGACTCACTTTGTGATTGGCCGAAATGTGGCCGGACACGGACGGCCCGCTTTCGGAGCAGCCCAAAGAGAATGCGGTAGTTTGGGCCCGAGATCGCCCTTGGCCGAGGATTGCATTCTCCAGGGGACGGTGGACGAATGAGATAGGGGCAACCTTTCGGGTCGCGAACCCTAAGGCCGACGCGGTCCCGGGCTTATCGATGATGATGGGTTGCAGAGAGCGGGCAGATCAAACAGCCAATCTTAAGATGTGACGAAATCACTGTAGATCGACCTGGGTGAGCGCTACCGATTTTCGACGAGAAGACGTCTCGTGCCGCATGAGAAAGCGTTCAAGGACGCGGACAATCGCGATCAGCAGCAGGTTGATCACCAGGTAGAGCACCCCGGCAATGGCGAATATCTCGAAGATCGCGAAGGTCTGGCTCATCAGCCGCTTGGCGTAACCGGTGATTTCGAGCACCGTGATCGTCGAGGCGAGGCTGGTGCCTTTGACGACAAGGATCAGCTCGTTGCCATAGGCCGGCAGCGCCTGGCGGATGGCGAGCGGGAACTCGATGCGGCGGAACCGCAGCATGCGCGACATGCCGCACGCCTGGGCTGCTTCGACGAGACCGACCGGAACCGACATCAATCCGCCGCGCAGGATTTCTGACGTGTAGGCGGCCGTATTCAATGCAAGCGCCAGCACGGCGCAGCGTGCGCCGTCGCTGATCACCCACCACAAAGCCGCATTGTCCTTGATCAGCGAAAGCTGGCCAAGCCCGTAGTAGAACAGGAATATCTGCACCAGCAGCGGAGTCCCGCGAAAAACATTGCTGTAGTATTTGGCGAAACCTGACAACAGCCGGTTCGACGACAGCCGCATCAGTGCCAGACCGAGGCCCAGATTGAAGCCGATCAGCACCGAAACGAAGGTCAGCGCTGCCGTGACCCATAGGCCCTTCAGCAGAACGGGAGCCGCAAGCTGGATGAGGTCTATCATACTGCTTTTCTCGTCCGCAGCCTGAGCAGGCGTTCGATCCCGTCGAAGCCGGCCTGGCTTACAAGGGTGATGAGCAGATAAACCACCGCCGCGATCAGGTAGAAAATAAATGGATGGCGCGTGGAATTCGCGCCGATGAAGGAAACGCGCATCAACTCCTGAAGACCGACCACGGAAACCAGGGCCGTATCCTTGATCGTCGTCTGCCAGACATTGTTGATGCCGGGAACCGCGATGCGCAGCATCTGCGGTGCGATGATGCGGCTAAAGATCCGCCAACCCGACAGTCCCAGCGCGCGAGCGGCCTCGATATGCCCATCGGGGATCGCGCCGAGCCCCCCGCGCACGACCTCGGTCGAATAGGCGCCGGAGATCGCGCCGATGGCGATGACCGCGATGACGAACGCATAGCCGCTCTCCGCGACACCGGCATAGCCGAACGCTGTCACGACCTTGGTCACGAATTCAACCGAACTGAAGAACAAGAGATAGATAATGAGCAATTCGGGCACCCCACGCACCAGCGATGTATAGGCATCGACCAACAGTGAAAGCGGAAATATCCGGGCCCATTTGATGAGACCGCAGACGATGCCGATCACCAGACCGGCCGCCATGCTGACGAGACCGACGAGGATCGTTATCGACGCGCCGCGCAGGATGGCGGTGACCCAACCCGCTTCCCAAACCTGCCAGAGACCGAATTCCATCTGAGTTCCCTAGATGTGCCGCGTGAATGAGAAGCATGCGCCCGGCAGCCCGGACGCATGCGAGAGCTTTTCAGCGTTTATTTGCAGGGCCGGGAGATGTCGGTCTTGAACCATTTCTGGCTGGCCTTGCCGACCGAGCCGTCGGCGATCAACTCGCAAAGCGCCTTGTCGATCTTGGCCTTGAGTTCGGTGTTTTCCTGCGCGATGCCGACGCCAATGCCTTCGCCGAGCGTCGGATCGAAGGTGCTCTTGATCTCGACGCCGACCAGCTGAAAATTCTTGCCATCGGGCTTGTCCAGGAAGTCCTGCAAGGCGGATTGATCGGCGAAAGCGGTATCGATGCGGCCGCTCGCCAGGTCGATCTGCATCTGGTCGAGCGTGTCATAGGTCTTGAGATCGGCATTCGGTGCGCGCTTCTCGAGGAAATGTGCGTGGGTCGTGCCGGCCTGCACGCCCACCTTCTTGCCGTCCAGCGATTTCAACAGCGTGTCGACATCAGTGATGGCGGCGAGATCCGAACCCTTGGCCGCCACGAACATGTTGGCCAGTTCGGCATAGCCGACGCTGAAATTGATCTCTTTCTTGCGGTCGGCGGTGATCGACATGCCCGAGATGATGACATCGAAGCGCTTGGCCTTCAGTGCCGGGATCAACCCGTCGAACGCCTGCACGACGAAATGGCACTTCACGTCAAGCTTGGTGCAGAGCAAGGCGCCGACATCGGCGTCGAAGCCGGTGACATTGCCGTTCGCGTCGGACATGCTCCATGGCGGGTAGGCGCCTTCCGTGCCGATGGACAGCTCGCCTTCGGCCGCCAATGCGCTGCCCATGGTTCCCGTGAGAAAGGCGAGCAGCGTCAAGACTTTCAGTTTCATGTCAGTTCCCCTTGTTGTTGGTCTTCATTGCAGTTGTCCGGTCCGAACCGGACGCTTCGAGGATGCGGCTTCCTCACAGTGTCCGGGCCAGGAATTGGCGCAGACGCTCGGAGCGCGGACTGCCGAACAGCTCCGCTGGCGCACCCTCTTCCTCCACCTTTCCCTGGTGGAGAAACAGAACCTTGTGGGAGACCTCGCGCGCGAACTGCATTTCATGCGTCACGAGGATCATGGTGTTGCCTTCCTCCGCCAGCTGGCGGATCACCCGCAGCACCTCGCCGACCAGCTCGGGATCGAGCGCCGAAGTCGGCTCGTCGAAGAGGATGACCTTGGGCCGCATCGCCAGCGTGCGGGCGATCGCCGCCCGCTGCTGCTGGCCGCCGGACAACTGGCCGGGATAGTGGGCATGCTTGTCGGCGAGCCCGACCTTCTTCAGCAAGGCGTACGCGTGTTCGATGGCCTTCTCGCGCGGCTCTTTCAGCACGTGCCGGGGCGCCTCGATGATATTCTCCACCACCGTCATGTGCGGCCATAGATTGAAGTTCTGAAACACCATGCCGACGCGTGCACGGATACGCTCGACCTGCGCCATGTCGGCCGGACCAAGACGGCCGTTCGACACCGGCTTCATCTTGATTACCTCGCCGTCGATGGCGACCTTTCCGCCGTCCGGCTGTTCCAGAAGATTGATGCAGCGCAGGAATGTACTCTTGCCCGAGCCTGACGAGCCGATCATGGAAATCACTTCGCCGGCGTGAGCGGTAAGATTGACGCCCTTCAACACCAGAAGCGAGCCGAAGCTCTTGTGAAGCTCGTCGATCTGTACGGCCGGCGTCGTGATCTTTGCTTCGTCAGCGGGCGCCGGATCGGCAACCTCAGCGCGAACGGTGGGTGGCGACGGTTCGCCCTTGATGGCTTCGTCCTGATCCAGCTCGACCGCCTTCAGGTCCGCCAGCGCACGGTCGAAATGGCGCAGGCTGCTGGACAGGCAGGCGCGCTGCCAATCCGGATCATCCGGAATGAAGGCCGAGCGCAGCGTCTCCCGGATCCGCTTGCCGAGCGGCGAATCGAGCTTGCCGAACAGATGCAGCCAGTTGTCGGCCTGCACCGCTTCCATGACGGCAGCCCCTCCAGGGTGCCGCATTCGACGACAAGCGGCAGCACGCGCGCGTTCGGCATTGCCTTGCGCACGGCGTCCGAGACATAGCCAGTCGCCGTCGCCGCGATGCCGGTGCCTGTCTTGGCGCCCGGGCCTGTCAGCACGGTCGTCAGCGCTGGCCCGAAGATGGATTTGCCCCAGGCAAGACCGGCATGCTCGGAACTCGCCACCGAAAGCAGTGCCGGATAACCGTAAGGCCCCGCTCCCGTATGCAGGTCGAAGACGATGGCCTGCCGCGCCTTGGCGGCAAAGGTCTTCAGGATTTCGTTCAACGTCCGATTCGACCAGACAGGGCCGCCGCCGCCATAGAACATCCCGTCGGCGAACTCATATTGGCCCGCCTCGATAATCGCCGCCAGCCCGGCGTGCCCAAGCCTCTTGCGCGCCGCGGCGAGCTTCTCGTCAGCCGCTATTCGATCCGGCCCTTCCCACTCGCGGTATGCCACGGCGTCGTGGAGACCGGCATAGCCGTTGTTGACCGGAGCACTCGCCGACCAGTCGATGAAGTTGCGGTTGAGGTCGACATTGTCTTCGTTGACGCGCCGCAACCACGCCGTGCCCCAGGGATTGATGAGATGGATGGCAAGGATCGCGATGTCGTCAGGCAAGCGCCGCAGGTTTTTCTGCCCAAGCCAGGCGGTCTGGCAGGTCGAGCCGAACGGCCCCTCGACGCCATGCGTGCCCGAGATGACCACGATCAGCTTGCGCGCATCGCGTCGGCCCAGCAGCGCCACATCTGTCGCCAGCGTCTCGCCATCCGGTCCGTTCAGCGGATGGACATACTCGGACAGTTCTGCGCCCACCCGCTCCGCCGCTTCGCGAAAGCCCTGGCGCAAGGCGGCAAAGTCGCCGGGATAGGCTAGTGCCGGCTCATCATGGCGCGTCGCTGATTCCACGGGACGTCGGGTGGTTGCGGTCAATCCGTTCATTCCCTGCGGTTGCGGCATGGGGCTACTCATCGTCGAGGTCGCTCGCGTTCTTGAGGGGCAATCGGTTCTCATTGCCGGAAAGGGATGGGCTTGAGGACCGGACGAACCAGGCATCGCGGGGAAGCACCTTGTCGGGGTTCATGATCGACCGCTCGTCCAGCGCTCGTTTCACGCGCTCCATCGCGTCGAGCTTTGTCGGGTCAGCTGTCGCCAGCAGGGAATGGATGCGTTTTGACCCAATTCCGTGCTCGGCGGAAAAGGAACCGCCAATCTCCCCGAGCTGCTGATAGAGGACGCACTCGACAGCGATCGCCACGTCAGGCGCCAGCGGGCCCTTCCGGTTGAGGATGATGTGCAGGTTCCCATCGGCGAGATGTCCGAAGACATAGGGTGCAAGATCCGGTTCGACGGCGGCGAGCCCGGGCAGGATTCTGTCGAGATAGGCCGGAATTTCCGACAATGGGACAGACACGTCGAAGGAAGGCGCGTGGGGATGAGCGCGGTAGAGCACGCTGGTGTCCTCGCGCAGCCGCCACAGGTCGTCTTCCTGCCGCCGCGAGTCGGCGATGATGCCGGTCGCTTCGGGATACTGCTGCATCGTCTCCAAATAGATCCGCTCGAAGTCCTCGCGCAGCGCGCTTTCGCGCGCGCCGCCAAGCGACAGCAGCAGGAACAGCGGCTGATCGAGCGGCACACTGCGTTCAGACCATTCATGCGCGGCGGCGGCCAGGCTGAAATACGAGGTCCACATCGCCTCGGCCGCGCGCAGATGCCCGGCATCCGATTCAAGCGCCAGCCGAGTTGTCCGCAGGGCCGCCTCGACCGATGGCAGCCCGAACAGCGCGGTCGCTGTAGCGCGCGGTGAAGGATCGAGCTTGACGGCCACTCGGGTGACGATGCCGAGCGTGCCCTCGGCGCCGATAAAGAGATGCTTCAGATCATAGCCGGCGGAATTCTTCACCACCCGTGTCAGGTCGGAATAGACCGATCCGTCGGCCAGCACGGCCTCGAGGCCAAGCACGCGGTGGCGCATGACGCCGTTGCGAAAGGCCATCACCCCACCGGCGTTGGTCGACACCATGCCGCCGATCGTCGCCGAGCCGCGCGCGGCAAGGTCGATGCCCGGCTCCAGCCGGTGTTCGCGCGCGGCCGTCTGCAAGGCTTCGAGGGTGACGCCGGCACCGACCACCGCCACGCGTTCAAGCGGATCGAGCCGCTCGATGCGGTTCATGCGCGCCATGGAAAGAACGATCTCGCCTGGCCACGAAACGTCGCCGCCGACCAGGCCGGTCTTCCCGCCTTGCGGCACCACCGGAACCTCGTTCTGGCGGCAGATGCGCACCACCGTCGCGATTTCGGCGGCCGATGAAGGCGTGACGACGATGCCGGGGCCGCAATCCGCGTCACTGGTGCGTACGTTCGCGGCGCCAACGGCGTCGCGGATCGCGTCGACAACCAAAAGCGGGACCGCCCGTTCGTCCCGTATCGTTTGCCTTGGAGACACGAGGCCGCTCATTGCGCCATCAACCCCTGAAGCGCTGCGATCAGTCGGTCATTGTCAGCCGGCAGCCCGATAGTGGCGCGCAGATAGTGCTCATAACCGGCTTCGCGCCACGCCTTGACAATGATCCCCTGCTCCAGGAGGGCAGCGGCAAGGCTCGAACTGTCGCCTTTGCAGTCAAAGAAAAGGAAGTTTGTCTGCGACTGCGCGACCCGCAGGCCAAGGCCGGCAAGCCCGGCGGCGGTGCGCACGCGCTCGGCCCTGACGCGGTCGGCCGACGCCTTCATCCAGCTTTCGTCGGCGAGTGCAGCGATGGCCGCGGTCTGCGCCGCCGCATTGACGTTGAATGGCGTCTTGGCGGCGGCAATCACTCTTGCCAGCTCGAGGCCGGAGCAGACGGCATAGCCGACGCGCAGCCCCGCCAGGCCATAGGCTTTCGAGAACGTCCGCAGCACCACATGATCGATGCCGCTGCCGCGCAGGACCTCGATGCCGTCCGGCGCGCCGGCATCGGCGAATTCGAAATAGGCTTCGTCGAGGACAAGAAGGGTGCCTGGCCGTACCGCGCCGATCAGCCGTTGCAGGCTGGAATGGTCGAGCCCCGGCCCAACCGGATTCCAGGGCGAGGATATGAAAACGAGACGCGGCCTGGCGGCGATCGCCGTTTCAAGCGCGGCAAGGTCGAACCCCATTTCGGGTGTCATCGCCACCTTGATGACATCGGCGCCTGCCGCCAGGGGCTCTATCTCATGCAAGCCGAAGCTCGGCACCGTGGTCACGACAGAGGCGCCCGGCACCAGGACGGCGCGCGAGATGGCGGCGATCATCTCCTCGGAGCCGTTGCCGGCAACGATCAGCCCGGGATCGACACGAAGTCTTTCGCCAAGTGCTGCTCGCAACGCCGTGCAGGCCGGATCGGCATAGCGCCATGGTTCGAAGGATGAGGAGGACAATGCGGCCATGACGGCCGGAGAGCAGCCGTCCGGGTTCTCGTTGCTGGCCAGCCGGGCAATGTCGTGACGGCCACTCAGCTTCCGTGCCATCGCGATGTTCATGCCTGCATTGTAAGGTGGCAAGGCCGCGATATGCGGATTGAGCGGCAGGCTCGACGCTGGTTTGACCGACTGTTCCAAATCCCGACTTCCGTTTCCCCGCGCCCAGACGCGGCATCAAGATCTTGTCAAATATCCAGGACGACTGATCCGCTCGGCCTGGAGCAGCACAGCAGCACTTCGCCTGCTCCCAGCTCGTCCAGGGGTTCTTCAAAATAGGCGACTTCACCCGAAACCAGCCGCGACTTGCATGTCCCGCAGATGCCGGACCGGCAGCTGAATTCCGGCGCCAGGCCCTGGTCCTCGGCAAAGTCGAGCAGCGATGCCGCCTTGCCATCCCAGACCGCCGTAAGTCCCGATTTTCGAAACTCCACAGTGGCCACCTCGCCCGCCGGCTCGATCCGTGCCTGCTGCGCCAGCGCGGCAGGGGCTCGGGCGGCATCAGGCTCCAGCACTGTTGCCGGGCCGAAAAATTCGTATGCGATGCGAGGCTTCGGCACGCCAAGCCCGCGCAGCATGACGTAGACCGCCCGCATGAAAGGCGGCGGGCCGCAAAGGTAGAAATCATAGTCGTCGATCGGCAGCAGACGCTGCAGCACATCCTTTGAAATCATGCCTTCGCTGTGGAAGTGCCCGTCGGCCCTGTCGCGCTCCGACGGAAACCGATAACAGTAGTGGGCGCTCAGGCCAGGCCGTGTTGCGACAAGGCCCGCGACTTCATCACGCAAGGCATGCACATCGCCGTTCTCGCAGGCGTGAATGAAGACGGCACGGCGATCCGGCATTGCAGCCAGCGCATGCAGCATCGATACCATCGGCGTCAGCCCAACGCCGCCGCTGAGCAGCACCACCGGACGGCTGCTGGCCTTGTCGAGCACGAAATCGCCGCGTGGCCCTTCGGCCTGGAGGACATCGCCAACGTCGATCCGGTCATGCAGGAAGCACGAGCTTGCTCCGTCGGGCAGACCCGGCGCGGGTGCTGCTTCACGCTTCACGCTGATCCGGTAGCGACCCTTAGCGGCCGGGGAACAGGAGACGCTGTAGTTGCGCAGCACATATGCCTTTTCGCCGGCTCCCTGCGGCATAGGTATCTTGAACACCAGGAACTGCCCTGGCTCGAAGTCGCGCCAGTCCTCTGGATTGACCGGCTCGATATGGAACGACGTGATGATGGCGCTTTCGCGCACCTTCGCGACCACCTTCAGGTCGCGAAATCCGCTTCTTGCGATAGTGTCGCGAGCGGTGAATGCGTTCATTCGGCGGCCGCCAATTCCTGGCCCTCGCTGGCGATCAGCTTGGCCAGGTTGCGGCGGAAGCGCAGTGGCCCGACATCGATCTTGAGATCGAGATTGGGTGTGCGCTTGTTGGCCATGCCCTTGTGCACCGCATTGAGCACGGTGCGATCCTCATCGAAGGCGCCGCGCACGGAGGTGGCGAACTGGCGCGAAACCTCCAGATCGTCCGGGGCGAAATTGCGCATCTGGAACCAGTAATATTTGGTCTGGTTCTCATCGACCGGCGTCATGAAATTGTAGCTGTCCATGAGGAACACGTCCTCGTGCAGCGGCTTGCCTTCGCCGCCGGTGCGGGCGGGCACGAAGATCGCCTTGATGATCGCGTTGGAGGGGTAGCGCACCTCATAGTGCTGCTTGCGGTCGCAATTGCCGGAGAATTTGAGGAAAGGCGCATAGAAGGGCGCCGGCGCGGCATCGACCACCCAGCGCCATACGGTCACGCCGTCGGCGCCCACGGTGGTTTCGAGCGGTACATCCTCCATGGCCTGGACGCCGCCGAAGGACGATTGGTGGACCCACGACACATGCGAGGGGTCGAGCAGGTTGTCGGTCATGTAGAGATAGTTGCAATCGAGCGCCATGGACTCGCCGCGATTGACGCCCCATGCCGGATCGCCCCAATGGTCGACGGCGAAAATCAGCGCGGGGTCGGCCTTTGACGCCTCGCCCATCCAGACCCAGAGCAAGCCGTAGCGCTCGGCGATCGGATAGGAACGAACGCAGGCGACATGCGGTATCTTTTCGGCGCCCGGCACCCGCGTGCAAGTTCCCGTGCTGTCGAAGGTCAGGCCGTGGTAGCCGCATTCGACTGTATCGCCCTTGATGCGGCCCATCGACAGCGGCAGCTTGCGGTGCGGACAAGCGTCTTCGAGTGCAGCCACCGCGCCGTCGGTGCGGCGGTAGAGGACAATGTCCTCGCCAAGAATCCGCGTCGGCACCAGCCGGTCGGCAACCTCATGGTCCCATGCGGCAACGTACCAGCAGTTTCGAAGAAACATGGCGTCCTCCCAGGCTTGTGAACGCCCAAACGATTATCTTGCGGACCGGGGACGACATAGGCCTTGCATCTGCGTTCTATTTTAGAAAAACTAAACCAAGCTGACCCGAGGATCGTTGCCCAGGTGAACAAGACGCCCCCGCTGCGTGCGATACAGGCCTTTGAGGCGTTTGGCAGGCGTGGCAGCGTGACGGCCGCGGCAAACGAGCTCGGTGTATCCGTTGGCGCTGTCAGCCAGCAGATTCGCAAGGCCGAGGATGCCTTGGACGCACGGCTTCTGGAACGTCGCGGCAGGAGCGTCGCCCTTACAGCGCTGGGCCGCGTCTACCACGCGGCGGTTTCCATCGGCTTCGAAAAGATACGCGAGGCCCAGGATGTCATCGAACGGGCCCGTTTCGCCGACACTTTGACCATCTCCTGCCTGCCGTCGCTCGCCAGCAAATGGATCGGTCCGCAGCTTCTGGATTGGCAGATCGGCCATCCCGGCGCCACCGTGCGGCTGGTCGGCGCCGAGACAGAGCCAAGGCTGAGCGCCGAACAGGTCGACTTCCGCATTTCCTACGGCACCAAATATCGTGATTTCGAGCACTACACCGAGTTGTTCACCGACTGGGTGGTGCCGGCCTGCTCGCCCGCGCTGCTGGCGAAACATCCGGTCCGTAAGCCCGCCGATATCCTCGATCTGCCACTTCTCAGTATCGAATGGGCGCGCGACCATCGCTCGCCGCCTACATGGGCGGAATGGGCGGCAAGCATCGGCGCGGTGCACCGCAAGACATCAGGTGAAGTCGCCTTTTCCCTGTCGAGCGCCGCGATCGATGCTGCGGCCAACGGCAGGGGCTTCGTGCTGGCACAACTGTCGATGGCCGCCGACGACATCGCCTCGGGAAGGCTTGTGGCGCCGTTCGACAAGCGTATCAGGCTGCCGGAGCCCTATTTCCTGGCCTGGGACCGGGCAATGCTGGAGAAACCTTTTGGGCCGGAGCTGCGAACCTGGATTGTTTCAATTTCCAAGCGGCTTGGCGCAACCTTGGCAGGTTTAGCCGAGCGCTGATCTCGGGACGCACATTCCGTTCTGTTCTCACAAAGACCGAAGGTCGGATGGTCGCTGACTGAATGTCCGAAAGGCCCAAGTGGTCGGAAAAGCCCCGTCGCACATCCGCCCTTCGCGATCGAGTTTTAGCCGACGCTCGACCTCGGCCAGCAGCCGGAAGCCGCGCCGCCATGTCCGTTCTCGCCACATCAATTCAACCTCGATGATTACGACAAGGGCAAAACTGCTCGCCCTCCCCGAGTTCTGACGGACGATCATCGGCAACGTCTTGACGCTCGCTGCCGCCATCGCCGCCTTCAACCCGCTGTGCGCCTGTCCAATCCCGAACGCGTCCCGACTGGCTCCTCAGGCGCATTAGAGACGACGTCGTGAGCAGGACAGCGGCAGCGAGGACCCAGTAGTAGCAGGCGTCGAACCCGAAGAATCTGAAGGCAAACGGGGGCGATGATAGACACCACCCCGACGGCCCGATTGACGCAAAGTCGAATAGCAACCTACCCGAGAGTTTGGCTTGCCAGGGCATAGCTCTCCGGTCTGGTCGCACCGCCGACGGCAAAATCGGTTAGGCGTTTACCCAGCGACATGGTCAGCACCGTGTCGAAGACTGGCATTCCAGCGTGCGACAGAAAGGTGGCGAACTCGCCAGTGTCCATGTGGGTGTCGATCCGCAGGAATGACCCTAAATGGTCATGGACGTGTGGCCGGACGATCGCCACGGCATCGGCGTCGCTTTCCGCCACGACCGGCCCCACGACGTGGCCCCTCCCGAATGGCCGGCAGAGCGCGAATGCGCTCAGCCTGCCATCCTTGAAAAGACCATAGCCGGCCGAGTGTGCGAAAAGCCTTTCGATGAGCGCCGCCCGCCTCACGCCAAATCCTGCCGCGTCGAGCGCGATCGCTGCCGGAATATCCTTTGGGTCCAAGGTCCTGACATCGAGAAAGTCCGCCGCGCGACCCGTCGTCTCCAGGCGGGCGATGCCCTGGCATTGATAGACGGTCTTCTCCGGCTGGAAATCGAGCGAGAGATAGAGCCGCCTTGCCGCGCGCGTTGCATTGAGACGCAGATCGCAGCCGACGACGTTCTCGAAAACCCGCTTCATCAGCCATTGCCCCGCCCCCAGCGTCTGTAGTCGCGGCGAGGTGATCACCATGCCCACGGTCGCGAAATCGGTACCATGCGCGAACCACATGGCCGAACCAAGAACCCGGCCGATCTCATCGAGCGCCACGAACCCGTGTCCCGACTGCCGCAGGAATTGCCAGTCTTCAGCGCGATGCGGCCATCCCACGGAGAGCGAGAGTGCATGCAAGCGGTCCAGCTCAACGCCTTCGATGTCGCCAATCCGCATCGAGAAGGTATCGATTTTCAAGCTTCCGGACGGCTTCAATTCCATGCCCCTGAAAGATTATCGTACTAGAAGGCGACGCGTCGCTGGCTACTTTCCGGCTGCCAACGCTAAACAAGCAGACCGATACGATTTGCTCGAAAGCCATGCGGCAACGCTAGATTCAACTGAAACACTTCCGCTTTCGGCACGCAATCGCGAAAGAACGCGCACATCCTCCGACGGCATCGATCCCGGCAAACCCGAAATGCCAAACCCGAAATGCTTTGAGGGCTGGAATGGACGTCTTCGACATCCTGGACCGACTTGTCGCCTTTCCGTCGGTCGCCGGCAAGCCGAACGGCGATATCGCCGGCTGGATCGAGGCCTATCTCGCAGAGCACGGGACGCAGGCTGCCCTGCTCCGAGGGCCGGAAGCCGACCGGTCCAATCTGTTCGCGACGATCGGCCCCGCCAACGTCCCTGGCTATATTCTGTCCGGCCACATGGACGTCGTCCCCGCCAGCGAGCCGCAATGGAGTTCTAGCCCTTTCGCGCTGCGCAAGGAGGGCGAACGGCTCTATGGACGCGGCACCACAGATATGAAGGGGTTTCTTGCCGCGGTGCTCGCGACGGTGCCTCTCTTGGCGAAAATGCACCTTGCCAGGCCGATCCATCTCGCCTTCTCCTATGACGAGGAGGTGGGGTGCCGCGGTGTACCGCATTTGATCGCCCGCCTTCCCGGACTTTGCGCGAAGCCGCTCGGCGTTATCGTTGGCGAGCCGAGCGGCATGCGCGCCGTGCGCGGCCACAAGGGCAAGGCGGCCGCCCGCGTGATCATCAACGGGCGCTCCGGCCATTCCTCCCGACCCGATCTTGGGCTCAACGCCATCCATGCCATGGCCGATACGCTGAGCGCGGCCGTGACCGAGGCCGAACAGCTGACGCACGGTCCGTTCGACCCTGCCTTCGAGCCGCCCTACTCCTCGCTGCAAGCCGGCGTGGTGACTGGCGGACATCAGGTCAACATCATCCCCGACACCTGCACGCTGGACCTCGAGGCGCGCGCCATACCCGGCGTCGACCCCGCCAGCCTGCTGGCGCCTGTAAGGGCGCGAGCAGAGGCCCTTGCGGCCCACGGCTTTCGCATCGAATGGGCGCCGCTGAGCGCCTATCCGGCGATGTCGCTGCCGCCAGATGCGCCGCTTGCGGGACTGCTGCACGCCTTGACCGGCGAGGCGCCGCTTGCCGCCGTCAGCTACGGCACGGAGGCCGGGCTTTACCAGGCCGCCGGGTTCGATGCGATCATCTGCGGACCGGGCGACATCGACCGCGCCCACAAGCCGGACGAATACATACTCACCAGCGAACTCGCCACCTGCCAGCGATTGATCGAGGCGCTGGGCGCCCGCTGCGCGGCTTGAAGGGAACCAGAATGACATTCCTGTTCAATTCCGATGCGCGGCGCGGGGCGATCTTCGCCGATGCCTTCGCCAAGGAGCTGCCGGACGTCCTCTTCACGATGGATGCCGCAACGGTCGATCCCGACGCCGTGCGCTATCTCATGACCTGGACCGCGCCAGAAGACCTCGCCCGCTACAGGAACCTGGAGATCCTGTTTTCCATTGGCGCCGGGGTCGACCAGTTCCGCCTCGATAGCGTACCGGAGCAGGTGAAGATCGTGCGTACGATCGAGGAAGGCATCGTGCGCATGATGCAGGAGTATGTGGCGCTGGCCGTGCTCGCCCTGCATCGCAGCCTGCCTGCCTATCTGGCGCAGCAGCGCGCCGGCGAATGGCGGGACGTCCCCCAGCTGCAGGCCGGGTCGCGCCGGATCGGCGTGCTCGGCCTCGGGCAGCTTGGCCAGGCCGTCCTCGACCGCCTGAAGCCCTTCGGCTTTCCGCTCGCCGGTTGGAGCCGCTCTCCACGGCAGATCGAAGGCGTGACCTGCCATCACGGCGAACTCGGGCTGGAGGAGATGCTCGCGGCCAGCGACATACTGGTCTGCCTGCTGCCGCTGACCGAGGAGACACGCGGTTTCCTCGATGCCCGCCTGTTTGCGAAGCTGCCCAAGGGCGCGGCCCTCGTCCACACCGGCCGGGGCCCGCAGCTCGATCACAAGGCGCTTGTCGCCGCTCTCGACAGCGGCCACCTTTCGGCGGCGATGATCGACGTGACCGATCCCGAACCGCTGCCGGCCTGCCATCCTTTCTGGCGGCATCCAAAGATCGTGCTGACCCCGCATGTCGCCAGCGTCACCCAACCCGTGACAGCCGCGCTGGCCGTCATCGAAAACATCCGCCGCCACCGCGACGGGCTCGACCCTATCGGGCTCGTCGACCGGTCGCGCGGCTATTGAAATCCAAGCTGAAAGGCCATCCCTTGTCCCTGCTCAAGACCGTCGATACCAGCCCTGCATTTCCCCCGCGCGAATCCGGGGCGCTGCCTGAACGGCTGATTGCCGGCAACCCCGCCTTCAAGACCTGGGCGCAGGACGTCGCCAAGGACGACCTCGTCCATACCGGCGTCTGGGAGGCGACGCCTGGGGAAACGCGCTCAATCAAGGGCGACACTTTCGAGTTCTGCCACATCCTCTCGGGCGTGATTGAAATCACGCCCGATGGCGGCGAGGCGGTGACCTACCGCGCCGGCGATAGCTTCGTGATGAAGCCTGGTTTCACCGGTGTCTGGAAGACCATCGAGACGGTGCGCAAGATCTACGTGACGGTCGGATAGCGGAACCTGCATGACGTACTGGCCTGCGCCGAAGAATTTGCCGTCTCTTGCCTCGAGCACACAACATTCATCGGCAACGGATCACCGAACAGCGCATGCTGCCTGGCAGTACGCGCTACGCTCCAGTCAATGCTGGAAAGCGGTCACCCTATGAACCGAGCCTCGATATGAGCCTGAGCTTCGATCCGGATACGGTTCCCCTCCCGATTGGCCATTTCATCGGCGCAGAGCTTATCGCGGGCGATGGTGCGATCGAGATGCGCCGTCCGTCCGACGGCAAGGTCTATGCCGACTGTCCCGTGGCCGACGCGGATATCGTCGACCGCGCTGTGGAAAGCGCCAAGGCGGCGCTGAAGGCCAGCAACTGGGGGGGCGTCAGGCCGCGCGAGCGCACAAGGGCGCTGCACGCCTGGGCCGACCTGATCGAGGCGGAAGCGGCAACGCTGGCTCGGATCGAGGCGCTGTGCTCGACCCGGCCCGTCGGCCAGCTCATCGCCGGCGACATCGCCGTCACCGCCGAGCAGATCCGCTTCTTCGCTGAGTTCGCCGACAAGGAAGGCAGTGAGCTGGTGCCTACCGACGACACCACTCTCGGCATGATCATGAGCGAGCCCCACGGCGTGGTCGGCGCGATAACGCCGTGGAATTTCCCCATCTCGATGGCCGGCTGGAAGCTCGGCCCGGCGCTGGCCGCAGGCAACGCGGTCGTGCTGAAGCCCTCCGAGATGACGCCGTTTTCCGCTGTCTGTTTGGCGCAACTCGCGGTGAAGGCAGGCCTGCCGGCAGGGCTCGTCAACGTGGTGCTCGGCGATGGGCCGACGACCGGCACGGCGCTGACCGGCCATGCCGAAATCGCCAAGGTCTCCTTCACCGGCTCTACCCGCGCCGGCTCGGCCATCATGGAGAACGTCGCCCGCACCGGCGTCAAGCCGATGACGCTGGAACTGGGCGGCAAGAGCCCGCAGATCGTCTTTGCCGATGCCGATCTCGACAAGGCGGCGACGGCGATCGCCGGCAGCGTCACCTTCAACGCCGGCCAGGCCTGCGTGGCCGGCACGCGTCTGATCGTCGAGAAAAGCGTCGCCGACAAGCTGACGGCCGCGATCCTGGAGAAGATGAAGGCGGCACGCCCCGGCCCGACCTGGGACGAGGCGACGCACTATTCACCTGTTATCTCGGAACGGCAGCGGGCGCGTATCGACGGCATCGTGCGGGCCGCGATCGGGGCCGGCGGCGAATGCCTGAGCGGCGGCAACGTTATGGACGACCCCGGCTATTTCTATGAGCCGACGCTGATCGCCAATGTCGATCAGGCCAATCCGGCGATCGTCGAGGAAATCTTCGGCCCGGTCCTGACAGTCCAAACCTTCGAGACCGAGGACGAGGCGCTGGCGCTGTCCAGCCATCCGACCTATGGGCTGGCTTCCGGCCTGTTCACCTCGGACCTGTCCCGCACGATCCGGTTCGCACGCAAACTCGAAGCAGGTACCGTCTGGGTCAACCGCTACAGCCGCTCGCGAGACCATATTCTGCCCACCGGCGGCTACAAGCGCTCCGGCATCGGCAAGGACCTTGGCCGCGAAGCCTATCTCGCCAACCGCAGGACAAAGAGCGTCCTGATCAGCCTGTAAAGAGATGCCGATGAAGTCCTATTCGATCGCCCTGATCCCCGGTGATGGCGTCGGACGCGATGTGACCGCCGCCGCCTGGTCCGTGCTGGAGACAGCGGCCGAGCAGGCCGGCTTTGCCTTGACCGGAACCGAGTTCCCCTGGTCCTGCAAATTCTACAAGGAAGCCGGCCGCATGATGCCGCAGGACGGCATTGAGACTTTGCGCAGCTTCGATGCGATCCTGCTAGGCGCGGTTGGCTGGCCGGCGGAAGTGCCGGATTCCGTTTCGCTGCACGGCCTGCTGCTGCCGATCCGCAAGGCATTCGTGCAATATGCCAACATCCGGCCGCACCGCCTGCTGCCAGGCGTGACAGGCCCGCTGCGGGCCGAGAGCTTCGACATATTGTGTATCCGCGAGAACACCGAAGGCGAATATTCGGGCGCCGGCGGGCGCGTGCATCAAGGCACGCTGGACGAGGTCGCCGTGGAGACCTCGATCTTCACCCGTGCCGGCGTCGAGCGCATCCTGCGTTTCGGCTTCGAGCAGGCGCGGACACGGCGCGGCAAGCTCGCCTCCGTCACCAAGTCCAACGCGCAGAAATACTCGATGGTGTTCTGGGACGAGATCGCGCGAAAGCTGGCCGCGGAATACTCTGACGTAGCCGTGACCAGCTATCATGTCGACGCGCTCGCCGCGCGCATGATCATGGCGCCGGAGAGCCTCGACGTGGTCGTCGCCTCCAACCTGTTCGGCGACATCCTCACCGACATCGGCGCGGCGATCCAGGGCGGGCTCGGCTACGCCGCCTCGGCCAACATCAATCCCGATCGCTCGGCGCCGTCCATGTTCGAGCCGGTGCACGGCTCGGCGCCCGACATCGCGCATCTGGGCATCGCCAATCCGATCGCCGCCATCTGGTCCGGCGCCATGATGCTCGACCATCTCGGCGAAGCGGCCGCCGCCGGCCGGGTCATGCAAGCGGTCGAAGCGACAACCGCGCGCGGCATTGGAACCACTCCGGGCAAAGACAGAACGGAGGCCATCACGGCCGCCGTCGTCGCCGCGCTCTCCTGATTGCAAGGTCGTTCTCGATGAAAAACCTCAAAGACAAAAGTCTCTTCCGCGAAGTCGGCCTGATCGGCGGTGAATGGGTCGCTGCCGGCTCCCGCAAGACGGTCGATGTTGTCGATCCAGCGACCCAGGCGGCGATCGGCACGGTGCCCGATATGGCCGGTCCGGAGACTCGCGCGGCCGTAGAGGCCGCAGCGTCCGCCTATGGGGATTGGAGGAAAAAGACCAACGCTGAGCGCGCCGGCCTCCTGGAGGCCTGGCATGGCCTCATGCTTGCGCATCTGGACGATCTCGCGCTGATCCTGACGACCGAACAGGGCAAGCCGCTGGACGAGGCCAGGGGCGAGATCCGCTACGGCGCTTCCTTCGTCAAATGGTTTGCGGAGGAGGCACGCCGCATCAATGGCCACACCATCCCCTCGCCGACGCCGGACCGGCGCATCATCGTGCTGAAGGAACCGGTCGGTGTGTGTGGCATCATCACGCCGTGGAACTTCCCCAACGCGATGATCACCCGCAAGGTCGCGCCGGCGCTGGCCGCCGGCTGCACGGTGGTGATCAAGCCGTCCGAGTTCACGCCCTATTCGGCGCTGGCGCTCGGCGTGCTTGCCGAACGGGCAGGCATCCCCGCCGGCGTCATCAACATCGTCACCGGCATGCCGGCCGAAATCGGCAATGAGATCATGGCGAACGAGACCGTGCGCAAGATCTCCTTCACCGGCTCGACGCGGGTCGGTTCGCTGCTGATGCGCGGGGCGGCCGACAGCGTGAAGCGGCTCAGCCTCGAACTCGGCGGCAACGCACCCTTCATCGTCTTCGACGACGCCGATCTCGACCTCGCTGTCGAGGGCGCTCTCGTCTCCAAGTTCCGCAACGGCGGCCAGACCTGTGTGTGCGCCAACCGCATCCTCGTGCAGTCCGGAGTCTATGAAACCTTCGCAGCGAAGCTTTCCGCCCGTGTCAACGCCATGACGGTTGGACCCGGCACGCAGCCCGGCGTCGCCATCGGGCCGATGATCAACATGGCAGCGGTCGAGAAGATAAACCGCCATGTCGAGGACGCGCTCGCCAAAGGTGCAACGATTATCACCGAGAGGCCGGGATTGCCGGACGGCCCTCAATATGTCGCGCCGCTGGTGCTGACCGGCGCCACAAAGGACATGCAGCTCGCCGGCGAGGAAACGTTCGGCCCGGTCGCGCCGCTTTTCCGGTTCGAGACGGAAGAAGAAGCGATCACGCTGGCCAACGGCACGCCCTACGGGCTTGCTTCCTACTTCTACACCGAAAACCTGAAACGCGCCTGGCGCGTCGGCGAGGCGCTGGAATTCGGCATGGTGGGTCTCAACACCGGCTCGGTCTCGATGGAGGTCGCCCCCTTCGGCGGCGTCAAGCTGTCCGGCCTCGGGCGAGAGGGCGCGCAGGCCGGCATCGAGGAATATCTCGAGATGAAGAGCTTCCACATGGGAGTAGGCAGTAGGTAATTGGCAGCAGGGAATTGGTAGATTCTGCCTACTGCCTACCTCACCCGGTCGAGCGCCTTGTAGTAGAGGCCGACCATCGGCAGGAACCAGGGTTTGCCGGAATAGCCGGGAATGGACGGCCACTCGAGCCCCTTCAGCGGATTGCGGTCCTCGCGGCCGAGCATGGCATCGGCCATGATCATGCCAAGGTGCGTGGAAAGCTGCGCGCCGTGGCCGGAATAGCCCATCGCGTACCAGACGCCGTCATGGTAGCCGGCCCGTGGAAAACGGTCCTTGGTCATGTCGACCAGCCCGCCCCAGCAATAGTCGATCTCGACCTTGGCGAGCTGCGGAAAGATCGCCGCGAGGCCTGCCCGCAATATCTGTCCGCTCCTTGCGTCGGAGCGCTGGTCCGATGTCGCCGAGAAGCGTGCACGGCCGCCGAAGATCAGGCGCCTGTCGGGCGAGAGCCGGAAATAGTTGCCGATATTCATCGAGGTCACGCATGTCCGGTTGCCGGGCATGGTCGTGGCGATCTCGGCGTCGCTTAGCGGCCGCGTGGCGATGATGAAGCTGCCGACGGAGATGATCCTGCGGCGGAAGTAACCGAAATTCGGAGTCGTGTAGGCGCCGGTCGCCACCAGCACATTGTCGGCGCTGATGCGGCCGCGCGAGGTGGTCAGCTCGTGCCTACCGCCGGCCTGCTTGCGGTCGGTGACCGACGCGTTCTCATGGATCACGGCGCCGTGGCGGGCGGCCGAAGTGGCGAGGCCTGCCACATAGCGGCCCATATGCATCATGGCGCTCTTCTTTGACAGCATCGCGCCATGGAAGGGCGAGCCGATCTCGGACTTGAGATCCGCCGCCGACAGCAGCGCCGTATCCGGATCCACCTCGGCATGCAGGGCCTCGAAATTGCGGGCGATTGATGCAAAATGCTGCGGCTTCGAGGCGAGCTTCAGCTTGCCGGCGCGGCGAAAATTGCAGTCGATGCCTTCCTCGGCGACCAGCGCCTCTATAGTGTCGACGGAGTCGTCCAGCGCCCGGTAGAGGGCGATTGCGCGTTCCTTGCCGAGCTCCGCCTTGGCGGAGAGGTAGCTGTGGGCGAGGCCGTTGTTGAGGTGCCCGCCATTGCGGCCGGATGCGCCCCAGCCGACCCGCTCCGCCTCCAGCACGACCACCTTGGCGCCGGCCTTCGCCAATTGGCGCGCGGCGGCGAGACCAGTGAAGCCACCGCCGATGACGGCGGCATCGTAGTGCCCCTCGACCGGGCCTTGCGCCCCGCCGGAAAAGACGGGGGCCGTGTCGTGCCAGTAGGAGACGAACTTCATTGGCAATCCGCCTGTTTCAGAGACCGACGACGCCTGCAAGACCCGAAATGTCCGATATCTCGACATAGCCGTAATACGGGTTGGCCGGTTCGTGGCCGCGATTGACCCAGACCTTGTTCTTGATGCCGAGATCGTGTGCCGACATCAGGTCGTAGCGGAAAGAGGACGAGCAGTGAAGAACGTCCTCCGGACCGCAACCCAGCCTGTCGAACATGTATTCGAAAGCCTGGAAGCGGGGCTTGTAGGCCTGCGCCTGCTCTGCCGTGTAGACGGCATGGAACGGCGCGCCGAGCTTTTCGACATTGGACATGATCTGAGCGTTCATCGCGTTGGACAGGATGACCAGCGGAATTTCCTTGGCGACCTTCGCCAGGCCCGCCGGGACGTCGGCGTGCGGTCCCCAGGTCGGCACGCGCTCGTAGACCATCCTGGCGTCGTCCGGGCTGAAGGCGAGGCCGTTGCGCTTGCAGGCGCGTTCGAGCGCGTTGTGGACGACGTCGGCGTAGGGCTTCCAGTCACCCATGATCTCGTCGAGCCGGTACGCCGCGAAGTTCTTGATGAACTCCTGCATGCGCGGCTCGTCGAGCCGGCTGCCATAGAGGTCGCGCGCCGCTTCCGCCATCTGGAAAAAAGTCAACGTGCCGTAGCAGTCGAAGGTGATGTATTTGGGCCTGAAGGAAGCCATGTCCGTCGATCTCCGGTGGAAGCACATCCGCGTTGGGATGTTTTTCATCATAGAGCGGCAGGCGGCGGGCGACCTGACCGAAATCGCCCTTCCGAAAGCAGAAAGTTCCGTATCCGCCATCCGCTTTGGCACGCTGTAGCATCTGGCATGCCGATAGCTGCGCCGCGCGCGGCGTGAAGCGCCCCCGCCGCGGACGGTGCCAGCACAAGATGCGGCACACCCCTCGCGCTACGGCGAAAGATACTGTCCAAGCCAAAGCCTTCAGATGATCTGCGGCACGCCGATGGCCGAAACTTGTCGTCAGACGGAAGGATGCCTCATGCCGCAGGGCGACATTGAACTCCGAGCCTTCGGGCCCGACCATATCGAGGGAGCCGTAGTGCTTTCTCGCCAGGAGAATTGGCCACATCGCCCGCAGGACTGGCAGATGGCGCTGCAGCTTTCGAACGGCGCGGTCGCGCTCGACGATCAGGGCCGCGTCACCGGAACTATCCTGGTAACGCCCTACGGCGCGGATTGCGCCATGATCAACATGGTGATCGTCGACAGGAACGCGCGCGGCAAGGGGCTTGGGCGCCGGCTCATGGATCAGGCCTTCGCCTTGGCCGGGGACCGTCCGCTGCGGCTCGTCGCGACGGCGGACGGCATGCCTCTCTATGAGAAACTGGGGTTCGTGCCCTCCGGCGCCATTCTGCAGCATCAAGGCAAGGTTGCGGAGCTTGGCGAGCCCGATGGCGTAGAGGCCGCAAGCATCGGCGATCTGCCTGAAATCAAGGCGCTGGACCGCGACGCCTATGGCGCCGACCGTGAAGCACTGATCGATGCGCTGGCCGAGCGCGGCCAATTCGCCGTCATCCGCCGCGACGGCGCCATCGAGGCCTATGCCGCGATCCGGCCGTTCGGACGCGGCGAGGTGATTGGTCCGGTCATCGCGGGAAGTATCGACGAGGCGAAGGCCCTGATCGGCTTCTTCGCCGCCCCGCGCGCCGGCGCCTTCCTGCGCGTGGATACCGGCAGCGGGACCGGCATCGCCGGCTGGCTCGAGGAAATCGGCCTCACCCATGTCGGCGGCGGCATAGCCATGGACCGTCCGCCCAAGACGGTTGCGGAGCAGGCCAGGCCAAAAGTTTACGCCCTCGCCAACCAGGCGCTGGGATAGTCGGAGGACAACAATGCTCGCCAATTCCCTGATCGAACTCGATCGCGCCCATCTCATCCACCCTGTCTCTTCATACCGTGGTCATGAGGCGCAGGGCGTGCGCGTGTTGAAATCGGCGAAGGGCGCGACCGTCACCGATGCGTCCGGCCGGCAACTTCTCGACGGTTTCGCAGGGCTGTGGTGTGTCAATGCCGGCTACGGCCATGACAGCATCGTCGAGGCAGCGGCCAGGCAGATGCGAGAGCTTCCCTACGCCACCGCCTATTTCGACCTCGGCTCGGAGCCGGCCATCCGCCTCGCCTCGGAGCTGGCCGAGCGCGCGCCAGGCAACCTCAACCACGTCTTTTTCACGCTTGGGGGGTCGGACGCGGTCGACAGTACGATCCGGTTCGTCCGCTACTACTGGAATGCCAGGGGCGAGCCGAAACGCGATCAGTTCATTTCCATCGAGCAGGGTTATCACGGCTCGTCGGTGGTCGGCGCGGGCCTGACCGCCCTGCCCGCCTTTCACGCCGGCTTCGGCATTCCCTTCGAATGGCAGCACAAGATCCCCTCCCCCTATCCCTACCGCAACCCGGTCGGCCAGGACGGCAACGCGATCATCGCCGCATCGCTCGCCGCGCTGAAGGCCAAGATCGAGCAGATCGGGCCGGAGCGGGTCGCCGCCTTCTATGCCGAGCCGATCCAGGGCTCGGGTGGCGTCATCGTTCCACCGAAAGGCTGGATCAAGGCCATACGCGAACTCTGCCGGGAGTACGGCATCCTGTTCATCGCCGATGAGGTGATCACCGGTTTCGGCCGCACGGGGCCTTTGTTCGCCTGCACCGATGAGGACATCGTTCCCGATTTCATGACGACGGCGAAGGGTCTGACCTCGGGCTATGTTCCCATGGGCGCCGTGTTCATGGCCGATCATGTCTACGACGTCATTGCCGATGGCGCGGGCGCCTCGGCCGTCGGTCACGGCTACACCTATTCCGCCCATCCCGTCAGCGCCGCCGTCGCGCTCGAGGTGCTGAAGCTCTACGAAGACGGCCTTCTGGAGAATGGCGTCAAGGCCGGCGCCCGCCTGATGGCAGGACTGGCAAGCCTGAGCGACCACCCCCTCGTTGGCGACGTGCGCGGACGCGGAATGCTTGCCGCGATCGAACTGGTGGTCGACAAGCAGAAGAAGACGCCGCTTCCGGCGTCGGCCATGCCGGCGCGGCGGGTCTTCGACAGGGCGTGGGACAATGGCCTCATCATCCGTGCCTTTGCGCATGGGGTTATCGGCTATGCACCGCCGCTCTGCTGCACCGATGCCGACATCGATGCGATCATCGAGCGCACGCGCCGGACGCTCGACCAGACGCTGGACGATCCCGATGTCCGTCAGGCTCTGGCATGATGGCGGCGAAATATGTCGTGTCTCGAAATATCGCCGGGGCAGACGATTTCGCAATTTTGTGCCGCCCCCTCGCGCCTTTTCGGCGAATCCAGCGCGGGGGAAGTGCCAGACTGCTCCATAAGACAAGGCCAGAAAGCCCGGATTTCCGGGCATTCAAAAAGGGCCGACGCCCCCGACAGCACGGAATTTTGTTCTGTTCAACACATGCAATTCGGCCGTACGCAGAGGAGAGCCAGTCTTGGCCGGGGGCTTTAGCGAATTCAAATACATGACCTTCGATGTGGTCGGCACGCTGATCGACTTCGAAGGCGGGATCACGACCTGCCTGGCGGGAATTGCCGCCGAGGCCGGCGTTTCGATCGATGGCGACGAGGCGCTGGCCTTTTACCGGCAGGCCCGCTACATGCCCGATGCGGGCCTGTTTCCCGACGATCTCGCACGTGTCTACAGAGTTATCGCGCCGCGGCTCGGCCTGCCGGCCGAGGAGAAATACGGCGTCCGCCTGCGGGATTCGGCCAGCGTCTGGCAAAGCTTCCCCGACAGCGCGGCGGCGTTGGCGGACCTTGCGAAGTCGCACAGATTGATCGCCATGACCAATGCAAGGCGCTGGGCGCTCGATCATTTCGAGAAGCAGCTCGGATCGCCCTTTTTCGCCACCTTTACCGCCGACGATACAGGCACGGAGAAACCGGACCCGGCCTTCTTCCAGAAGGTCTTCGATTTCGTGGCCTCACAGGGCGACAGCAAGGACGACATCGTGCACGTCGCGCAAAGCCAGTACCACGACATCGGCATATCCCGGGCGCTTGGTATGACCAATTGCTGGATCGAGCGCCGGCATGCCCAGAAGGGTTTCGGCGGCACGATCGAGCCCGAGCGTTTCACCGCGCCGGACTACCACTTCACGTCAATGGCGGCCCTTGCCGCCGCCGTGCGGGAAAGCCTGAAGGAACGAACCTGAGCCCAAGCCCGGAAAGCCGCAGCAAGACGAGCGACCCGGAAAAACAAACAGAAAGGGGAATGATATGACCGACAAAATCACGAACTGGACCAGCGCAGACGATGCCATGGTCGAGAATGCCATTCGGCGGGGCGCGAGCCGCCGCGAACTCCTCAAGATGCTGCTGGCCGGCGGCGCCGCGATCGCCGCGGGCAGCTTGGTACTTGGCCGCGCCACCAATGCCGTCGCCGCCACGCCGGTTTCCGGCGGCAGTTTCAAGGCCGCCGGCTGGTCCTCCTCGACCGCCGACACGCTCGATCCGGCAAAGGCGTCGCTGTCGACCGACTATGTCCGCTGCTGCTCGCTCTACAACCGCCTGACTTTCCTCGACAAGGATGGCGTCACGCAGATGGAGCTGGCTGATAGCTTCGACAGCAAGGACGCCAAGACCTGGACCATTAAGCTGCGCAAAGGCGTCACCTTCCACGACGGCAAGGACCTCACCGCCGAAGACGTTGTCTTCTCGCTGAAGCGCCATCTCGACAAAGCGGTCGGCTCCAAAGTCGCCAAGATCGCCGCGCAGATGACCGGCTTCAAGGCAGTCGACAAGTCGACCGTCGAAATCACGCTGGCCGACCCGAATGCCGACCTTCCGACCATCCTGGCGCTGCATCACTTCATGATCGTCCAGGACGGCACCACCGACTTCTCCAAGGGCAACGGTACCGGCGCCTTCGTGCTGCAAACGTTCGAACCGGGCGTGCGTTCGGTCGTCACCAAGAACAAGAACTACTGGAAGTCGGGCAAGCCACATCTCGACTCCTTCGAGTTCATCGCCATCAGCGACGACAGCGCCCGCGTCAACGCCCTGCTTTCCGGTGACATCAATTTTGCCGCCTCGATCAATCCGCGCGCGATGAAGCTCATCGGCGGCCAGCAAGGCTTCGAATTGTCGAAAACCACCTCGGGCAACTATACGGACCTCAACATCCGGCTCGACATGGATCCGGGCAATAAGGCCGACTTCGTCGCTGGCATGAAATACCTCGTCAACCGCGAGCAGATCGTCAAATCGGCATTGCGCGGCCTCGGCGAAATCGGCAACGACCAGCCTGTCTCGCCGGCGAACATCTTCCACAATGCCGACCTCAAGCCGAAGGCCTTCGACCCGGACAAGGCCAAGTTCCACTTCCAAAAGTCGGGCCTGCTCGGCCAGTCCATCCCCGTGGTCGCGTCCGATGCCGCGACGTCGTCGATCGACATGGCGGTGATCATCCAGGCCGCCGGTGCCGATATCGGCATGAAGCTCGATGTCCAGCGCGTGCCGTCCGACGGCTACTGGGACAATTACTGGCTCAAGGCGCCGATCCATTTCGGCAACATCAATCCGCGCCCGACGCCCGACATCCTGTTCTCGCTGCTCTACGCCTCCAACGCGCCCTGGAACGAAAGCCAGTACAAGTCCGAGAAGTTCGACAAGCTGCTCGTCGAGGCGCGCGGCTCGCTCGACCAGGCCAAGCGCAAGAAAATCTACGGCCAGATGCAGACCATGGTCTCCGAGGAGGCCGGCACCATCATCCCGGCCTACATTTCCAACGTGGATGCTCTCTCCAGCAAGGTGAAGGGTTTGGAGGCGAACCCGCTCGGTGGCATGATGGGCTACGCAATGGCGGAATATCTCTGGCTCGAAGCCTGAGAGGCGCCTGCCAGGGACCGGACCGCCGGTCCCTGGCACCGATTGCGCAACATGGCTTGGCCGAACGCAACCGCAGGAGCGCTTCCATGACGTCTGGGGTTCTAAACCTCGTGCTGAAGCGGCTGGCAATCGCGGTCGTTACACTTCTGATCGTCCTTTTCGCCGTGTTTTTCGCCACCAGCATGCTGCCTGGCGACACAGCGTCGATCCTGCTCGGCCAGGCGGCTACACCCGAAGCCGTCGCCGGCCTGCGCGAGGCCATGCATCTCAACGATCCGGCAATCCTGCGCTTCCTACGCTGGCTTCTCGGCCTGCTCCACGGCGATCTCGGCACTTCCTATGCCAACGAGATGCCGGTCGCGGCGCTGATCGGCGGGCGCTTCGTCAACACCATGGAGCTCGCCGGCATCACCACGCTGCTCTCGGTGCCCCTGGCGCTGACGCTCGGCATCACCGCCGCCATGTTGCGCGGTTCCCTCTACGACCGCACCGTCACCATTCTTGCGATCGGCGTCATCTCCGTGCCCGAATTCATGGTCGCGACCCTCGCGGTCCTGCTTTTCGCCGTTTATCTCAAATGGCTGCCGGCACTGTCCTCGGTCAATGAGGCGCATACGCTGACCGACCTCGTGCGCATCTATGCCATGCCGGTGATCACGCTGACCTTCGTCATCTCGGCTCAGATGATCCGCATGACCCGCGCCGCGGTGATCGAAACGCTGTCCACGCCTTATGTCGAGATGGCGCTGCTCAAAGGCGCCTCACGCGGCCGCATGGTGCTCAAGCACGCACTTCCCAATGCGCTCGGGCCGATCGTCAACGCGGTTGCGCTGTCGCTGTCCTATCTGGTCGGCGGCGTCATCATCGTGGAGACGATCTTCAACTATCCCGGCATCGCCAAGCTGATGGTCGATGCGGTCGCGACCCGCGACCTGCCGCTGATCCAGAGCTGCGCGATGATCTTCTGCCTCGGCTACCTTCTGCTCATCACGATCGCCGACATCATCGCCATCATGTCCAACCCGAGGCTCAGATGACGATGGCCCGCGTGGCAGCTTCCCAACGGTCCTTGCTGGGCCACAGCTACAACCTCGTGGGTGTCGTCGCCTCGCTGGTCATCCTGGCGTGGACGCTGATCGCCATCTTCGCGCCCACCATCATTCCCCATTCGATCGGCGACATCGTCGACGACGATTATTTCGGTCCGATGCGTCAGGGCTTATGGCTCGGCTCGGACTATCTGGGGCGAGACATGCTCTCGCGGGTGCTAATGGGTGCGCGCTACACCGTCGGCATATCGCTCGCCTCCGTCTGTATCGCCTGCTTTTCCGGCGTCGTGCTGGGAATGATCGCGGCCGTCACCGGCGGCTGGCTCGACACCTGCCTCAGCCGCTTCCTCGACGCCATGAACTCCATTCCCAGCAAGCTGTTCGGCCTTGTGGTCGTTGCCGCGGTCGGCTCGTCGATCCCGGCGCTGATCCTGACGCTCGCCGTCATCTACATACCGGGCGCCTACCGCTTCGCGCGGGCGCTCGCCGTCAACATCAACACCATGGACTTCATGACCGTCGCTCGCGTCCGCGGCGAAAGCACCGCCTATCTCATCGGGTCAGAGATCCTGCCCAATATCATGCGCCCGGTGCTGGCCGACTTCGGCCTGCGCTTCGTCTTCATCGTGCTCTTGCTGTCCGGCCTGTCCTTCCTCGGGCTCGGCCTGCAGCCGCCGCTCGCCGACTGGGGCGCGCTGGTGCGCGAGAACATAGGCGGCCTGCCCTTCGCAGCTCCCGCTGTCATCGTTCCCTCGCTGGCGATCGCTAGCCTCACCATCAGCGTCAACCTGCTGATCGACAATCTGCCGCAGAAGATCAGGGACAGGGACGCATGACCAATCTCGTCGAGGTCAGGAACCTGAGGATCGAGGCGACGACCGACGCCGGACGCGTCGTCGAAATCATCAAGGGCGTCAGCCTCGACATCGCCGACGGCGAGATCGTCGCCCTGATCGGCGAGAGCGGCTCGGGCAAGACGACAATCGCGCTCTCCCTCATGGGCTATGCGCGGCCCGGCTGCCGGATCACCGGCGGCGAGATCAATGTGAACGGCAAGAACATGGCCGCGCTTGCCGAAAAGCAGCGCGCCAAATTGCGCGGCACCGACATCGCCTATGTTCCGCAAAGTGCCGCCGCCTCCTTCAACCCTTCGTCCACCATCATGGAGCAGGTGATCGAGGTTACGCGCATCCACGGGCTGATGCCGCCGGAGCAGGCACGAAAGCGCGCGGTCGAGCTGTTCCGGGCGTTGTCGCTGCCGGACCCGGAAGGGATCGGCGCCCGTTATCCGCACCAGGTTTCAGGCGGGCAGCTGCAGCGGCTGTCGGCTGCGATGGCGCTGATCGGCAATCCCAAGCTGATGATCTTCGACGAGCCGACGACGGCACTCGACGTGACGACGCAGATCGACGTGCTGAAGGCATTCAAGTCGGTCATGCGGGCCGGTGGGATAGCGGGTGTCTACGTTTCCCACGACCTTGCGGTCGTCGCCCAGATCGCCGATCGCATCGTTGTGCTGAAGGGCGGCGAAATGCAGGAGGCCGGCACCACGGCTCAGATCCTTTCGGCTGCACAGCACCCCTACACGCGCGAACTGCTGGCTGCCTTCGAACCGAAACCGAGGCAAGCAGATGCGGACGCCGATGCCGGCACGAAGCCGTTGCTGCGTATCGACAATGTGACCGCCGGCTATGGCTCGTTGCGGGCCGACGGACTGCCGCTTGTCCGCGCTGTCAATTCCGTCAGCCTGGTCGTCGAGAAGGGGCGCAATCTTGGCGTCATCGGCGAATCCGGCTGCGGAAAATCGACGCTGGCGCGCGTCATCGCCGGCATCCATCCGGCGGCGGCCGGCGACATCGTCTTCGACGGCAGGCAACTGGAGCGCGCCGCGGGCAAACGCAGCCAGGACCAACTGCGCGAGATGCAGATCGTGTTCCAGTATGCCGATACCGCGCTCAATCCGGCCAAGCCTGTGGAGGACATCATCTCCCGGCCGCTGGCCTTCTATCACCAGCTCGACCGGCAGGCGCGCTCGAAGCGCGTCGACGAACTGCTCGACATGGTTCGCCTGCCCCGGACGTTGCGCTACCGTCGCCCGTCGGAGCTCTCGGGAGGCCAGAAGCAGCGGGTGAACTTCGCGCGCGCTCTGGCGGCCGGGCCCAAGCTCATCATCTGCGACGAAATCACCTCGGCGCTCGACACGGTGGTGGCGGCCGCCGTGATCGAACTGCTCAAGGAGCTGCAGCGCGAGTTGGGTCTTTCCTACATTTTCATCAGCCACGACCTCTCCGTCGTCGAAGCGATCTGCGACGAAATCATGGTCATGTACAATGGCGAGCGGGTGGAGCAGATCACGCCCGACAGACTGAAGGCGCCCATCCACCCCTATTCGAAGCTTCTATTCTCCTCCGTGCCGAAGCTCGATCCGACATGGCTCGATGGCCTCGTCCGCGACCCCGAGCTGGTCAGCCAGTACGGTCACCGCTGATGCATTTCGCCCAGAAGTGTGCAGCGGTTCTGGGGCAAGGACAGGCATCAAAGCAAAAACTATAGGCGGCAGTGCCTCACCTCGGAAACAGGCTGGGCAGCGGCATGTGCGCCTTGACGATCGGGGACTTCAGCACCACGAAGCTGAAATACTTGTCGATGCCGATATCCATGTCGGTCAGCCGCTCCATGATGGTCTGGTACTCGGCGATGCCGGCGGTCACGAATTTCATCAAATAGTCGTAGCCGCCCGACACGAGGTGGCATTCGATGACCTGGTCAATCTTCTCCACAACGGCGAGAAAGCGGGCGAAGTCGACCTGGCGATGGTTCTTCAAGGTGATTTCGGTGAACACGGTCAGCGTCTGGCCGAGCTTGCCGATATTGACCTGCGCGGAATAGCCTTCGATGTAGCCTTCCGACTGCAATTTCTTCACCCGCATCAAGCACGGGCTCGGCGACAGATGCACCAGATCAGCCAGTTCCACATTGGTGATGCGGCCGTTCTTCTGCAATTCGTATAGAATCTTGATGTCGATCCGATCCAGTTTCATGGCCGTCTCCGCAGAACGCATGCCGCAGCACAAAATGCTGCCTTGCTCGTAGGCATTGACACTACCACAGCCCGTTGGCCTGTCCATCCAAGTGGACAGCGCTTTGAAACGCAGTGGCTCCCGATTTCGACCGGGCTGCCGGAATAAAATTCTGCTTCAACTTCAACTGCGGCAGCGGCTGCCTGCACAACACGGTAGATTGGCGCGTCAAGGCAGAGAGACCATGCGCGCACCACTGCAGCAAATCGAGACATCTGGCGAACCGCCGCGGACCGCGGACGCGGTGGTGATCGGCGGCGGCATCGTCGGCATCTTCGCGGCCTATTATCTGGCACGGCGCGGCCTGAAGGTGGCGCTTGTCGAAAAGGGCCGCATTGGCGCCGAGCAGTCCTCGAGGAACTGGGGATGGTGCCGCCAGCAGAACCGCGACGTCCGCGAACTGCCGATGGCGACCCGAAGCCTTGAGTTGTGGGACAGCTTCGCGACGGAAAGCGGCCAAGACACCGGCTTCCGCCGCTGCGGCCTGCTCTATCTCAGCAATGACGAGGCGGAACTGGCCGGCTGGGTGCGTTGGCGTGACTTCGCCAGGACGGCCGGCGTCACCACGCACATGCTCGACAGCGCCGAGGCCAGCGAGCGGGGTCGCGCCACTGGCCGGACCTGGAAGGGCGGTGTCTTCTCGCCGACCGACGGCACCGCCGATCCGTCGCGGGCCGCGCCCGCGGTCGCCCGCGCCATCCTCCAGCTCGGCGGCTCCGTGCTCCAGAATTGCGCCGCGCGTGGCATCGAGACCGAGGGCGGACGCCTGAGCGGCGTGATCACCGAAAGCGGGACGATCCGGACCAAGGTGGCGGTGCTGGCCGGCGGCGCCTGGGCATCCTCCTTTTGCCGGCAGTTCGGTTTCCGCTTTCCGCAGGCGTCGATCCGCTCCTCCATTCTGTCGGTCTCGCCCGGCGCCGAGGGACTGCCGGATGCGCTGCACACGGCAAGGATTTCGGCGACTCGACGCGGCGACGGCGGCTACACGCTCGCCATAAGTGGACGCGGCCGCGTGGACGTGACGCCGCAGCAGCTGCGCTTCTCCTCGCAGTTCCTGCCCATGTTCCTGAAGCGGTGGCGCAGCCTCGCGCCCGGCGGCCTGCAGGGCATGTGCTCGGGCCACGAAACGCTCCGCCGCTGGCGGCTCGACCAGCCGACGCCGATGGAGCGGATGCGCATCCTCGATCCGGCCCCGGACCAGGCTACTATCCGCCTGACCCATGCCCGGGCACTCGAACTTCTGCCCGAACTTCGAAAGACCAGGATCAGCGCGGCCTGGGCCGGCTACATCGACAGCACACCGGATGGCGTGCCCGCTATCGGCGAGATTGATACCGTTCCGGGTTTCTTCCTGGCTGCCGGGTTCTCGGGACACGGCTTCGGCATCGGGCCCGGCGCCGGGCACCTCGTCGCCGATCTGATGACCGGGTCGCAACCGATCGTCGATCCGCAATCCTATGATCCCAGGCGCTTCGACACTTCGGTCTGGGGAAAGGTTGCCGACTTTTAACCCAAAGTTCCGGCACTCCAGATCGCTGTGAAACCGCATCAGCCGTCCCGCAGCAAAGCGCCGACAGGCGCCGGGCGGACAGGCGCTTGCCCGCGCAACCGGCCTACTGTAGCGGGCGTGCAGCCGGTCTGCGCCGCGATGAGTTCGACGGCGGCCAACTGACAATAGCGTCCCTGGCATCGCCCCATGCCGACGCGCGACAGCGATTTCACCCTGTTCGCTTCGCCGCTGCCGAAATCCACACTTTCGCGTACATCTCCGGCGGTCACGTTCTCGCAACGGCAGACGACCGCGTCGTCGGGGAGTGCCCGCATCATCGCGGCAGGCCAGGGAAAGGCGCAAGCCATGCCAAGGGCAAAGCGCTCGAACCGCGCAAGCTCGCGCAGATCGGCCGCGGTGGAAGGCGCTGGAAATCCAAGATCGGCAAGGCACGCCGCTGCCGCCAGACGCCCCGCGATCTCCGCAGCGTCTGCTCCCAGAAGACGAGCTCCATCGCCCGCGAGATAGGTCCCGTTGCCAGCGCGCCCCATCTGGTCGGTCTTCGGCAGCCATTGCCGCCACTGCTCGTCATAGGTGAAGGCGCATCCCGCCAGGTCGGACAGATGCGTCTCCGCCCGCAGGTGCCAGCCCATGCCTATCATGTCGCAAGGAGTGCAGTGCTCCCAGCCGCTGGCGTCGCGCCAGCGCATTGCCGTGACACCTTTTTCGTCAGCCTCGATCCGCTCGAGCGTCACGCCCGCATGGTAGCGGCCGCCGAGCCTTGCTCGCAGGGCCAGACCGCGCAGCGCCACCAGCGGTCGGGCGGCAAGCTGCCAGAGCCCCCGCATCTGCTGATGCCAGGGAGAAGTGTCCAGCACCGCCGCCACATCGGCTCCAGCCTTGACGAGCTGGGCGCCGACCAGCGTCAGCAAAGGCCCCGATCCGATTAGGACGATGCGCCGCCCAAGCGCCACGCCCTGCGCCTTGAGCGCGATCTGCGCCGCGCCGAGGCTGTAGACGCCGGCGTTCTGCCAGCCCGGGACCGGAGCGACACGGTCGGACGCGCCGGTGGCAAGGATCAGGCGGTCATGGAAGATCACCTGCACGCCGCCCTCCCCCAGCACATGCAGCCTACCCTTCTGCACGGCGATGACCGAGCTTCCCGCGCAATGGGTAAGGCGCCTCTCTTCGGCCAGCCGGTCGAAGAGCTGATGCAGCGCGCTGGCCTTCGCCGCCTCCGATCCGTAGAGTTGTTTCGCGGTGCGAGCGAATCCGGCAGGCGGACGGCGATAGATCTGCCCGCCCGCGCGCTGCCCCTCGTCGATCACCACCGGATGGAGCCCGGCCTCGACCAGCATGGCTGCGGCCCTTATGCCGGCAGGGCCAGCGCCGACTATCACGATCCGAGGCGGCGTCGTCTCGCTCATGGCCAGCTCTCCGGCGTCGTCGTGCGTAACCGCAGACCTTCCACGATAAGGGCCGAGCACGCCCGCAGGCGTGGTCCCTCGTCCTGCCACACCCAGCAATCCTGGCAGGCTCCCATCAGGCAGAACCCGGCGCGCCACTCGGGCCCGAACTCGGATTTTCGCAATACGTGGCCTGAAGCCAGCATGGCGGTCAGCACGGTGTCGCCCGCCAATGCACTGCACATCTGCCCGTCGAGATAGAAATGCACCTCTGCCCGGTCGAACTCGGCCAGCCTGACGATACGGCCGGCGATGATCATTCCGCGGCCTCTCGCACGGGGCGCGGACGCGGCAGTTCGGGGAAGCGTTCGCAGACAGCATCGAAGGCCGCCTGGACGCCCTCCGGTCCCCAGCGCCCCTTCATGCGGCGGAAAATCTCCGTCTTGGTGAAGAACCGCCAATGGATCGGCAAACCAATTAATATGGCAGTGAGCCGGTCATAGGCGTCCGGCGTCCACTGCGCTTCGTAGCCGTCGCGCTCCGGACCGAAATGGAAGTGGCCGGCGGCCGGCTCCTGCCGCGCACGCAGTTGCCCCGTTGCCTGCTCGTCGATCTCGCCGCCACGGATGACGACGCCATAGTCGTGCTCGGCAGCTGTCGTCGAGACGTAGCCGCGCCGCACATCCTGTGCGACCCGCCAGGGTTCGCGTTGATGTGGATCGCCGCGTCCGCCGCCTCCGGCGGAGCGGATCTCAAGCACATCGCCGGGCTGCAGCACAGTGGTATCAATGTTGCCCAGCCGCCGCTCGTGCTCGGTCCCTGGATTGACGATCATGTCCGACAGGCCGGCCGCCTTGCCGCCCAGCACGCCCCAGGGACGGAAGAAGCTGCGGTCGCGGTTGCGGGCCGTGATCCTGGAATCAGGAGCGAAGACGCGGAAGGCCATCTCTGTCGCCAGCCCGCCGCGCCAACGGCCCGCGCCGCCGCTGTCCTTGGCGAGCCCATATTTCACGAATTCGACCGGGGTCTCGGTCTCGGTAATCTCGATCGGCGTGTTCTTGAGATAGGCGGCATCCGCGCCTGATCCATTGGTCCCATCGCGATGCGGCATCGCGCCGCCGCCGCCCACCACGGGATTCACCGCCGTGATGACGGTCCGGCTGGTGCGCTCGTCAGTGGTCATGACGTTGACGATGCAGTTGTTGCCGGCCGGCGCCGCGGGCAGGCGCTCGGGCATCACCTGCGAGAAGGCACCGAAGATGACCGACCGCAGTCGGGCGCAAGTGAGCGAGCGCATGCCGACAGCGGCGGGATGGACCGGGTTCAGCACCGAACCTTGAGGCGTGATGCAGGTGAACGGCCGGGTCAGGCCGGTGTTGAGCAGGATCTTCGGGTTGAGTGTGTAGAGCACGTAGTAGACGCCCACCAGCAGCATGGTGTGTCGCGGGTCGCCGCCCGAAGGCACGTTGAGCGAGGAGCCGAGCTGCGGATCGGAGCCGGTGAAGTCGAGCACCGCCGCATCGCCCTTGATCGTCAGCCTCAGCTTCAGCCGGCACGGATTGGCCTCGACGGAATCCTCGTCGGCATAATCGCAGAATTCCCATGTGCCGTCGGGCATGGAACGCAGCACGTCGCGCGCCTGCGCTTCCGCCTGGTCGAGAAGCGCGGAAACGCCTTCAATGAAGCCGGTCTTGCCGAACTTTCGCACCATTGCCTGGATCTTGCGCTCGCCGGTGTTGAGCGCGCCGACCAGCGCCTTGATGTCGCCGATGTTGAGGTCGGGCTTCCGAACATTGGTGCTCATGATCCGCAGGATCGACTCGTCAAAGATGCCCTCATTCACCAGCTTCATGGGCGGAAAGCGGATGCCTTCCTGATGGATTTCGGTCAGCGCCCGGCTGAGCGAAGCCGGCACCGCACCACCCATGTCGGTGTTGTGGATATGGCCACCGGTCCAGGCGACGATGTCGCCGTCGACGAAGACCGGCTTCCACAGATGCGTGTCTGGCGCGTGCGTGGCGACGTGGCCGGAATAGGGATCGTTGGTGAAGGCGACATCTCCCGGCCGGTAGTCGTCGACCATCGCGATCGCGCGGTGATACGAAAGCCCCGGGTACCAGGTGGCACCGAGTTCCATCGGCACGGCGAAGGTCGCGCCTGAACGGTCCATCAGCATCACCGTGAAATCCTGCGTCTCCTTGACGAAAGCGGAGTGCGCGGTGCGATGCAGCGTGTGCGCCATGTTCTCGGCGGCCGCGCGGGCATGGTTCGCCAGAACCTGTAGGTTTGTCCGGTCAAACATGGCGTTACTCCGCGAAGGTCAGCAGAAGGTTGAGATGGCGGTCAACCCTTGCCTGCGCTCCGGCAGGAATGGCGAAGGTGGTGTCTTCCTGAACGACCACGGCAGGCCCGTGGAACGTGCTGCCCGGCACGAGGGTCTGCCGGTTGTGGAGGTCGACGGTCTCGACGCTCGCGCCCGTGTAGACGGGAAGACGACGCGCCGGGATTGCCGGAGCGTTGATCTCGTCGGTCTCCGGGAGGGAGAGCTTCGGCCCCGCGCCCACTGCGGACAGCCGGACGTTCACGAGCTCGATCTCGCCATCAACGTCGTGGAAGTCGTAGAGCTGCTGATGGGTGAGATGGAAGGCCTGCGCGATGGCGACCGCATCACCATCTGCCAACCATTGCGGCGACAGGACAACCTCGATCTCATAGCTCTGCCCGACATAGCGCATGTCGCAGGAGAAAGTGAGGTTCGCGGCCGCGTCGTGCCCCTGCGCCGCAAGCCAGTCGCGTCCCTCTTGCGCCAGCGCCTCGAAGGCCTCGCGAATTCCGGCGAGCGACACGCCCGAGAGCGGGGTGAAGATGGTGCGAATGAAATCCCCGCGCAAATCCGCCACCAGTCCGCCGAGCGCCGACACCACGCCGGGGCGTCGCGGCGCCATCACGCGCTTCATACCGAGTTCGCGGGCAAGAAAAGCGCCGAGCATCGGCCCGCCGCCGCCGAAAGGCATCAGCGTGAAGTCGCGCAAGTCGACGCCGGCGCGCGAGGCGAGCTTCTCGACCTCGACGAACATCTCCGACACCGCGATATCGAGGATCGCCTGCGCGGTCTGCTCGATGGGGCGGCCGAGCCGGGTGGCAAGCTCGCCGACCGCGCGATGCGCCAGGCTGGTATCGATTCTGAGCTGGCCATAGGCCATCTCGCTGTGACCGAGCCATCCGCACACCACCATGGCGTCCGTCACCGTCGGCCTCTCGCCGCCACGGGCGTAGCAGGCCGGTCCCGGCGCCGAACCGGCCGATTCCGGTCCAACCCGTAGCACCCCCTGCGCATCGACACTGGCGATCGAGCCGCCGCCGACGCCGATCGAGCTGACCGACACGGAGGGGATATGGAGAGGAAATTCGCCGATCAGCTCGCCGGTGCCGAACTGCGCCTCGCCGCCGATAATGAGCGCGAAGTCGGCCGAGGTGCCGCCGATGTCGAGTGTAAGAATCTTGTCTTCGCCTGCCTGACGCGCCAGCCACGCGGCGCCGATGACACCGGAGGCCGTTCCCGACAAAAGCATATTCACGCAGGCGCGCTTGCCCTCGGCAGCGTTCATCAATCCGCCGTTCGACTTCGTCAGCATCGGACGGGCCGGCACGCCGCGACTTTTCAACCGCTGTTCCAGCGCCGTCAGATAGCCGGAGACGCGCGGATGGACATAGCCGTTGAGGATGGCGGTCGAGCTGCGCTCGTATTCGCGGATGACCGGCCAGACCTCGGCCGAGGAGAAGACGAAGAGGTCGGGCGCAAGACGCGCGATCGTCGCATTCACTGAAACTTCGTGGGCGGCATTGCGCCAGGAATGGAGGAAGGACACGACAATGCCTTGCGCCCCGTTTGCTTTTGCCACTGCCACCGCCCTTTCCACCGCCGCCATGTCCGGCGCCCGGGATTCGCTCCCATCGGCACGCATGCGGGCCGGGATGCCGAAAACCATGTCGCGCGAGATCAGCGGATCCGGCCGCGCGCAGAACAGCGAATACATGTCCGGCATGCGCAGCCGCGCCAGTTCGATGACGTCCTCGAAGCCGGCATTGGTGAACAGCGCGAGCGGTGCGCCCTTGCGCTGGATGATCGTATTGATGCCAACCGTCGTACCGTGCACGAAGCGCGTCATACGGGCAGGATCAAAGCCTTCGCGTTCGGCCAGAAGCGTGAGGCCCGTCATCAGCTCGGCGCCCGGATCCTCCGGCGTCGTCAGCACTTTCAGCGAGGCGACGCGACCGGAGCGGGCTTCCAGCGCGCAGAAATCAATGAATGTGCCGCCGATATCGACGCCGACCTTCCAGTCGGTTTCGTTCCGCGCCTCGTTGGCCGTGATGACACCATCCATGATGCGTCCCTTCCTGTCTGCCAACCAAAGCTGACACGACAGGATTGCCAGGGTCCAAGACGTATGACGAGGAACGATATAAGTCTTGCTTATGCCCTGGCACCGCCCAGCACGACGGAGCAGGCGGTGCGGATCTGGTCGCGCATCATCTCATCGGCCCGCGAGAGAGCCCGTGTGCGCGACGTGAGCAGCGCGATCGGAAATTCCGGCCCATTCGCGAGCGGCCTGACGGCAAGCCCGGCAAACTGGTGCCAGGGCAGCAGCGCGTCGACCAGGGCGACACCCAGGCCGGCCTGAACGAAGCCGACCGCCGAGATGGAGACGTCGATCTCGAGCGACGGCGAAAGCGCCACACCTTGCGCGCGGGCCGAGTGGGCCAACTCGTCGGCGGGGCGGGTGTTTCCGCGATAGGATATCAACTCTTCCCCGGCGAGATCGGCGAGGCTCAACTCGGTTTTCCCGGCCAATTCATGCCCGGCGGGCAGCAGGCAGGCGAAGCCGACGCTGCCGATCACCTCCGCATCGATATCGGGAGGCAGCCGGTCGTCCAAGGCCACGCCGAGGCTGGCATCGCCGGCACGCAACATGTCGACGATTGCGGCGATCGGCGCGCTGTGGGAACGCAGCAAAATATCGGGATGCTGCGCCCGGAAGCTGGTGAATGCGCGCGGCAAGATAGCCATGGCCGGCGGCGGCGAGGCCGCGACCCGCACCAGCCCCGTCCGGCCCAAACGTAGGTCGGTGGTCTTGCGGCGCAAGCCCTCCAGCCCCGCCGACAGCCTCTCGGCATCGGCGAAGATCTCGAGTGCCTCCGGGGTCGGCCGCAGCCGGCCCTTCACCCGCTCGAACAGCGTGAAGCCGAGTTCGTCCTCGGTGTGGAGCAGGATCTGGCTGAGCGCGGGCTGGGAGATGTTCAGCATCCGCGCCGCGGCGGTCACGGTGCCCGAGCGCATGACGGCGATGAACACTTCGAGCTGACGGGCACGCATTGCCACTCCATAGGCTAAGCTTATGGCTGTTGTCCAAACGCATCTTTGACGCAATCAAGCGGTGCCGACAAGATCGGCGCCTTCAGGGATTGTCCGCTCCGCGCTGGATGAGGATGACATTTGGTCGAATAGCCATCATCCAGCTCTTTGTTGGAGCATGATCTCTGGACAAACGGAAACCGTTTGTCCGAGAAAGCCGGTTCCCACTTTTCGGGATCATGCTCTAGGGAATAACCATGGATGTGATCGTGCTGGGCGGCGGACTGATGGGGACGGCTTCGGCCTATTTCCTCGCCCGGCGCGGCGCGCGCGTGACGCTGATCGAGCGCAATCGGGTCGGCACCGGAGCGACAGTCGCCTCCTTCGGCAACATCCGGCGCACGGGACGCCATCTGTCCCAGCTTCCACTCGCCCACCGCTCGCTCCGACTGTGGGGCGAAGCCGAAAGGATGCTTGGCCGCGACGTCGAGTTCCGCGCCACCGGTCATGTCCGGCTGATCTTCGATGAAGGAAGCCTTGCCGACATGCGGGCCTATGCCCAAGCCGCGCAGCCCTGGGGCCTCGACCTGGAAGAACTCGGCCCACGCGAGATTAGCGCCCGCTTTCCCGGCCTCGGCGCCGACGCGATCGCCGCGTCATTCTCTGCGCATGACGGCAGCGGCAATCCACGGCTGATAGCGCCGGCCTTTGCCGCAGCGGCCCGCAAACTGGGGGCGCAAATCATCGAGGGAGCCGAGGTCGGGAAGATCACCTATACGGGCTCCGGTTTCCTTGTCACCAGTTCGATGGGCACATTCGCCTCCGAGTGCCTGCTCAACACCGCCGGAGCCTGGGGCGCGCGCATCGCCGCTGGGTTCGGCGAAGAAGTCCCGCTTGACGCCCGCGGTCCGCAAATGGGCGTGACCGAACCGCTGCCGCATCGGATCCTGCCGGTGGTCGGCATCTGGACGCGCGACAAAGACCATGGCGCCTATCTACGCCAGGTCGAACGGGGCAACATCGTCTTCGGCGGAGCGGCCGAACGGGTGGCGGTGGACCTCGATCCGGGTCATGCCAGCGCCGACCCCATGCGCCTGCCGACGCAGTTGCGGGCAGTGGCGCGGCTGCTGCCGGCGATCGCAAAGGTCGCGGTCATCCGCACCTGGTCCGGCTGCGAGGGCTATGTCAGGGACATGCAGCCGGTGATGGGACGCTCGGCGACGACGCCAGGGCTATTCCACGCCTTCGGCTTCAGTGGGCACGGCTTCCAGCTCGGCCCCGGCGTTGGCGACGCCATGGCCGAACTCATTGTGACCGACCGCTGCGAAACGCCGCTCGATGATCTCAGGATCGATCGCTTCAACCACCGCCTGAATTGACGAGAGCGTCTTTGCTCGATCTACGTCACGTTCCGGTGTCGTTCCTTTCCGACCCACCGATTTGCACGCCTTAGTACGTCAAAACCCTCCGCGAGACAGTCCGGCATTTACTTCAGACGCTGCAACCTGTCAGCTCAGTCGGACCGTTGGAAAGGAAACGCAGAACCGTCGGGCGCACTTGATGCGTAATGAAGAACGGAGAGCGGGAAGAGTCGCCATTTTTTATTGTCACGGTATCGCGGCACACAGTCAGCTCTATTGGACGGTTCAGTCCGCAGCCTTATCACTAAACGGCCGAGATGGGGCCGGGTATCCGACTGGCAGCTTCAGGGGGGAAGACCATGCGAGAAAGCGGACATTATCACCGACGCCACGGAGGTGAGTTTAGGGCCCCCCTGGGCGCTTGCAGGAATCCATTCGACCGCCCATGGCGGGCATGAAGCAGTGCAACCACGTCAGCAGGCGGCGATGACCAACGCGGGAGAATAGCCTGCAATCTCCCCGTTGCCAGATCATCAGCCACATCCCACGCGCTTAGTACCATGATCCCAAGCCCGGCAACCGCTTCACACTTTCCTGGAATTGCTCTGGTGCTCGGTTCCCGGAGCCTTTTGCCGACGAGACCTGACCGCCTCCAGAAGTTCGCGCTCGCTGGTGTGCGCATTTCGAAAAATGGCCACAACCATCACCGCCAAGATTTCTGCGTCCGGGTCCAAAGGGTCGAGATTCTCATCCGCGCAGACCTGATCGAACACGCGCTCGCAATTAGCCAGGTCGAGGGGGCTCAGGCAGGTGTGATTGAAACGCCGACGCAGCATCTGTGCGAACCTTTCAGGGCCTGCCCCCGTGCTTGGCGGCGGGCTTTTACTGATAAACCGCTGACGTGATGGAATCCTTACGTGATAATATCGCCCACAGTGTATTGGAATAAGTTTATCTGCCGCCTGATGATTCCTCTGTTAAGAGTCCCAAAATCAGCGCACACTCACGAGCTTTATACTGACCAGCAATCATAAGCTGGTAGTAATCTTGCCGCTTGTGTTCCGGGACATGAAATCCTCGCCGAAAATCCGCCGCCTCTTTCGCGGTTCGAGTGCAGCCGAGTTTACTGGCGGTGACTTTCAAACTCGCCAGTGAGCATCCGATCTTTTCCGCAATAACTTTCAACGGCTCGTTGTTGCCATATCCATCAAGAATTATCTTGCGGCGAGCCTCACTGTTGAGCTTTGCGTTCATGTCGGTAGCCTCCTCGACTAATATTTCACCATGCCAGAATCTATACGCATCGAGTCGAAGAGTGTCGTTATCTTCGCATCCAGAAACTTATCTCGGAATGCATTTCTTGCTGCGATCCAGCGTGATCGCCGCTTTTTGTCGACTTGGGTTCCGCAGTCTTGCCAGATGCCTGACGTACACCACATGATTGTGGGGGGCATGGGCATACCCGATTCGGATATGGCACCACGCGATGGACACTAAAAGGCAAGACGAGGCCCCTGCGCGGCAGCTGCGGGACCTTGATCGGCGTCGTTGGCCGCGCGAAGGTCCACCTCACAATGAGGCTGCTCCGCCGCTCGGGCCGGCGCTCGAACCTTTGTCCTTTTCAACGCTCGAACTGGCGCCAGAGGATCAATTCGCCGCATGGCAAGCGCATATGACACCGCTTGTCGAGGTCAGGTTGCCGGATGACAAATTGCCGGACGATGGCTTTCCCGCCGACCACACGGCTTGGAATCTCGGCGGCATGCTGATCGTTCAACAGCGCGCGCCGGCACATAGCTACATGCGTTCCGCCGCGAAGCTCCGATCCAGTTCGATCGATCACTGGTATATCGTCTTGCCACGTACTGGCCGGTCGTGGACGGAGGTGGATCGCCGCGTTGCGGAAAACCTGTCGGGCAAATTGGAGATCAGATCGCTTGGCTATCCGTTTCGCGGGAGGGTAACGGACTCGGAAAGTCTCTTTCTCTATCTGCCGCGTGATTTGTTCTCTGATGCGGCGTCAACCCTCGACGCAAAGAACAATTCAATTCTGTCCGGCAACTTTGCCGACCTCTTGGTCGACTACGTCAATAGCGTCGAAGCAAGACTGCGCAGTCTGACGGCTGAAGATCTGCCCCGCATCGTACACGCAGCGCGCAGCATGATCATTGCCTGCCTCGCGCCTCCGACGGAACATGCTGCGGCCGCTGAACAATTGGCGAGTGTCGCGCTGATGGAGCGAGCGCGTCGATACGTCCAAAACAATCTGGATGCGGCTCATCTGACGCCGGATTCAATGTGCCGGGCTCTCGGCGTATCACGCTCCCGTCTCTATCAATTGTTCGAACCGAGCGGTGGTGTTCTTCATTACATACAAAGCCGCCGCCTTCTGGCAGCCCATGTTGCGCTTAGCGATCCGGCGGACAGCCGGCGGATTGTTGATATTGCCGAGGCCTTCGGGTTCAGTTCAGCGGCTAATTTCAGCCGAGCATTCAGCAAGGAATTCGGTTACAGCCCCCGCGAAGGCCGCAGTACTGTGGTGTTGCCGCGCCCCGCCCACTCTGTTTCGCTTGCTGAACACGAGAAGGCCTCTTCCTTTGAAGGCTGGCTCAAAGCGCTCGGACACTGAGTACAGGATCGGCGATGGTTGAGGTGGGGCGGGCTCAAGAC
>NZ_VFTA01000011.1:0-181042 GCF_007003935.1 Mesorhizobium sp. WSM4310
CCCCCCCCCCCCCCCCCCACGGCCGTGGCGACGAAGGGGTGGTAGACGCAGACGGCAGCCGGCCGGATGGTTTCACCTGCGATGCCGAGGCCTTCGACGATGTCGCGGCGGAAGGGATTGATCGCCTTGGCGCAGAGCCGGCGCACGCGCTCCTCGGTGTCGTTGGAGTTCAGCGTCGTCAGATCCATGCAGGCGACAGCGCGCAGCAGCCAGGCCGCCTGGTTGTCGGCCTTGACCGAGCGCCGCTTGGTCAGGCTGGCGACGCGCCGTTCCAGTGCCGAGCGGTTGACGCTGCGCACCGATTCCATGAAGCCGAGGTCGAGTTTCATGCCCGGATTGCGCGCAATGCGATGGTCCAGCGGCACGGGGGTGTTGGCGGCGGCGCGGGCCGGCAGCGGCGTCACCTTGGTGCCAAGATCGGCTTCGCGGATTGTGCTGCTCATCTCCTGCCCTTTCATTCAGCGACTTGCGCTTATGTCTTGGTGCGCGTCGTTTCCCGACAAGATAGCCCGTGAAGCCACGCTTCACGAGTCCTCAAGCGAGGGATAGCTGAAAAAGGCCGCAAAAGCAGCTAGTTTTTGACCGCATGGTCAAAATGCGGGTTTTAAGGTGCCGGGCGTGCGGCCCTCAGCCGACGAAGGCGCGCTCGACGACGAAGGTCGCGGGATGGCTGAGCGAGCCTTCCTGGAAGCCGAGGCTTTCGGCTAGTTCCTTGACGTCCTTGAGCATATGCATCGAGCCGCAGATCATGATGCGGTCCGTTTCCGGATTGAGCTTCTCGATACCGAGATCGGCGTAGAACTTGCCCGAGCCGATCAGCGCGGTGATGCGGCCCATGCGGGCCGATTCTTCGCGGGTCGTCGAATTGTAGAGCGTGACGCGCCCGGTGGTCAGTTCGCCGATCAGCGGATCGCTTTCCAGCGCCGCCACCAATTCCTGGCCATAGGTCAGTTCGGCATTGTCGCGGCAGGTATGGGTCAGGATCAGCTGGTCGAATTTCTCATAGGTGTCGGGGTCGCGCAGCAGGCTGGCGAAGGGCGCGATGCCGGTGCCGGTCGAGATCATGAACAGCCGCTTGGCCGGGGTCAGCGCGTCGATCACCAGCGTGCCGGTCGACTTCTGGCGCATGATGACGGTGTCACCGACCTGGATCTTCTGCAGTTCCGAGGTCAGCGGGCCGTCCGGCACCTTGATCGAGAAGAATTCCAGCTCCTCGTCCCAGGCCGGGCTTGCCACCGAATAGGCGCGGAACACCGGCTTCTCGGCATTGGGCAAGCCGATCATGACGAATTCGCCGGAGCGGAAGCGCAGCGACTGCGGGCGGGTGATGCGGAACGAGAACAGCCGGTCGGTGTAGTGCTTCACCGAGACGACGGTTTCGGCATAGACATTGGCCGGTATAGGAAACTGCAGCGGGCGGGCGCCGGCGGTGTTGAAGGCGGATGTGGTGTTCATCAAATCCAACTTTCTGGCCCAGCCGGGGACGCGGGCGCCAAACCTTTTCCTGCGCGCCCGGACCGTTCAGGTCCCGGCGTGCTGCTCGCACACTCCAAAGCGGTAAGCTCTTGTGTCCGGAATTTATTAGTATACAAACGATATTTGCGTCAAGATACCGTCGCGAAACACCTTTCCAAACTGTGCCATATCCGTAGTCCCAGCATTTCGGGTTTCGACAATGAAAGAGAATTTTTCGGTGCAGCCGCCGGATTCCCTGGGCAGCGTCGTGGCCGGCATCGATGTCGGCGGGACCTTCACCGACCTGCTTCTGATCGACGGCAAGCACGGCGGCAAGGTGCATATCGCCAAGACCCCGACGACGGTCGACAACCAGGCCTTCGGTGTGGTTTCGGCACTTGGGGCCACCGGATTTGCGATCGACGGCATCGACCTCATCGTGCATGGCACGACGACCACCACCAATGCCGTGCTGGAGCGCCGGCTGGCCAAGACCGGCATGATCACCACGCGCGGCTTTCGCGACGTGATCGAGCTTGGCCGGCGCACGCGGCCGCAACCCTATGGCATGACCGGCACTTTCGTTCCCGTCATCCCGCGCAATCTCAGGCTCGAAGTGTCGGAACGCGTCGAGGCTTCTGGCGCGGTGCGCACGCCGCTCGACGAGGCCGGGATGCGCGAGGCGGTGAAGGCGCTGATCGCGGCCGGCTGCGAATCCCTCGTCATCCATTTCCTGCATTCCTACGCCAACCCTTCGCACGAGCGGCGCGCCGCCGAGATCGCCGCCGAGCTCTGGCCGAACGGCTACATCACCACGGGCCATGCGCTGCTGTCGGAAGCGCGCGAATTCGAGCGTGGGGTGACGGCTTCCGTCAACGCCTCCGTGCAGCCTATTCTCGAGCGCTATGTCGAGCGGCTGCGCAAGGAATTGGCCGCCAAAGGCTATGCCCGCGACTTCCTGATCATGAACGGCAATGGCGGCATGATCTCGGCCCGCTTCGTCACACGTGAATCGGCCAAGACAGTGATGTCCGGCCCGGCCTCGGGCGTCATCGCCGCCGCCTATACGGGCAAGCGTGCCGGCTTCGAGAACCTCGTCACCTACGACATGGGCGGCACCTCGACCGACGTGGCGCTGATCCGCAACGCCGAGCCGGCGGTCTCCAACGAGATCGAGATCGAATATGCCATGCCGATCCATGTGCCGATGGTGGCGGTGCACACGGTCGGCGCCGGCGGTGGCTCGATCGCCCGCGTCGACGCCGCCGGCCTGATCCAGATCGGTCCGGAAAGCGCCGGCGCCAATCCCGGGCCGATCTGCTATGGCCGTGGCGGCCTCGAGCCGACCATCACCGACGCCAATCTCGTGCTTGGCCGGCTGGCGCCGAAGAAGCTGCTGGCCGTCGAAAACCCGGTCACCGTGGAGCGCGTCACCGGCATCTTCGAGGACAAGATCGGCAAGGCGACCGGCCTGTCCGGTGTCGAGGCGGCGGGTGCGGTGCTCAGGCTCGGCAACATGAAGATGGCCGGCGCCATCCGCATGGTCTCGGTGTCGCGCGGCCATGACCCGCGCGATTTCGCGCTGTTTGCCTTCGGCGGCGCCGGGCCGCTGCATGCGACGGCGCTGGCGCGCGAACTCGGCCTGCCCCGTGTGCTGGTGCCGGCGCGCCCCGGCATCACCAACGCGCTCGGCTGCGTCGTTGCCGATCTGCGCCATGACTTCGTCAACACCATCAACCAGCCGGTCGCGGTTCTGGACGAAAGCCAGCTTCGCCAAGTGTTGGAACGGCACCGAAACGAAGGCGAGGAGGTGATCGGCAAGGAAGCGGTGAAGCCGGAGACGATCCGCGTCACCCACTCCGCCGACATGCAGTTCGTCGGGCAGACCCATATCATCAACGTGCCGCTGCCGTCCTCGTCCGTGACCCGGCAGGAGCTGCAGGCCCTGTTCGAAAAGGCCTATTTTGCCCGCTTCAAGGTCGAGCTGCCGGAAATCCGCGCCAACCTCGTCAACCTCAACACCTCGGTCACCGGCGTTCGCCCGGCGATCGACCTGTCGCGGCTGATCGACCCGGCCGGGCGCGCCGAGACGCTGGATGAGGCGCGGCGCGAGATCCGGCCGGTCTGGTATGCAGGCCAGTGGCACGACACGCCGGTCTATATCAGGGAAAAACTGCCGCTCGATGCCGTCATCGAAGGCCCGGCGATCCTCGAACAGATGGACGCCACCACGGTGCTCGAACCCGGCGACCGCGCAAGGTCGGACGCCGACGGCAACATCATCATCGACATTGGCGAGGCCTGAGATGCCTGACATTGACATGGCAAAGCTCGACGCCATCACCCTTTCGGTCCTCCAGGCGGCCTTGCAGCAGGTCTGCGACGAGATGGACCTGACATTCTCCCGCGCTGCCTTCTCTCCGGTCATTGCGGAAGCCAACGACCGCTCCGACGGCATCTATTCGGCCGTCGACGGCTCACTGATCGCACAGGGAAGCCAGGGCCTGCCGGTGTTCGTCGGCGTCATGCAATATTCGACGAAAACGGTGATCGAGATGATCGCCGACGGCCGTTGCCTGGCCCCTGAGCCGGGTGACATCTACATCGTCAACGATCCCTATCTTGGCGGCACGCATCTGATGGATGTGCGCTTCGCCATGCCGGTCTACCGGGACGGCAAGATCTTCTGCTGGCTGTCCAACACCGGCCACTGGCCCGACATTGGTGGCTCGGTGCCCGGCGGCTTCTCGGCCTCGGCGACGGCGGTCGAACAGGAAGGCCTGCGGCTGCCGCCCGTCAAACTGTTCAAGAAGGGCGTGCTCGATCCCGAAATCTACGCCATCATCTGCTCCAACATCCGCGTCGCCGACCAGCGCATCGGCGACATCAGGGCCCAGGCCGCCGCGCTGCTGATCGGCCAGGATAGGCTCAATGGAATACTGGATCGTTACGGGGACGAAACCGTTGTCGAGGCGATCGCCGAACTGCGCCGCCGGGCCGCCGAGCAGATGCGCGCCAACATAGCGGCCATTCCCGACGGCACCTATCGCTCGAAGGCCTTTGTCGATTCCGATGGCGTGGTCAACGAGCCGCTGACCATCGCCCTTGCGGTGGAAAAACAAGGCGACACGCTGATCTTCGATTTCGCCGGCTCGTCCAAGCCTTGCGCCGGGCCGATGAACAGCGTGCTGGCGACGACCCTGTCCTCGGTCTATCTCGCCATGCGCCACATCTTTCCGGACGTGCCGATCAGCGCCGGTGCCTTCGAGCCGTTGATCGTCAAGCGGCCGGAAGGCACCTTCCTCGACGCCAAGTACCCAAGGCCGGTTTCGGGCTGCGCGGCGGAAGTCTCGCAGCGCATCGCCGAGGCGGTGTTCGCGGCCATGGTGCAGGCATTGCCCGACAAGGTGACGGCGGCGCCCGCCGGCTCCAGCGGCAATTTCGCGCTCGGCGGCAACGATCCGGCGCGCGGCCGCGATTACGTCATGTACCAGATCTCCGGTGGCGGCTATGGCGGCAATTCGGGCCATGACGGGCTGACCAATGGCTGCTCGACCATCGGCATTTCAAAATCGCCGCCGGTCGAGATCATGGAGCAGGCCTTTCCGGTGCTCTATCGCCACTACGCCTTGCGCGAAGGCTCTGGCGGCGCCGGCAAGCATCGCGGCGGTTTCGGCCTCGCCTATGAGGTCGAGATCCTGCGCGGCGATGCGCGGGCCTCCTTCGTCATGGATCACGGCCGTTTCGGCCCGCAAGGCGCGCTCGGCGGCAAGGACGGCGAGCCCAACTCGGTGACCGTCTTCCGTGGTGGCGAGGAACACGTGCCGCCGCATCTGTCCAAGGAGCAGGACATTCCGCTCAAGGCCGGCGACCGCGTGCGCGTTGGCACGCCCGGCGGCGGCGGCTATGGCGACCCGCGCCAGCGCGACCCGGAATTGGTCGCGCGCGACGTCCGGCTTGGCTATTATACAGCCGAGCAAGCCAAGGATTTGTTCGGGACCAAATGAACCCTCAGGGCAAGTTCAAGTGCCGTGTCTGCGGCCTCGATCAGTCCCCCGACATGCCGTGGGGCGAGAGCGGCAGAGAACCCTGCTATGCCATATGCTCCTGTTGCGGGGCGGAGTTCGGCTACGAAGACGACGGCAAGGCGCTGGCGACCGCGCATCTGCGCTTGGCGCCGATGCCGTTCTTCGATCCCGAGGGTATGAGATTGAGGGGTAGCCCGGCTTGCCTGGAATCGTTTTGGTTTCCCCTCCGGGTCCATGATATGATTTGCGAATGAAGGCTCCGAATTCAAGAATCATCCGTTCTGCCAAGACAGGCCAGTTCGTCTTGACGAGCGTGCGCGGCGAGAAAATCAGCGCCGTGGAAGGCATGAAGCTCTCCCCTCGCATGGGTGAAATACTTAGCCAGGGCGTGCGGCGCGGACTGTCCGGTGATGAGCGGCGTTCGCTCATCAAGGAAGAAATCCGCAAAAAGAAATAGACATTGGCCTACGCTGCCGAGTTCGATCCGCTCTGCTATCCCGGCACGACGGTGCTCATCAATCTGCTGGACGTCCGCGATCAGGCCGAACTCGATGAGGTTGAGCTCGCCCTGTTCCTGACTCGCGCCGATGAGCCTCTTCCGGCAGGCGAACTCGACTACGTGCACCAGCACTTGTTCCAGGATGTCTATGGCTGGGCGGGTCAGGCGCGCACGATCCGCATCGGCAAGGCCGGCAGCTGGTTCTGTTATCCTGAGCACATAGCCAGTGAGATGGCTCGGGTGTTCCGCGAACTCGGCAACCCCGACCACCTGGCTGATCTTGACAGAGTCAGCTTTGCGAAGCATCTGGCGCACATCATCGCGGAGATCAATGCCGTTCACCCATTTCGTGAAGGCAATGGCCGTACCCAGCTTACATTCCTGGCCATGCTCGCCGAGCACGCAGGCTTCACGTTCAACGCCGATATCCTCGACCGTGACCGGGTGATTCAGGCCATGATAGACAGTTTCAGTGGGTCCGAGGCACCACTACAGGCTCTCATCGAAGACATCATCGCGTAGCTCGCCGGGTCATCCCCGCCGATCCAGCCGCGCCACCAATCGATCCCCCGCCCACTGGATGCCACACACCAGGATGATCAGCACGATCACCACCGCGACCATCACCGAGGTCTCGAATCGCTGATAGCCATAGCGGATGGCGAGGTCGCCGAGGCCGCCTGCACCGATGGCGCCAGCCATGGCCGAGGCGCCGATCAGCGTCACCAGCGTCACCGTGAAGCCGGCGACGATGCCGGGGAGCGCCTCCGGCACCAGCACCTCGCGGATGATCGTCCAGCGGTTGCCGCCCATGGCGCGCGCCGCCTCGATCAGGCCGTGGTCGACCTCGCGCAGCGACACTTCGGCGATGCGCGCATAGTACGGCGTGGCGGCGATCGACAGCGGCACGATGGCCGCCCATGTGCCGATCGAGGTGCCGACGATCAGCCGCGTCAGCGGGATCAGCGCCACCAGAAGGATGATGAACGGCACCGAGCGGAAGCCGTTGATGATTGCGCCGAGCACGCGGTTGACCCACAGGCTCTCCGCGATGCCGCCGCGCTCGGTGGCGATCAGGGCAAGTCCAAGCGGCAGGCCGAAGACCAGCGAGATCAGACCGGAGGCGGCCGTCATCAGCACCGTCTCCCAGATCGACCGCAGCAGAAGCTCAAACAGGACTGGCGACATGGCCAAGCACCTCCACCCGCGCCTGGCGGGCCTTCAGGAATGTGATGACGGCAGCGAGGTGGCTTGCATCGCTGCCAGCGACAGAGAGAAACAGCGTCCCGACCGGCTGCTGCTGGATATGGTCGATGCCGCCATGGACGAGGCGGAAGGCGCCCGGAACAGCAATGGCAAGGTCGCACAGCAGCGGGCCGCTTGCCGCTTCGCCGGCCACGTCCACGCGCAGGATCGTCTCCGCGCCGGAAGCCGGCAGCAGCCGCGCCGCCAGTTCGGCCGGCAGTTGCGGCCGGATGGCGCCGAGCAGGCTTTTGGTGATGTCCGATTGCGGCTCGGCGAACACCGACCAGACCGGGCCTTGCTCGACGATGCGCCCGCCGTCGATCACTGCCACGCGGTCGGCGATCGAGCGGATCACTTCCATCTCATGGGTGATCAGCAGGATGGTCAGCCCAAGCTGCCGGTTGATGTCTTTCAGCAGCGCGAGGATCGAGCGCGTCGTCTCCGGGTCGAGCGCCGATGTCGCTTCGTCCGACAACAGCAGCGTCGGCCGCGCGGCCAGCGCCCGGGCGATGCCGACGCGCTGCTTCTGGCCGCCCGACAGCGATGCCGGATAGGCTTTTGCCTTCTCCGACAGGCCAACGAGCTCGAGCAGCTCCGCCGCCCGCGCCAGCCGCTCGGCCTTCGGACGGCCCTCGATCTTCAGCGGCAGCGCCACATTGTCCTCGACCGTCTTGGCCGACAAAAGGTTGAAATGCTGGAAGATCATGCCGATTCGCCGCCGCAACGGCTGCAGGTCGCGCTCGCCGAGCCGGCTGATCTCACGGCCCTCGATGAAGACCTTGCCGGAATCGGGCCGCTCCAGCCCGTTCAGGCAGCGGATCAGCGTCGACTTGCCGGCGCCGCTGCGGCCGATAATGCCGAGGATCTCGCCCTTGCGCACCGTCAGCGAGATGCCGTCGATCGCCGGCGTGGCACCGAAGCGGCGCCTCAGGTCGACAAGGCGCACAACGTCTTGCGACAGGTCGGGTCCGGCGTGGGGCGGATCGGCGATCTCCCTGGATGCCGTGATATGCTGGTTCATACGGTTTCCTGTTCTCGCCATCGAAAACGCAAGTGCGGCCCGCGCTCAGGCGCGGACCGCATTGGCTCTCGAACCGGGCGTCCGGTCGCGGATCAATAGGCGCTGAGGCCGGTGCCCTTGTAGACCTTGTCGAACTCGGCCTTCACCGCGTCGTTCTGGTAGGAGGCCACCAGCGTCTTCACCCAGGCCTCGTTCTCATTGCCGACCTTGACCGCGATGAAGTTGCGGTAGGGATTGTCAGCGATGGGCTCCTGCGCGATGCGGTTTTCCGGCGTCAGGCCGCTTTTCAGCGCCCAGTCGGTGTTGACCACGGCGGCATCGAGATCCTCGACCGAGCGGCCGACGATGCCGGCGTCGAGTTCCTTGATCTCGACCTTCTTGGGGTTCTCCGCGATGTCGGCCGTGGTCGCCAGGATGCCGGTGCCGTCCTTCAGCTTGATCACGCCCTCGTTCTGCAGCACGCGCAGCGCCCGGCCTTCATTGGACGGGTCGTTCGGCACGCCGATCACCGCGCTCTCGGGCAGATCAGCGACCGCCTTGTACTTCTTGGAGTAGAGGCCGATCGGCCAGACGCCGGTGTAGCCGACGCGCACGATGTGATAGCCTTGAGTCTTGATCTGGTTGTCGAGATAGGGCTGGTGCTGGAAGGCGTTGGCGTCGATCTCGCCGCGCTCCAGCGCCTCGTTGGGCTGCGTGTAATCGTTGAACACCACGGTCTCGATGGTCAGGCCTTTTTCGGCGGCCTGGGCAACCACGACGCGCCAGACATCCTCGTCCTCGCCGCTGATGATGCCGACCTTGATCGCCTTCTTGTCCTCGGCGAAAGACGCATGCGGCGCCACCAGGCTGCCGACCGCGACGGCGGATGCGAACAGCAGAGCCAGGCCGCTGCGGCGGTTGATGGTTGACCAAAGGGAAGATGGCAAAGTGTTGTTGACGTCGGACATGATTGATCTCTGCGGTTGTGAAGTCATGACAGCAAGGCGGATTGCCCAGGCTTGGTCACATCGTCAGAAATTCTATCGAGTTTATCAAAGAACGTGTTTCGCCGTTCTCGGCAAAGCCCGGAATATTCTCTCAAAAATTTGAAGGGCGGGAGCACAAGACGCCATTGGATCGACCGCGGCGATGTAGCGCTGCGATCCGGGGCAATCGGGAGGGATCAGATTCTGGAGGCCCAGCGGGCCCTCACAGCGCGATCCAGGCGGTCTTCAGCTCCAGATATTTCTCCAGCGCGTGCAGTGACTTGTCGCGGCCGAAACCGGACTGCTTGACGCCGCCGAGCGGCACGGTGATGTCGGCGCCGCCATAGGTATTGACGTGGACGACGCCGGCATTGATGGCGCGCACCATGCGGTGCGCGGTGGACAGGTTGGCGGTCCACACCGCAGAGGCGAGCCCGTAGACGGTGGAATTGGCAAGGCGCACGGCCTCTTCCTCGGTATCGAAACGCATGACGCCGAGCACCGGTCCGAACACCTCCTCGCGGGCAAGCTGCATGTTCTGCGTGACGTTTTCGAAGATCGTCGGCGCCATGTAGCTGCCGCCGGTCTCGGCCAGGATGCGTTCGCCGCCGGTGACCAGGCGTGCACCTTCGATTTGCGCCCGGGCGACGAAGCCGAGGTTCTTGTCCAGCTGTTCCGCGCTCGACACCGCGCCGATGTCGCTGGTGAGATCGAGCGGATCGCCGACCTTCAGCCGCGTGGTCGCCGAGACAAGCTCGTCCATGAAACGGTCATAGACCGATGCCTGGACGAGCAGGCGCGAGCCGGCGACACAGACCTGGCCGGAATTGCGAAAAATGCCGTTGGCCGAGACGACCGCCGCCTGCTTCAGGTCCGGGGCGTCGGCGAAGACGATGTTGGGCGACTTGCCGCCGAGTTCGAGGAAGACGCGCTTCACATTGGAGCGGGCGGAATAGTCGAGCAGCCGCCGGCCGACCGGCCCCGAGCCGGTGAAGGCGATGGCGTCGACATCCATATGCAGCCCGAGCGCCTCGCCGGTGACCGCGCCCCGGCCGGTGACGACGTTGAGCACGCCGGCGGGCAGGCCGGCCTCGGCCGCCAGTTCCGCCAGCCGCAACAGCGTCAGCGAGGCGATCTCCGGCGGCTTGACCACCACGCAATTGCCGGCGGCAAGGGCGGGCGCGACCTTCCAGGCGCCGATCATCAGCGGAAAATTCCACGGCACGATGACGCCGACGACGCCGAGCGGCTCCTTGTGGATCAGGCCCAGCACGTTCTCTGCCGTCGGCGCGATCTCGCCGTAGACCTTGTCGATCGCCTCGGCGTAGTAGCGGATGGTGCCGGCCGCGGACAGCGGCTCTGCCTTGTAGGCCATGCCGATCTCGGTGCCGTTCTCGCGCACGCCGAGCACCGCCAGTTCGTCGGCATGCTTTTCGACCAATTCGGCGAGCCTGCTCAGCACCTTCTTGCGGAAGGCAGGGGCGGCGCGCGACCACGAACCCTTTTCGAACGCCATGCGCGCCGATTTCACCGCGCGGTCGACATCGGCGGTATTGCCGTCGGCGATGCTGGCGAAAACGCGGCCGTCGATCGGCGATATCACCGGCAGCGTCGCGCCGGCTATTCCCTGCGATTGTGCGCCATCGATGAACAGGCCGCGCGTGCCGATCTCCGTGTGGCGCAGCGTGTCGATGGCATTTTGACTGATCATGATCTTCTCATTTCAGGTGGGCTGGGCGGCTTGGTACGCCGCCCAGATATTTCGCTCAATCCTTCAGCGGCAGGCCGAGGCTCTCGAAGGCGACCGGGTCGCGGCCTCGCAGGGCGCCGGCCAGCAGCAGGCCGACTACCGCGGCGATCAGCACCAGCCCCGGCAGGAACACGCCGAGGAAGCCGCCGGCTCCCGACAGGCTGCCGAAATTGATGACGATCAGATAGATGATGATGACGAAGGCGATGAAGGTCAGCCCGGGCAGGATGGTGGTCTTCACCGCGTTCTCCTGCGCCGACGGGTTGGCGCGGAAATACATCACCACGGCCAGCGAGGCCACCGCCATCATGACGATGACGCCGAGCGTCGCGACATTGGTCAGCCAGGAAAACAGCGCCAGCACCGGATCGAGGCCGAGCACGGCGAATAGGCCGACGACGAGGGCAGCAAGCACGCTCTGGATCACCGAGGCGACATGCGGGCTCTGATGCGCCGAATGCGTCACGCCGATCGACTGCGGCAACAGCTTCTCGCGGCCAGAGACATAGATGTAACGGGCGACCGCATTGTGGAACGCCAGCACGCCGGCAAACAGGCTCGACACGAACAGGATGCTCATGGCGTGGGTCAGCAGCGTTCCGGCGTAGCGGTCGGACAAGCCGAACAGGAAGGTCGTCGGATCCTGCAGGCCTTGCAGCGCCGGCAGCAATTTGTCGACGCCGGCGCCCACCGCCATCAGCCAGGCGGTGACCATGTAGAACACGCCGATCAAAAGCACCGAGAAATAGGTGGCGCGCGGAATGGTGACCTTGGGGTCGCGGGCTTCCTCGGCATAGATCGTCGTCGCCTCGAAGCCGATGAAGGCGGCGAAGCAGAACAGGATGGCGATGGCCGGTGCGCCCGAAATGATCTGGCTCCAGCTGAACGGCGCGGCCGACAGGCCGCTGTCGCCGCCGGTCTTGAGGATCGTCAGATCGAGGATCAGCACCACGGCATATTCGCACAGCACCAGAACCGTCAGGATCTTGGCCGACAGGTCGACCTGGCGGTAGCCGAGCACGGCGACGATGGCGATGGCGATGAAGCTCCACACCCACCAGGGCAGGTTGATGCCCCCGCCGGCGAACAGGCCGGAGGTGGCTGCACCGAGCAGACCCATGACGCCGATCTGCATGGCATTGTAGGACAGGATGGCGATCAGCGCCGTGGCGCCGCCGGCGAAACCGCCCAGGCCGCGCGCGGCATAGGCATAGAAGGCGCCGGCATTGCCGACATGGCGCGACATGGCGACATAGCCGACCGCGAACAGCAGCAGCAGCACCGTCACGATCAGGTAGGTGCCGGCAAAGCCCGCGCCATTGCCCATCAGCATGCCGAGCGGCGTGCCGCCGGCGACCGCCGTAAGGGGCGCGGCCGCCGAGATCACCATGAAGGTGATGGCGCCGACGCCGAGACTGTTCTTGCGCAGCCTGTTGGCCGGCGCCTGTTCCGAAACTGCTGTCATTGGTCCCTCCTGTTTGCAAACCGGTTTGGCTTGCCGGCCGAATGGCCTGTCCCATATGCTCTGGATGCTGGTTCATTATTTGAACCGTTATTTTGAATATAGACTTGCAAACCAAGCGGCTTGCTGTCAAGTTAATTCACACGTTAATTGATTGCCCCTGCTGGGAGGCAAATGCCGGGAGGACGCATTGGGTACGGTCGGCAAGGCGATTTCACTTCTGGAGCTGTTCACCGTGGCCGAACCCGAACTCGGGCTGAGCGATCTGGCGCGCCGCTCGGGCTTCGACAAGGCAACGACGCGGCGGCTGCTGGTGGCGCTGACGCGTCATGGCTTCGTCGAGCAGGACGCCGCCACGCGGCACTACAGGCTCGGTGCCGGCCTGTCGCGGCTGGCACGCATCCGCGAGGCGCGCTTCCCTTTCCTGCGGACCGCGGTACCGCTGGTGCGGGATCTGGCCAGCGCCACGGCCGAGACCGTGCATCTGTCGGAATTCGGCATCGACAGGCTGGTCACCGTCCATGTCGAGCATCCGGCCCGGGCGAACCGCGTCAACATCGATATCGGCCAGCTTCTGCCCCTGCATTCGACCGCGTCGGGCATCGCCTATCTGGCCTTTGCCAGGGATGAGGCCGTCAAGGCATGCCTGGCGGGTCTTCTCGAAGCCTTCACGGCGCACACGCTGACCGAGCCCGCGGCCATTTCCCGTTCCATGGCCGAGGCGCGCGAGCGCGGCTATTCGATCTGCGATCAGGGCCTGGAAGAAGGCGTCATATCCGTCGCGGCGGCAATCCTGGCGGCGGACGGCTTCGCGCTCGGCACCATCGCCGTGGCCGCGCCGAAGGCCAGGACGACGACGGCCGACATCACGCAACGCGGACTTGCGGTCATGGCAACGGCACGGGAGATTTCGATGCGCCTCAATGGCGACAATCTGCAAAGTCTGAGGAGGCAGGCCTAATGTCCGCAGAGACCGCGCCCCGCATCCTGGTTATCGGCACCGGCGACACCAAGGCCGACGAATTGCTGTTCATGAAAGCCTGCATCGAGGCATCGGGCGGCAGCGCCGTGATGATGGATGTCAGTGTGCTGGGCAATCCGCCCTACAGCCCCGATCACGACAAGCACGCCGTGGCCTGCGCCGTCGACGTGACGATCGAGGAGATCGTCGCGAGCGGTGACGAGAACACCGCCATGACGCTGATGGCAGGCGGGGCCGTGCAACTGGTGCGCCAGCTGCACCGCAATGGCGAGATCGACGCCTTCATCGCCATAGGCGGTTCGATGGGTACCGACCTGGCGCTCGACGTCGCGCTTTCCCTGCCGCTCGGCGTGCCGAAATTCGTCGTCTCCACCATCGCCTATTCGCACCTGATCCCGCCCGAACGCGTCGCGCCGGACCTGATGATGATCCTCTGGGCCGGCGGGCTCTACGGCCTCAACTCGATCTGCAGACTGGTCCTGTCGCAGGCCTGCGGCGCGGTGGTCGGCGCGGCCAGGATCGTGCTGGAGAACCGCGCCTCGGCCCCGGCGATCGGCCCCACCATCGGCATGACGTCGCTCGGCAGCTCCTGCCTGCGCTACATGAAGACGCTGAAGCCGGCGCTGGAACGCCGCGGCTATGATGTCGCCGTCTTCCACACCACAGGCATGGGCGGCCGCGCCTTCGAATCGATCGCCGGCCAGGATCATTTCTGCGCCGTCTTCGATTTCAGCCTGCAGGAGATCACCAACCATCTGGCCGGTTCCGTCGTCTCCTCCGGCAATGACCGGCTGGAAAATGCCGGCGCTCGCGGCATTCCGCAGATCGCCGCCCCTGGCGCGGTGGACATGGTCGACCTGCCGACCTGGCAGGATTTGCCGGCTAAATTTTCCGAGCGCCCGTTTCACGCCCATAACAGGCTGATCGCCTCGATCACCGTCGATGCCGACGACCGCCGCGAGGTCGCCAGGACCATCGCCGCCAAGCTCGGCGCCTCGAAAGGGCGCTCCGCCCTCATCCTGCCTTCCCAAGGCATCCAGGAGTGGGACATGCCGGGCGAGCCGCTCTACGAGCCGGAAGCCCTCGCAGCCTTCGTCGACGAGATGCGCAAGGCGATTTCCCCCGAAGTCGAGTTCCACGAGATCGACGCCCATATCAACAGCGACGATTTTGTCGCCAAGGCACTCGAGATCTTCGACCGCTGGGTCGAGGAAGGCATCATCCCGCGCGGCATGCCGGCCAAGGGGGTGGCAGCGTGAGCGCTGCTCCGGCCCAGGCGCTCGTCCTCGATTTCGGCGGCGTCGTCACCCGCACGCTGTTCGAGACCCATGCCCTGACCGAACAGGCGCTCGGCTTGAAGCCGGGAACGCTGCAATGGCGCGGCCCGTTCGATCCAGCCAGCGATCCGCTGTGGCGCTCGATGCAGGCCGACGAGATCAGCGAGCGTGACTATTGGCGCACCCGCACCAGTGAGGTCGGGCGTCTCGTCGGAGAGGACTGGCAGGCAATGGAAACCTTCGTCCATCGCGCGCGGGGGGCCGAGCCGGAAAAGGTGGTGCGGCCCGAAGCCGAACATGCCATCCGCGCCGTTCATGCCGCCGGCTTTCGCCTGGCGATCCTGTCCAACGAACTCGACCTGTTCTACGGTGCCGATTTTCGCCGGCGGCTGCCGCTGCTCGGCCTGTTCGACGTGATCGCCGACGCCACCTATACCGGCATCCTCAAGCCCGACGCGCGCGCCTATGGTTTCGTCACCGAGGCGTTAGGCCTGCCTGCCGAGGCTTGTGTCTTCGTCGACGACCAGCAGCGCAATGTCGATGGCGGCCATGCCGCCGGCATGCGCACGGTGCATTTCGACGTTGCCCGGCCAGCGCTTTCCTACGCCGAAGCCCTTGCCCATTTCGACCTCGTCCCAGTTGCCTGAGACCATTTGCGGAGCCTTGTGATGCGCGACATCAATTTCCTCACCGAGACCAATGCCAAGCCGATCTGGCATCCGATGGCGCATCCGGCCGAGATGCGGGCCAATCCGCCCAAGGTGATCATGAAGGGTGAGGGCGTCACCGTCACCGATATCGATGGCAGGAGCGTGCTCGACGCGGTCGGCGGCCTGTGGAACGTCAATCTCGGCTACAGCTGCGACCCGATCAAGAAGGCGATCGCCGACCAGCTCGGCGCGCTGCCATACTATTCAAGCTTTCGCGGCACCTCGACCGGGCCGTCGATCGAGCTCGCCTACGAACTCGCCGAATGGTTCGCACCGGAAGGCATGGTGCGGACCTTCTTCACCTCGGGCGGCTCGGATTCGGTCGAGACAGCACTGCGGCTGGCGAGGCAATACTGGAAGATCCGCGGCCAGGCCGACCGCACCAAGTTCCTCGCCTTGAAGAAGGGTTATCACGGCACGCATTTCGGCGGCGCTTCGGTCAACGGCAACGCGAATTTCCGCCGCAACTACGAGCCGCTGCTGCCCGGCGTGTTCCATATCCCGGCACCCTGGACCTTCCGCAACCCGTTCGACGAGGCAGACCCGGCGCGGCTGGCCAAACTCTGCGCCAGGGCGCTGGAGGAGGAGATCGCCTTCCAGGGCGGCGACACCATCGCCGCTTTCATCATGGAGCCGGTGCTCGGCGCCGGCGGCGTCATCGTTCCACACGAAAGCTTCATGCCGCTGGTGCGCGAGATCTGCGATCGCCACGAAATCCTGCTGATCGCCGACGAGGTGGTGACAGGCTTCGGCCGCACCGGCGCCTGGTCGGGCTCGCGGCTGACCGGTGTGAAGCCGGATTTCATGACCATCGCCAAGGCGATCACCTCGGGCTATTTCCCGCTCGGCGCGACCTTGATCGGCGCCAGGGTTGCCGATGTATTCGAGGCCGACAAGTCCAGTTTTGGGTCGATCGGCCATGGCTACACCTATTCCGGCCATCCTGTCGGTTGCGCGGCGGGATTGGCGGCACTTGCCGAGACCAAACGGCTCCGTCTGAACGCGAACGCGGCCGTGCGCGGCGTCGAGCTTGGGGCGGTGCTGGAAGGGCTGAAGGCCCGGCACGCCATCGTCGGCGATGTCAGGTACAAGGGGCTGATGGCGGCACTGGAACTGGTTTCCGACCGCGCGACCAAGAAGCCGACCGACAAGAAGACCATGGCCGTGGTTTCGGAGGCGGCCTACGAGGCCGGCGTCATGCTGCGTGTCTCCGGCAACAACATCATCCTGTCGCCGCCCCTCATCATCAGCGCCGCCGATGTCGCCAAGATTGGCGAAGCGCTGGACGCCGGCCTCTCGAAGGTCTGACAAAGCGGCTGATACAACGGAGTTTTGCTACATGCAGATGGCTCAATCCCAGAAGAAACCGGCTGGAGAAACGCTGATTGGCCGGCGTGGCCGCCTGCTCGGCGCGAAATCGCAATTGTTCTATGACGAGCCGGTCCATCTGGTGCGCGGCGAAGGCGTCTGGCTCTACGACGCCGACGGCCGCCAATATCTCGATGCCTACAACAATGTCGCCCATGTCGGTCACTGCCACCCGCATGTGGTCGAGGCGCTGTGCCGGCAGGCAGGCCTGCTCAACACCCACACGCGCTATCTCCACACCGCCATCCTCGACTATGTCGAGCGGCTGACCGCGACATTCGATGCCGGCCTGTCCACCGCCATCCTGACCTGCACCGGCAGCGAGGCCAACGACATCGCGCTGCGCATGGCGCAGGCGACGTCAGGCCAGATGGGTATCATCGCCTCCGACGCCACCTATCACGGCAACACTTCCGCCGTTTCGCAGCTCTCAACGCGCATGCCTCCGGTCGGCGGCCGTGCGCCCTATGTCAGGCTGGTGCCGGCGCCCGACAGTTATCGCCATCCCGACGCCATGGCCAACGGCAAGGCGTTCGGCGACGCGGTGCGCGAAGCCATCGCCTCGCTGGCAAAGGACGGTATCGGCCTGTCCGGCATGATCCTCTGCCCGCTGCTCGCCAATGAGGGTTTCCCGACGCTGCCCACCGGATTCTTCGACGACGCCGTGGCGGCGGTGCGTGAGGCCGGCGGTCTGGTCATCGCCGACGAGGTGCAGCCCGGCTTTGGCCGCACCGGCAGCCATTTCTGGGGCCATCAGCGCGCCGGCTTCGTTCCCGACATCGTCACCATGGGCAAGCCGATGGGCAATGGCCACCCGGTCGCCGCCGTCGTCACCACCACAGAGATCCTGTCGACGTTCCGCAACGCCTTCCGCTACTTCAACACCTTTGGCGGCAATCCGGTTTCCTGTGCGGTCGCCAATGCCGTCCTCGATGTCCTGGAAGACGAAAACCTCGTCGCCAATGCGTGCGATGTCGGCGCCTATGCGCTCGGCCTGCTGCGGCCGCTGGCCGATCGGCATGGCTGCATCGGGGAGATCAGGGGCGCCGGCCTGTTCTTCGGCGCCGAGCTGGTCCACGACCGCGAGACGCGCGAGGCCGCGCCCGACATCGCCGGGCGCGTCATCAACGCGATGCGCGACCGTGGCGTGCTTATGGGCAAGACCGGCATCCACGGCAATGTGCTCAAGATCCGCCCGCCCATGCCGTTTTCCCGCGCCCATGGCGATCTGCTGATCGGCACGCTCGACGAAGTGCTCGATGAAGTCAACGGAGGGACGGCGTGAACGTGGTTTCCGAGCGATCCGAGCCCGAGACGGAAGCGCATGTTACCGCACTTGCCCGGCATGCGCTCACCCATTGGGGCGTCCGCGACGGCGAACCGGAGCTGCTGAAATACCGCGAGAATGCGGTCTTCCGCGTTTCTTTGCCGGACGGCCAGCCGGCCGCCATGCGCATCCATCGGCTTGGCTACCACACGGATGCCGCGCTGCGCTCGGAACTGCAATGGATGAGCTTTCTGCAATCCGCCGGTATCGCCACGCCGTCTCCGGTGCCGACACCGGCCGGCGATCTGTTCGTGCTTGTCAGGAAGGCCGCCTCAGGACCGCCTCGCCAGGCCGATTGCCTGAGCTGGCTCGAAGGCCGCGCCGTCGGCGCGCGGGGCGTACCCCTGGCCTACACTCCTGAACAGGCAAGGCAGGTCTTCACCGCGATCGGCCGAACCATCGCGCAGATGCACAATATCAGCGCCAGCTGGACGCCGCCCGCCGGTTTTGCCCGCCATGCCTGGGATTTCGACGGCTTCTTCGGCCCGAGCCCGACCTGGGGCCGCTTCGAGACCTCGCCCTTTCTCGATGGCCCGCGCCGCGACCTTGTTCTGCAGGCATGGGACAAGGCCGCAAAGGCGCTTTCGGAGCATGAGCGCGGCCCTCGCAACTTCGGCATCATCCATGCCGATCTGGTGCGCGAGAACGTGCTGATCCATGACGGCGCGGTGCGCATCATCGACTTCGACGATTGCGGCTTTGGCTGGCATATGTACGACCTTGCCGTCGCCCTGTATCAGAACCGGCAGGAGCCGCTCTATCCGCTGATCGAGGCATCGCTGCTCGAGGGCTACCGGCAGGAGCGGACGTTGACGCCGCACGATGTCGCCGCGCTACCGCTGTTCGCCGCGCTGCGGTCATTCGCCTTTCTGGGCTGGGTGCAGAGCCGCGTCGAAGGCGACATCACCAGGGAGGTCGGCCTGCGCATGTCCAACATCGCGGCCGATGTGGTGATCGCCTATCTGCGCGGCGAATAGGCGGCACCGTCAGCCCTTGGCGAAATGAATGCTGACCGTGCCTGAACTGCCAAAATCGGCGACGATCGTGTCGCCGGGCCGCGCCTCCACAGGACGCACGAATGAGCCCGACAGCACCACTTCGCCGGCGGCGATCGACATCCCGTAGCGGGCGAGCCGGTCGGCCAGCCAGGCAACGCCCATGGCCGGGTGGTTGAGCACGCCGGCGCCGAGCCCGGTTTCCTCGACCTCGGCATTGCGCGAGACGATGGCGCCGATCCAGCGCATGTCGGCCTCATCGGGCCGCTGCGGCCGCCCGCCGATGACGATGCCGGCATTGGCGGCGTTGTCGGAGATCGTGTCGAAGAAGCTGCGCGCCTTCTTCGTCTCGGCGTTGACGCGTTCGATGCGCGTGTCGAGGATTTCCAGCGCCGGCGTGATGTAGCCGGTCGCATTGAGCACGTCGAAGAGGGTCACCCCTGGCCCCTTGAGCGGCGCTTTCATGACGAAGGCGATCTCGGCCTCGACTCGTGGCTGGATGAAGCGGCCGGCGGGAATGGTCGCGCCGTCGTTGAAGAACATGTCGTCGAACAGCACACCGGAATCCGGCGTGTCGATAGCCAGCGCATATTGCATCGCCTTGGAGGTCAGGCCGATCTTCCAGCCCTTCGGCTTCAGCCCGGCTTCGATCTTGCGCGTCACCAGCGCCGCCTGGACGCGATAGGCGTCCTCCATGGTGGCGTCGGGAAAATCGAGGCTGAGCAGCCGGATCTGGCGGCGCGAGCGCTCGGCCTCGAACAGCCGGTTGGCGGCGTCTTCCACTTGTTCCGGGGTCATGAAGCTGCCTCGTCGACGACGCTGTTGCGCAGCACGCCGATGCCGTCGGCCTCGACCTCGATCACGTCGCCCGGCTTCAGCCAGACCGGCGGATCGAAACGCGCACCGGCGCCGGTCGGCGTGCCAGTGACGATGATATCGCCTGGCACCAGCGTGGTGAAGGTCGAGATGTAGTTGATGATCTTGCGGAAGGAAAAGATCATGCGGCTGGTGCGGTCCTGCTGGCGCAGCTCGCCATTGACCCGGGTGGAGAGCGTAATGTCGGCGACCTGCGCCTCGCCGGTGAACGGCACCAGCCACGGGCCGATCGAGCCGGTGCGGTCGAAATTCTTGCCTTGCGTGACGTTGAACTTGGCATGCCGGACCCAGTCGCGGATGGTGCCTTCATTGCACAGCGACAGTGCGGCGATATGGCTGAGCGCGTCGGTCTCCGCGATGCGGCGGCCGCCCTTGCCGATGACGATGACGATCTCGCCCTCATAGTCGAGCTGTGGCGATTCGGGCGGCCGCACCAGCGGCGCGCCGTGTCCGACGAAGGAGCGCGGGAAGCGGATGAAAAGCGACGGGTTGGCCGGCGCCGCCTGCCCGTCCTTGTACTCCTCGTTGCGGTCCGGATAGTTGACGCCGACGCAGATGATCTTTTCCGGCGACGGGACAGGGATGTCGTAGGCGACGGCGTCGAGCGGAAAATCGGCGGCAAACCCCTCCGCCTCTTCCGCCAGCCGACGCAAGGCGCCGGCCTCGATCACCTCGCGCAATGTCGGCCACTGGCTGTAGCGGGCCGACAGGTCGACGACGCCCTTGCCTGTGACCGCGCCATAGCGCGCCTTGCCGCCGGCGGTGAAGGTGGCGAGGCGTGACGGGGTCATGCGGCGGCTCCGCCGATGGTGATGCGGAATATCGGCGAGGTTGGAGCCCTACGGCGCCCCCCTCTGTCCTGCCGGACATCTCCCCCACACGGGGGGAGATTGGCAGCTCGGACGGATGGCGCTCTTCTTGCAGCGTTGGAGATTGGCGAAGGCGGAGATGACGTCCAATCTCCCCCCTCGTGGGGGAGATGTCCGGCAGGACAGAGGGGGGCGCGAAGGAATGCCGTCATCGATCAAATCTCATCAGGGCGCCACAATCGGCGAGGCCGTCAGATCCGGCTGGCGGGCCGTGGCACCGGCGAAACTGCTGCCTTCCTCGAACCAGCTTTTCGGCGCCGGCGCGCCCCACAGCGTCTGGCGCTGCGGGTCCTTGAGGTCCCATTTGATCGGTTCGAGGTCCGGATCGACCGTCTGGTAGTCCGAACAATAGATCTCGATGCGGTGGTTGTCTGGGTCGCGCACATAGAGGAAGAAGGCATTGGAAATGCCGTGCCGGCCGGGGCCGCGTTCGATGTTCGCGAGATAGCCGGTCGTTGCCATCAGGTCGAGCAGGTCGATGATGTTGAGCGGCGTCGGCACCCAGAAGGCGACATGGTGCAGGCGCGGCCCGACGCCGTTGGTGAAGGCGATGTCATGGACGCCGCCCTTACGATGCGTCCACGCCGCCCACAGCTTTCCGCTCGAGGCATCCTCGGTGTATTCGGTCACGCGAAAACCGAGCTCGTTGTAGAAGGCGACGGACTCGTCGACATTGGGCGAGAAGCAGTTGAAGTGGTCGATGCGCAGCGGTTTCACGCCGCGATAGAGCGCGTATTTCTGGTGGATCGGCGGCAGCCTTGCCATCTCGGCATAGAATTCCAGCGGAATGCCGTGCGGGTCACGCGTGCGGAAGGTGCGCGACTGGTAGGGCCGCTCGACCCAGTCCACCGGCAGGCCCTTGCCCTTGAAGAAATGCGCCGCCTTGTCGAGATCCTCGTCCGAAAAGACCTTGAAGCCGAGGTCACGGGCTTCCGGCGTGGTCGCCTTGCGCAGCACGATGCAGTGATGGCCACGCTCCTCCATGGCGCGCAGGTAGATGGCGCCCGATGTCTCGTCGGTGACCTGCAGGCCGAGCGTGTCGACATAGAAGGCGCGCGATCTGGCCAGATCGGTCACCGCCAGCTCGACATGGCTGAGGCGCACGATGTTGAAGGCCGGATAGAGGTTGGGCTTGGGCAAGGGCATTCTGATCTCCTCCGGTCAGCCGCCGAGTTTCTGGATCGCGTGTGCCGTCGTGGCGAAGGCGATGTTCTTCGTCTCCATGTAGAAATCGAAGGAATGGTCGCCGCCGTCACGCCCGATGCCGGAATTCTTGACGCCGCCGAACGGTGTCGGCAGATGCCGCACATTCTCCGAATTGACCCAGATCATGCCGGCATCCAGCGCGTCGGTGAAGCGAAAGGCGCGGGTCACGTCAGAGGTCCAGAGATAACCGGTCAGGCCGTATTGCGTGTCGTTGGCCAGTGCCAGCGCCTCGGCCTCGTCCTTGAAGGCGATTGCCGTGAGCACCGGCCCGAAAATCTCCTCCTGGGCGATGCGCATCCGGTTGGTGGCGCCGGTAAACAGCGTCGGGCTGACATAGCAGCCGCCGCCGGGGCCAGCGAACTTGCCGCCGCCGGCGGCGACCACGGCGCCCTCCGATTTGCCGATCTCGATATAGGACAGCACCTTCTCCTCATGCACCGGATGGATCAGCGGCCCGACCACGGTCTTCGGATCGAGCGGATGGCCTATTCTGATGCGCTTGGCCTTCTCCGCCACCAGATCGGTGAACCGGTCGTAGACCGAGGCTTCAACCAGCAGCCGCGACGACGAGGTGCAGCGCTCGCCGTTGAGCGAGTAGATCATGAACACCGCCGCATCCGCGGCGCGTTCGAGATCGGCATCGGCAAAGACGATCACCGGGTTCTTGCCGCCGAGCTCGAAATGCACACGCTTCAGCGTGTCGGCGCCCTGTTTCATGATCATCGAGCCGGTGCGGCTCTCGCCGACGAAGCCGATCGCCTTGATGCCGGGGTGCTCGGTCAGCGCCTTGCCGGCATGTTCGCCAAGCCCGTTGACCAGGTTCCAGACGCCTTTCGGCAGGCCGGCCTCCTCGGCGATCTCGACCAGCAGGCGCGCCGTCAGCGGCGAGAACTCAGCCGGCTTATGAACCACCGTACAGCCTGCCGCCAGCGCCGGCGCGATCTTCCAGGTCGACAGCATGAACGGCGTGTTCCAGGGCGTGATGATGCCGACCGGGCCGATCGGCACCCGGGTGGTCATATTGATCTGGCCGGTCGTCCGCAGCGTCTCGCCGTCGCGCGCTTCCGGCGCGCGGTCGGCGAAGAAACGGAAATTCTCCGCACCGCGCAACGCAGCCTTGGCCATGAATTTCAGCGCCTGGCCGGTGTCCATGCATTCGACGAAGGCGATCTCCTCGGCGCGCGCCTCGATCGCGTCGGCGATTTTGTGCAGCAGCTTTTTGCGCGCTTCGCCAGGCATGGCCGCCCAGGCCGGAAAGGCCGCCTTGGCCGCCTTGGCGGCGCGGTCGATGTCGGCACTGCTGCCGCGCGCGACCTTGGCCAGCGGCTTCAAGTCGACTGGCGACAGCGTCTCGAAGGTCGAGCCGTCAGCGGCCGGCACCGCCTCGCCGCCGATCTGGTTCAGCACGCCATCGCTCTTGAAACGGGCCAGATAGGCCTCGGCCTTCTTCAGATTGCCTTCGAGGTCGGACATGTCAGCTTTCCGTCACTTGCCGCGCAGCCGCGGGTGGATGGCATTCTTCTTCCAACTCAGCGCCGGATCAATTTCCCGGATCTCCAGGGACAAAGCGAAATGCGGGGTCTCGAACAGCGGCGCCAGATATTCGTTCACCGCCTTGAAGACGGCATCGCCGGTGCGTTTCTTGTCCTCGGCGCCGCGACCCGCCCCGACGCGAAACGACATGTCGAGAAAGCCATTTTCCGGCAGATTGTCGGCTATGGCGTAGGCTTCGGCGCGGAAGGCTCGCACCCGCACCGCGCCGGTCTCGAACAGCCCGGTGTCGAGCACGGTGCGCAGCACCAGCGCGCACAATTCGGCCATGTCGACCTTGGCATCGAGATTGGCTGAATACTCGATGGAGAAGTGAGGCACCGCGTCTCGTTCCCTGGAACATTGCTTGTTGTAGTTAACGCGTTAATTACATGTGATGTCGCCGAAGTCAAGCCTTGCATCCGGCCCGAGGCGACGATACGGGATGACAGGCTTTGACGGCCAGCGCTGCCGGGCAAAGCCCGCCGCCGATCGCAAGCCAGCGCTGGAGAGAATTTTACTTGCTGCCCGAGAACACCCGCCGCTCCTTGCCAATGGCGCTCCTTCATGCCCGCGAAGTGGTGATGGCGCGGTTTCGCCCGATGCTCGCCGCGCATGACGTGACCGAACAGCAATGGCGCGTGTTGCGCGTGCTGAGCGAGGCCGGCCCGGTCGAGGCGACCGAGCTTGCCGATCGCGCCTCGGTGCTGCCGCCCAGCCTGACGCGCATCATCAAGGCGCTCGAGGGCCGAAAGTTCATCACCCGGAACAAAGCGGAAGGCGACGGCCGCCGCGTCATCCTGACCATCGCCCCGGCCGGCTCTGCCCTGATCGACGCCCTGTCCCCCGAACGCCGCGTCATCTACGACGACATCGAAAAGCGCTTCGGCCATGAGCGGCTGGAGCAGTTGCTCGATCTGCTGGAGGCGCTGATCGACGGCGAGAGCTGAGCGCTCTCCGTCCCGCGCCGTTCGCCCCGCCTCACCCTCCAAAGCTTCCGAGCCGTGTCGGCTGCGTGTAGTTGCGGTCGACATAGAGCAGCGCCGAGCCACCGCTGCCGTGCCGCACGTCGATGACGCGGCCGATCATGACATTGTGCGTGCCGACGATATGCACGTCCTCGATCTCGCAATCGAAATTGACGATCGCGTCCGACAGCGCCGGCGTGCCCGAGGTCAGCGTCTGCCAGCGCGCCGCCGAATAGCGGGCCTCCATGTCCCTTGTCGCACCGGCGAACTTTCCCGCCAGGTGCATGTGGTCATGCGTCAGCACATTGACGCAGAAGCGCCGGTTGGCGAGGAACATGGCGGCCTGTGTCGAACGCCCGTTCATGCAGACCAGCAGCGTCGGCGGCTCGTCGGAAACGCTGCACATGGCGGTGGCGGTGAAGCCGCCGCGCCCGGCCGGGCCGTCCGTCGTGACGATGTTGACCGGCGCGCAGACCCTGGCCATGGCGTCGCGGAAATCGGTTTTCGAGATCTGCGTGGCCATCGGAGTTCATCCAGCCGTCGAGGTCAGCGGCGGCAGCCAGGTGTCGCCAGTCCAGCCATTCTCGTCATAGTCGGCCATGCAGGTGTCGACCAGTTCCTCCATCGCCTTCAGCCGCCCGCCGCGTTCGGCGCCCTTCAGCACCTGCAACCGCACCTCTTCCGGTGCGCCGGCATAGTTGAGCTCATAGAGCGCGTGGCGGCCGCCGAACTCGGTGCCGGTCGCGTCCCACAACAGCTTCATGATCTTGATGCGCTCGACATGGCCCATATCGTTGGAGCCGCGCACATATTGCGCCAGGTACTTGTCGATTTCGGGATTGTTGAAGTCGCGCACCGATGACGGCAAATAGATCAACCCCGATGCGATCACCCGGCGCACCGTGTCGATGACGCGCGGATAGGCTTCCGACATGAAGGTGCGGTAGGCGAGGGCGGCGTCGAGATTGGGCAGCACCGCGCCATTCGCCCACGGGATCGGATTGTAGGCCATGGCGTTGGAAAAGCTCCAGAACATGTGCCTGAGCGCAATCACCTCGCCAAGTGCCGCCTGATTGCCGCGGAAGGCGTCGCCGCCGGTGGCGCGCAGCGCCTTGGCGAGCAGACCGGCGAGGAAGTCGAGCTTGACGGCGAAGCGCGTGCAGCCCTGGAAACAATAGCCATGCATGAAGCCCGACGCCGGGTGGAACGACAGGATCTTCTGCGCGTCGCGCAGCACCAGAACATCCTCCCAGGGGATGAAGACATTGTCGAGCACCAGGATCGCGTCGTTCTCGTCGAAGCGCGACGACAGCGGATAGTCGAAGGGTGCCGCCACCGTATTGGCCGTCTGTTCATAGGAGACGCGGCAGAACATCTTTATCCCCGGCGCGTTCATCGGCACGATGAACATCACCGACAGCGACGGATCCTCGGTGACCGTCGCCGAGCCCTGCGCCAGGAAATTGTAGTGCGTCAGCGCCGAGGACGTCGCCACCACCTTGGCGCCGGAGACATGGATGCCGGCATCCGTCTCCTTGGTGATGTGGACGAACACGTCCTTCACCTGTTCGGCCGGCTTGTGGCGGTCGATCGGCGGGTTGACGATGGCGTGGTTCATGAACAGCGCGGCGTCCTGCGCCCGTTTGTGCCAGGCGAGCGCATTGTCCTTGAACGGCCCGTACCAGTCGGCATTGGCGCCGAGCGTGTTCATCAGCGCCGCCTTGTAGTCGGGAGTGCGTCCCATCCAGCCATAGGACATGCGCGACCACTGCGCGATCGCCGTCTGCTGGGCGGCGAGTTCGCCAGAGGATTTGGCGACGCGGAAATATTTGTGGGTGTAGCCGCCCGAGCCGGTGTCGGTCGGCGAGGTCAGCGCCGCTTGCCGCGCCGGGTCGTGCAAGGCATCGTAGAGGCGGGCGAGCGAGCGGACCGAATTGCGCATCGCCGGATGCGTGGTGACGTCGGCCACACGCTCGCCGTTGATATAGACCTCGCGGCCGTCGCGCAGGCTCTCCAGATACTCGGCCCCGGTGAACGGGCGTTTCGTGTCGGCCCGGAAATCTTCCGATCGCATCATCATCATCCTCCCTTAACGTGTTAACAATAGCGCTGGCCGTTACAAAGGTTTATGGACAAAAGCACGAATCCGCTTGGACTTTTTCCACTGGCATGAGCGAAACTGGTATTCCCGATTTCTTCGTCTATGGCGAGCCGGTGCGGCCGCTCGATGTCGGCTTCCTGCATGTCGAGACAGTGCTTGCGCGCAGCAACATCCATCTCGGCCAGGTGGCGGCGCACAAGCATCCGCAGATGGGTCAGATCACCTATTGGACCAGCGGCTCCGGCACCTACCGCATCGAGGACCGCGCCTGGGACTTTTCGGCGCCGGCCGTCAGCTTCGTGCCGAGCACCATCGTGCATGGCTTCTCGATCGGCCCCGGCACCGACGCCATCGTCGTCTCCGTCGCGGACGATGCGCTCGCCGCCCTGGCCGGCCATAGCCTGTTGCCGCTGGACAGGCCGGTCTTTGCCGACGGCCTGCCGCGACACGCCGCATGGAAAAAGCTGGCGACGGTGCTGGAGATGATCGCCGCCGAATATGCCGAGGCGCAGGCCGGCAATGACAAAATCCTGCCGTCGCTGATTGCCGTAGCGCTCTCCCACATCGCGCGTCTCGCGCCGGCGACAGTCGCCGCCGCACCGTCTTCCGATGCGTCGCTGGCCATGGGCCTGCGCCGGCTTGTCGATGCGCATTTCCGCGACAACTGGCCGGTCGACCGCTACGTCGCGACGCTGGCCACCACGCCGCATCTCGTCGACAAGGCTGCCCATGCGGTGCTGGGCAGCGGCGTCAAGCGCGTCGTCAGCGAGCGGCGGCTGCTGGAAGCCAAGCGGCTCTTGCTGTTCACCGTGCGCACGGTCGAGGACATCGCCTACGAGATCGGCTTCGACGACCCCGCCTATTTCTCGCGTTTCTTCCGCGAACGGATAGGCGAAGCGCCTGCCGCCTGGCGGCGCAAGCAGCTGCAGGGCTGAGGCAAGCCCTCGCACTTTCCCGCTTGACTGACCAGCCGGACCGAATACCCTAAGGCCAAATACCGGCCCTGATCGCCGGGCGGCAAGAATGCCTCGTATGCCTCGCCCTTGCGGCGCTGGCTGCGGGGCATTTTCATTTTCTGGGGTCCTGTTTGAAACGGCGCATCGAGATCGGTATCCTCTATTCCCGTTCGGGGAGCTATCAGCTCGTCTCCGATGCATGCCGCATGGGTGCCATGCGGGCGATCGCCGACATCAATGCCGACCGCGGCTCAGGCATCGAGCTGGTGCCGGTCGAGCGCGATCCGCAAAGCAATGCCGACCGCTACGCGACGCTTTGCGAAGACATCTTCAAGACCAGCAGCGCGCGCCACGTCGTCGGCTGCGTCACCTCCTGGAGCCGCAAGGAGACCATTCCGGTGCTGGAGAAGGCCGGCGGCATGCTCTGGTATGCATGCCCCTATGAAGGCTTCGAGGCCAACGAGCATGTCGTCTACATGCACGCTTGTCCCAACCAGCATCTGGTGCCGCTGATGGCCCATGTCGTGCCGCGCTTCGGCGCCGACGGCTTCCTGCTCGGCTCGAACTATATCTGGGGCTGGGAGATGAACCGCGTGGCGCGCGACCTGATCGCCGACGCCGGCGGCAAGGTGCTGGGCGAACGCTATCTGCGCATCGGCGAGACCGACGTGTCGCGCCTCATCGGGGAAATCCGGGCGACGCGGCCGAGCTTCATCCTCAACAATCTGATAGGCACCTCGTCCTACGCCTTCCTCGCCGCCTATCGCGATTTGGGCGACGAGGATGCCGCCTTCCGTCCGGAAAATTGTCCTGTCATCTCCTGCAACCTCACCGAGGGCGAACTGCCGGCGATCGGCGAGACGGGGAGAGGCCATCTGTCCGTCGGCCCGTATTTCGCGCCGCGGCCGGCGGCCTTCGCGTCGTCCTTCGAGGCCTCGGCCTATGCCTCGGTGCAGGTGATGGCCGACGTGCTCGCGCGCAATCCCGAAGCTGGACCCGCGGAATTCTCCAAGGCTTTCGCCGAACGGCGCTTCTCCACCCGGCTTGGACCGATCGTCATCGACGCCAACACCCAGCACGCGACGCTGCCTGTCATCATCGGCCGGATCGCCGATGGGTTCTTCGAGGTCGTCAGCCGTGAGGATGAGGTCGCGCCGGATCCCTATCTGTCGCGCTATGATCCTGCCAGGACGTTCGGGCGTCTGCGCCTGCGGGTGGTGTCGTGACCAGGACGCCGCGCATTCCCAACCTCGGCGGTGCCAGGGCCTTCATTCTGCATCGCCCGCATTCGACGGTGCAGGCCATCACCAGGCAATTGTCGGCGATCGGCCTGATCGCGCTCGACTGCTGGCCGGAACTGCCGCCGGAGGCGCTGGCCGCCGATTTCGTCTTCTTCGATGCAGATCTCGGTTTCGACGAGCAATTCCCCTGGAAAGCCGGTGAAGCGCCGATGCCGCTGGTGGCGCTGATCGGTTCCGAGGCGCCCGGCCGCATCGAATGGGCGCTCTCGCACAAGGCCGACGCGCAACTGCTTAAGCCGGTCGGCACTGCCGGCGTCTACAGCGCGCTATTGATCGCAAGGCAGAGTTTCGAGGCGCGTAAACATTTAGCCGGCGAAATTGCATCGCTGCGCCAGCGTGTCGCGGAGCGGCAGACCATCGTGCGCGCGGTGGCGGCGTTGTCGAAAGGCTCGGACGACGAGCGCGCCTATGCGCAGCTGCGCTCGCTGGCGATGAGCTGGCAGATCAGCGTCGAGGATGCCGCGCGCCGGATCGTGGCGATGACCGATGAGGAAGCAACGGGTGAGGAAGGCGGCGATGACCAGTCCCATCGCGCCTGACCTCCCGGCCACGGCGCGCATGCCGGCCAAGCCGCGCGCCGGCGTCTGGCGCCGGCTGGTCAAACGCCGTCTGGCGCTGCTCGGCCTGGTCATCGTCGCCATTGTCGTCGCCGGCGCCGTGCTGGCGCCGTGGCTGACCGGCTATGATCCCAACGAGCAGATGTTCGACGGCCTGACCATAGAGGGCTCGCCGCTGCCGCCGGATGCCAAATTTTGGCTCGGCACCGACCTGCTCGGTCGAGACCTACTGACCCGCATTCTCTATGGCGCCCGCACTTCGTTGATCATCGGCATTGTCGCCAATGGGGTGGCGCTGTTCATCGGCACACTGGTCGGCGTCACCGCGGGCTATTTCCGCGGCTGGATCGGCAGTGCGCTGATGCGTTTCACCGATCTGATGATGGCGTTTCCGGCGCTGCTGCTCGCCATCTGCCTGGCGGCGGTTTTCCAACCGAGCCTGTGGATCGTCGCCATGGTCATCGCATTGGTCAATTGGGTGCAGACCGCGCGCGTCATCTACACCGAAACCTCCTCGCTTGCAGAGCGCGAATTCATCGACGCCGAGCGCACCATCGGCGCCGGCGCGCCGCGCATCCTGTTCCGCCACATCCTGCCGCATCTCCTGCCGACCATCATCGTCTGGGGCACGCTCGGCATTTCGACGACGGTGCTGCTCGAAGCGACGCTCTCCTTTCTTGGCATCGGCGTGCAGCCGCCGACGGCGTCCTGGGGCAACATCATCTTCGAGAACCAGACCTATTTCCAGGCGGCACCCTGGCTGGTGTTCTTCCCCGGCGCCGCGATCCTGGCGCTGGCGCTCGCCTTCAACCTGATCGGCGACGCGCTCCGCGACATCCTCGATCCGATGCAAAGGGGCCGGGCATGATCGCCTATCTCGGCCGCCGCCTCATCCAGTCGCTGCTCATCCTGCTTGGTGTTTCGCTGATCACCTTCGCGCTGCTCTATCTCTTTCCCGCCGACCCGGTCCGCCAGATCGCCGGCCGCAGCGCCACGCCGCAGACGGTCGAGAACATCCGCCAGCAGCTCGGCCTCGACCAGCCCTTTGTCGTCCAGTACTGGCACTATCTGACCAGGCTCGTCAGCGGCGATCTCGGCCGCTCCTACATCCAGCGCTCCGAAGTCACCGAACTCATCGTCTCGCGGCTGCCGGCCAGCCTGCTTTTGATGGTCGGTGCCATCCTGTGCGAATTGCTGATCGGGCTGAGCATGGGCCTCATCGCCGCCGTCAAGCGCGGGACCGCGACCGACCAGACCTTGATGGTCGCCTCCTTCGTCGGCGTCTCGGCGCCGCAATTCGTCGTCGGGCTTTTGCTGCTTTACGTCTTTGCCGTCAGGTTGAGCTGGTTTCCGATCGGCGGCTACGGCACCTGGCGTCATCTGGTGCTGCCGTCGCTGACCATGGGCATCCTCGGCGCAGGCTGGTACGCCCGCATGATGCGCTCGTCGATGATCGACGTGCTGCGCCAGGATTATGTGCGCACCGCGCGTGCGAAAGGCCTGGCGCGCGGCGCCATCATTTTCCGCCATGCGCTGCCCAACGCCATCCTGCCGGTCATCGCTATGATCGGCATCGATATCGGCATCTTCATGGGCGGCATCGTCGTCGTCGAAAGCGTGTTCGGCTGGCCCGGCATCGGTCAGCTCGCCTGGCAGGCCATCCAGCGCGTCGACATCCCCATCATCATGGGCGTCACGCTGGTCTCGGCCTTCGCCATCGTGCTCGGCAACCTCTTGGCCGACATCATCGCGCCCTTCATCGACCCGCGCATCAAGCTCAGATGAAACCAAGAAAACAATCAGAGAAAGGGAACACCAAATGAAAAGATTTCTGGCCACCACCGTGGCGGCATCGGCGCTGGCGCTGATGCTCGGCATGGCAAGCGCCCGCGCCGAGGACACGATCGACCCCAACGCCAAGCAGGGCGGCGCCATCACCATCACCTACAAGGACGATGTCGCCACCCTCGATCCGGCGATCGGCTATGACTGGCAGAACTGGTCGATGATCAAGAGCCTGTTCGACGGCCTGATGGACTACGAACCGGGCACCACCAACCTCAAGCCCGACCTTGCCGAAAGTTACGAGATCTCGCCAGACGGCAAGACCTTCACCTTCAAGCTGCGGCACGGCGTGAAATTCCACAATGGCCGCGAGATGTCCGCCGACGACGTGAAATATTCGCTCGATCGCGTCACCAATCCGAAGACGCAGAGCCCGGGCGCCGGCTTCTTCGGCTCGATCAAGGGCTATGACGATGTCGCCGCCGGCAAGGCCGAAAGCCTGTCCGGCGTCACCGTCGTCGATCCCTATACGGTCAAGTTCGAGCTGACCCGCCCCGACGCGACCTTCCTGCATGTGATGGCCATCAACTTCTCGCATGTCGTGCCGAAGGAGGAGGTCGAGAAATATGGCGCGGATTTCGGCAAGCATCCGGTCGGCACCGGTGCCTTCAAGCTAGCCGAGTGGACGCTCGGCCAGCGCATCGTCTTCGAGCGCAATGCGGACTACTGGCACAAGGGCCTGCCGCATCTCGACAAGATCACCTTCGAGATCGGCCAGGAGCCGATCGTGGCGCTGCTGCGCTTGCAGAAGGGCGAGATCGACGTGCCCGGCGACGGCATTCCGCCGGCAAAATTCCAGGAGGTGATGGCCGATCCCGAGCAGAAGGCGCGCGTCGTCGAAGGCGGCCAGCTGCACACCGGCTATGTCACCATGAACACCACCATGGCGCCGTTCGACAATGTGAAGGTGCGCCAGGCCGTCAACATGGCGATCAACAAGGCGCGCGTCATCCAGATCATCAACGGCCGCGCCGTGCCGGCCAACCAGCCGCTGCCGCCATCGATGCCGGGCTACGACAAGGAGTACAAGGGTTACCCGTATGACGTCGCCAAGGCCAAGGCACTGCTGGCCGAGGCCGGCCATCCCGATGGCTTCGACACGCAATTGTTCGCCATGAACACCGACCCGAACCCGCGCATCGCCCAGGCGATCCAGCAGGATCTGGCGGCGATCGGCATCAAGGCCAGCATCCAGTCGCTCGCCCAGGCCAACGTCATCGCCGCCGGCGGCGACAAGGCCGGCGCGCCGATGATCTGGTCGGGCGGCATGGCCTGGATCGCCGACTTCCCCGATCCGTCCAACTTCTACGGCCCGATCCTCGGCTGCGCCGGTGCGGTACCGGGCGGCTGGAACTGGTCGTGGTATTGCAACAAGGACCTCGACGCCAAGGCGGCCGAGGCCGACTCCGTGGTTGACCCGGCCAAGGCCGTGGAGCGCGGCAAGATGTGGAGCGCCATCTACGACAAGATCATGGAGGACGCACCCTGGGCGCCGGTGTTCAACGAGCAGCGCTTCACCATGAAATCGGCCCGCATGGGCGGTGCCGACAACCTTTATGTCGACCCGGTCCATATCCCGATCAACTATGACAATGTGTACGTAAAAGATGTGCAATAGTTGCGACTACACCATCCATGGGCGCCATCACCATTTCGGCTGGGACAATTCCTTTGCCCCGGCCGAGCGGGTGGCGCCCGGATCGACCATCGAGTTCCAGTGCCTGGATTCCGCCGGCGGCCAGCTGAAGCCCGACAGCACGGTCGCCGACATCGCCAAGCTGGACTTCGCCGGCATCAACCCGGTGACCGGGCCGATCTTCGTCGAAGGTGCCGAGCCCGGTGACGCGCTGAAGGTGACGATCGAGCTGTTCAAACCGTCCGGCTTCGGCTGGACGGGGAACATTCCGGGCTTCGGCCTGCTCGCCGACGACTTCAAGGAGCCGGCGCTCAACATCTGGAAATACGACGCCGCCTCGCTCGAGCCGGCGCTGTTCGGCAAGAATGCCCGCGTACCGCTGAAGCCGTTCGCCGGCACCATCGGCAATGCGCCGGCCGAGATGGGCCTCCACTCGGTGGTGCCGCCGCGGCGCGTCGGCGGCAATCTCGATATCCGCGATCTCGCCGCCGGCACCATACTGTACCTGCCGGTGGAGGTGACCGGCGCGCTGTTCTCGGTAGGCGATACGCACGCCGCGCAAGGCGACGGCGAGGTCTGCGGCACGGCGATCGAAAGCCCGATGGACGTCGTGCTCAAGCTCGACCTGCTCAAGGATGCCAGGCTGAAGACGCCGCGCTTCACCACCCCTGGCCCGGTGACGCGTCACCTCGACGCCAAGGGTTATGAAGTGACGACGGGTATCGGCCCCGACCTGATGGCCGGCGCCAGGGAAGCGGTTGCCCAGATGGTCGACCTGATTGCCGGGCGCTACCAGATCGACCCGGTCGAGGCCTATATGCTCGCCTCGGTGTGCGGCGATCTCAGGATCAGCGAGATCGTCGACATGCCGAACTGGGTGGTGTCGTTCTACTTCCCGCGCTGCGTGTTTGAATGACGCGAGGTTGGCGCCGCACCCCCACGCCGCTGCTTCGCAGCGACCCTCCCCACAAGGGGGAGGGTGAAGCGCTGGCGCCCTACCGCCCCCTTGTGGGGAGGTCGGACCGGAGGTCCGGGTGGGGGGCGTGCCCGAATAAACCTCTCAGAACCCTGCTCTCCCAATGAACTCAGCCCCCAAGACCATCCTCGACATCGCCAACCTCTCCGTCAGCGTGCGCGGCGAGGATGGCGAGCGCGAGGTCGTGTCCAACCTGTCGCTGACGCTGGCGCGTGGCGAAACGCTTTGCATCGCCGGCGAATCCGGCTCCGGAAAGTCGATGACCGCGCTGGCGATCATGCAGCTCCTGCCGCAGCCTGCCGCCCGCATTTCATCTGGAAAGATCCGACTTGGCGATACCGACCTGGCTGACCTCGACGAGCGCCGGATGCGCCGCATTCGCGGCGACCGCATCGCCATGATCTTCCAGGAGCCGATGACCTCGCTCAATCCGGTGTTGTCGATCGGCCGGCAGCTCACCGAATCCATCGAGGCGCATACCAGCCTCTCGCCGGCCGAAGCCCGCCAGCGCGCCATCGAGGCGCTGAAGGCGGTGCGCATTTCGGAAGCCGAAAGCCGGCTAATTCAGTTCCCGCACGAGCTGTCCGGCGGCATGCGCCAGCGGGTGATGATCGCCATGGCCCTGGCGCTCGAGCCCGACGTACTGATCGCCGACGAGCCGACGACCGCCCTCGACGTCACCGTGCAGGGCGAGGTGCTGGAACTGCTGCGCGACCTGCAGCGCCAGCACGGCACCAGCGTCATCCTCATCACCCACGACATGGGCGTGGTCGCCGAAATGGCCGATCGCGTCATCATCATGCGGCATGGCCGCATGGTCGAGGAGGGCAAGACACCGGACATCTTCGCCCGGCCGCAGGCGGACTATACGCGCGAACTGCTGGCCGCCGTGCCGCGCATCGGCAGCGGCGTCGGGCGGCAGAAATCAAGGCATGTGGAGACGGCAACGCCAGCCAGCGTCGCCTTGGTCAAAGACCTGCATGTCCGCTTCGACCTGCGCGGAGGCGTCTTCGGCCGGGTCACCCGCCGGGTTCATGCGGTCGAGGGCGTCAGCTTCTCGGTCGCGCCCAACGAGACGCTGGCGCTGGTCGGTGAATCCGGCTGCGGCAAGTCGACCACCGCCAAGGCGCTGGCCGGGCTGGTACCTTACAGCGGCGACATCATCGTTGGCGGGCGCAATTTGTCGGGCCTCGGCCGCGACGAACGCAAGGCGGTGCGCCGCGACGTGCAGATGATTTTCCAGGACCCTTTCGCCTCGCTCGATCCGCGCATGCGCGTCGGCGACCTCGTCGCCGAGCCGCTGGTGATCCACGGCATCGCCTCAAGGGAAGAGCGCAGCCAGCGCGTCGCGGCCCTGTTCGAGCGCGTCGGCCTCTCGGCCGATCAGATGGAGCTTTATCCGCACGAATTCTCCGGCGGACAGCGCCAGCGCGTCTGCATTGCCCGCGCGCTCGCCTTGCGGCCGAAGCTGATCATCGCCGACGAAAGCGTTTCGGCGCTCGACGTCTCGGTGCAGGCGCGCGTGCTCGATTTGTTGAAGGAATTGCAGCGCGAATTCGGCGTCGCCTATCTCTTCATCTCGCATGACATGGCGGTGGTCGAGAACATCTCCGACCGCGTCGCTGTCATGTATCTCGGCCAGATCGTCGAAATGGGCACGCGCGACCAGGTCTTTTCCAACCCGCGCCATCCCTACACCAGGCGGCTGATCGAAGCCGTGCCGGTGCCCGATCCAGCGCGGCGCAGAAGCCGCTTCGCCCGCCTCGACCAGGAAATCCCGAGCGCCACCCGCAGGATCGGCGAGGCGCCGCTGAAACTGGCTTTGCAGGATGTCGGCAACGGCCACCTCGTCGCTGCGGACAGGTAGCGGGCATAATTTAAGTCGGCACGATGATCGGGACAGCGGGCGGCTGGCCTGCAACCTTCCGCATGGTCGACAGCAGGCGCGGAAAGACCTGGTCGGTGGAAAAATGCCGCCGCGCCTTGGCGCCCGCCTGCCTGCCGAGCTTCGTCCGCAACGGCTGGTTCCGGATCAGTTTCAGCGTGGCATCTGCCATCGCGGCCGGATCGGCCCGTTCGACGATGATGCCGGCATCGTCCTCGACGAAATCCGGCGCCCCGCCGCTGCCAGCGAAGCAGATTACCGGCAACTCGGCGAATGCCGCCTCCAGCATGACGCGGCCGAACGGCTCTTCGCGGGATGTCAGAAGAAACAGATCGGCAGCCCGAAGATAGCCGCGCACATCGTCGACATCGCCCAGAAATGTAACTTTTTCGTCCAACCCGTCCGCCCGCATCCTGTCGAGGTGCTGCGACCAGGTGCCGAGAGCTTCATCCCGTTCCCGCTCCGGAAACGAGCCGAGCCAGTAGAAATGATAGTCCTCGACCCCACGGGCCCGAAGAATTCGGGCCACCTCGATAAACAGGTCGGCACCCTTGCGGAATGGCATTGCGAGGCCGGATCCCAGGACGATGGTCTTGTCCACGGGCCAGCCGGCCAGTCGGCGACGTTCAAGACGCTGGGTTTCCTGACCGGGATCGGCGCCGGGCTGCGGAACCGCGCTTGGAATGACGTCGATGGCGTTCGTTTCGACCTTGTGCTCGGCCACCAGGTAGTCCCGGACGCTTGGCGAACACGCAACGAATCTCCGCGTGTGGGAAACCACATCCTCCATGTCGTCCTTGGCGTATCGGGCGACGCTCGTTGCCAATTCCCTGGCATGCGTCAGGATAGGAATGCCCAGTTCCCCAAGCAGCGCATGCACACGGCCGGTGGCCAGGCTGTTGCAATAGATGAGGTCCGGTCTGCCACCGTACCAATCGGCGATGCGGGCCAGCTTCGTGGCGGTCATCTCGGTTGGCGAAACCAGATCGTCCAGAAGGGCGGTATCGACAATGCGTCGAAACTGTTCGAGCCGTTCACCGCCTGCCAGGCACAGCACCTTGATCTCCAGCTCGGTGTGCGATTGCAGCCATTGGACGATGTCGATCAACGAAGCCTGCGCCCCACCGAGAGCCGCATCGTGCGAAACGAACAGAACGCGCCAGGACGCGCCCCCGGGGAATTTGCCGGCCGCTGACGGAGCCGACAGGACGTTCCGCGTCTCTTGCAGATAGGCGTAGCCATAGCGGGCGTCAGGCTCGAGATAGGCTCCCTCCGCCCACTCGTTCCAGGCATTGACGAAGATCAGGCGGCTGTCGAAATCGGCGAAACGATCGCATGTATCGGCGACCGCGTTGGCGAGCCATTCTGCGTAGCGGGGCGGCGATGCGTTCACCAGAATGTGGGCTGCCTCCATCCTCCGTGCGGTGTTGTCCCAGGAAGGGCAAAGTCCGCGAAACAGCGTGTAGGGAACCTGTGGGTAGGCGCGGCTGCGTTTGAGGAGCTCCGTCCAGTCGAAGATCTTTCCCCTGAAGCCGCTCTTGAGCGTTGGAATTCTGCCGCTGATCTCGCGAAATTTCCCAAGATTCGGTGGGAATTCGACGGCGGCGTCGAATCCGAATTCGGCGGGATCGTCCTTGTCGAACGACTGCGGGTAGGCAAGAAAAATCTCGCCGATGCCGGCTTCCCGGCAATAGGCTCTCCAGCGTTGTGCTGTTTCAGCGGCCGACGGAAACAATCCTGGCCGGTAAATCATCAGAAGAGGCTTGCCGCCGATGCGGATGTATCGCCGGTCGCGAAAATAGCGGGATACATATTCGATGAAGGCCAGGTCGTCCTCGGGTGAATGCGATTGCGCAATCAGCACCTCCTGTTCGAGCCCATGCCAACGGCGGCTCCAGGGTTCATTTGCCCAATTGATGCAGAAGCCCAGTTCGTGCGCATCGTTTTCGACGAATTGCCTGATCGGCATCTCAAGGACGCGCTTGCCGTTGAACCAGTAGAAGTGAAAACAGAACCCCGAGACGCCGTACTGAAGGGCAATCTCGATCTGTTCCTTCTGGATGTCCTTCACTCTCAGGTCGTAGAAGCCGAGGTCCGCCGGCCGCCTGGGCTGATAATGATCATCGAACTGCGGCGCCGCGCGTGTCACATTCGTCCATTCCGTGAAACCCTTTCCCCAAAAGGCGTCATTTTCAGGAATCGGATGAAACTGTGGTAGGTAGAAGGCAATGAGGCGCGCCTTCAGTGCGACGGGTCGCCTCTCGCTGGATCGCGGCACGTAGGTGGCGGGTCTCTGGATGGCGCCGGCATTTGTGCCCGGAGCACGTCGGGGGCTGCGCCCCTCGATCTTGCCGAAACGAATGTAGTGATCCAACGGATTCATCGAGGCGGCAGCCACGTCGGGATTTTTCGTCAGATAGTATTCGTTGTCGAAGTTCGGACTCGGGTTTCGCGACTCCGCGACACCATGCCTGATGTAATGCAGGATCGGATCTTTCCCGCTCCGGGCTACATCCGGATTTTGAACCAGATACCACGACACATCGAACAGACCGCTGGCTCGAATTCGTTGCCGCAGGCGAAATCTCTTCCATCGGCTTCTGCTGGTGAGCGATCTTACCAAGACCAAGAATTCGGATCTATCCAAACGGGTCTGCCTCGCGGGAATCCGTCGTCATGTCACCATCCGAGGCAACGCCGATCTTTGTGCAGATCATTCCAAGAACACGCTCGAGGGCATGCTGCAATGTGCCGTCTTGTTGGCCTGTCTCCTCGGGAAAGGCTGCCAAGGGCAGATCGAGCCGTCGCAGCGGTTCCAGCGCGTCGCGACGAACCCAGAACATCGTCCCGGCAAAGAAATCGAGGGGAGAACTGGAGGGCATCCCCATTGCCTCCAGCAGATTGAGGGCCATCGCCCTGTTCTCGCCCCACGCAGCCTTCTCCCCCTTCCATTCATTGGGCATCCGAAAGCGTCCGGATCCAATCATCTGGATGTCGGGAGAACGTTCGAACTTGGCGATGATGCGGTCGACCACGCCGCGGGATCCGATCAGGTCGAACGCACTCGCCTGGCGCCAGATCTCGCCGAGAACCATGCGCGGCCCGCTCTGCCCCGACTTCTTGCCATGCAGCTTGCAGATAAGATCGAAGGGATCGAACTTTCCTTCGCGAAGCAATTGGATGAAGGGGCCGACGTCGCGGCCACGATTTTCGTAGACCGTGATCTCGGCACCCGGAAATCTCGCCTGAACGCGTTGCGCGAGTGCCGCGTCAGGCCGGGTCAGCGTGAGAAAGAGCTGGAATTGACGACCGGTCGCTTCCAGCAACGCCTCGAACTCGGGCCAGAGATCGGGGTAATGCAGGTGAAGCGCCACGGCAATCTTCGGCTCGGCGGTGGGCCGGCGTTCGAGGGCCTCGGCTGGCGGACCATCAAAGTGCCGCGACAGGGTCTTCTGCAGATTGTCGCTCGCAGGGCCAAAGCCCCAACCGGCAAGACTGCCGAGGGCGCGGGCCAATTCACGCCCTTGCGGTCCCGAGATGTGCAAGAGAGGCTGCAAGACCAGGCCTTCGCCGAGCGGCAGCTGAAATCGCTTATGGCGACGACGCCGACGCAGCAGCGCGCCAATATCCCCGATGGCTAAGGGCCGAACACTCGCCGCGACGACGTCGCCTCTATCAAATTGCAGTCCCAGGCCGCCTTCGCTACTTGTGAGCAGATAGGACGTGCGCGTGGTGACCGGCACATAGACGACCCTGTCCGCATGTCCTGGGCGGCGAACATCGAGCCGGAGAAACGGCATCGACCTCTCTGTCGGCCAAAGCTCGACGACATAGCGTCCCGGCGCGTGGATGTGGATTTCGCCCACGGCACTGCTTGGGTCGACGCTGTCGCCTTTTCGCGGCTCGCGGGACAGGACATCAGGCAAGGCAACGCTCGTGTCGGCAGCGTCAGGCGACATAGCCGCCGTTCCGATTCGCGCGCGATCGGTCAAGGATGCTGTCGAATATGCCAATCAGCCGGCCCAGGGAATTGATCAATCTGTTTCGATTAAGCGTCAGGCAATAGAAGCCTATTTTCGTCAAGTAACGGAGTATGTCTACAAATGGGCTATAGGCGATGCCGTATTTCTTGCGCAAGTGGATCTCCGATCGCATCTTAGAGCGATACCGGAAAATACGCGCCCGGGTTGATTGCGCAACCGATGTGCCAATGTCGTGGACAGCATGCGCGCCACTGACAAGGATCATGGGCTCGTCACGCTGCAGCAGACGATATGAAAGGTCGTCATCCTCGAAATACAGGAAAATATCCTCGTCAAACCCGCCCGTATCGAGGAAGAGCGTTCGTTTGATCATGAACACGCCGCCATTGACGAAGCGGACGCAACAATCTCCCCAGACCTGCCGGATGCGTGTGGGCAGCGACATGCCTGAAAGACGATCGATCTCGCTCTCCTCGCGAAACCAGAGCCGGCCATCCACCGTATTGGTGCGCGGCACGAAGACGCGGCAATTTGGATAGCGTTCAGCCGCCTGCATGAGCGCATCGACGGCGTCCGTCCCAAGACGCACGTCGGGGTTGACGAACAGCAGATACTCACCCGTCGCCGCCGCCGCCCCGATGTTGCAGGCGCGCCCGAAGCCGAGGTTTACAGGATTGTCGATACGATGAACGGCAAGGCCGGACAGCGCGCCGGCAAGATCGTCGGTACTTGCATTGTCGACGCATACGATCTCCACCCCTGGAGGCAGGCGCGCGAGCGCCCCCCGCACGGTATGCGCGCTGTTATGCGTCACAGTAATGGCAGTTATCGACCTGTTCATTGCCAAAGCCATCCTGATACCTCAGTTGGCTTCCCCCGTGGAAAGGTTAGTGATCCGTACGCAATCTAAGCGCTGTGACTCCGGTGGTCGAGTCCATACTCCCGACTAAGTTCGTGGGCATGGACGCGCTGTCCCGCCAAGCCGCCGGTCACGGTTCACATGGTCTTGCTGCTTCCGAGGTTTCCGGCTGGCGTGATGGCCAGTCGCCTTGGCTGCCCTCGTGGCGGTAAACTCCCGGCGAGGAAGGGCTGCTTCGAACCAGAAATCCGCAACGGCCCCTTGCCGTTATTCCCCATCTTGCTCATGTTCAATACCGCTTGCTGGTGATCGTCCGGGGGAACGGTCGGATTCATCATGGGAGGAAGTCGATAATGAAGGTATGCTATTTCGTTTCCGCCGCGCTTCTTGCCGCGGCCGCTATCCCCGCCTCGGCCGCCGAAATTTCCGATGGAAAAGTCAAGATCGGCATCCTCAATGATCAATCCGGCGTCTATGCCGATTTCGGCGGCAAATGGTCGGTCGAGGCGGCCAAGATGGCGATCGAGGACTTCGGCGGCAAGGTACAGGGCGTGCCGATCGAGATCATCAGCGCCGACCACCAGAACAAGCCTGACATCGCCTCCAACATCGCGCGGCAATGGTACGACACCGAACAAGTCGATGCCATCATGGAGCTGACGACCTCATCGGTCGCGCTCGCCGTCCAGGGGATCTCCAAGGAAAAGAAGAAGATCGACATCGTTACCGGCGCGGCAACCACCGATCTCACCGGCAAGCAATGCTCGCCCTACGGCTTCCACTGGGCCTATGACACCCATTCGCAGGCGGTGGGAACCGGGGGCTCCCTCGTGCAGCAGGGCGGCGACAGCTGGTTCTTCGTCACCGTCGACTATGCGTTCGGCTATTCGCTCAAGGAGCAGACCGCCAAATTCGTCGAGAGCCACGGCGGCAAGGTGCTTGGCGAAGTGCGTTATCCCCTGGGGTCGACCGATTATTCATCCTTCCTGCTGCAGGCGCAGTCGTCGGGCGCCAAGGTCGTCGGGCTGGCCAATGCTGGCCTCGACACCTCCAACTCCATCAAGCAGGCGGCCGAATTCGGCATCGTCCAGGGCGGCCAGCGCCTTGCCGCGCTTCTGTTCACGCTGGCCGAGGTGCATGGGCTGGGCCTTCAGGCCGCGCAAGGAGTCGTGCTGACCGAGGGCTATTACTGGGATCGCGACGACAAGAGCCGCAAATTCGGACAGCGCTTTTTCAAACGCACCAACCGCATGCCGAACATGGTCCAGGCCGCGACCTATTCGGCGGTGACGCAGTATCTGAAGGCGATCGACAAGTCCGGCACCGACGCGACCGAAGCCGTCGCCAAGCAATTGCATTCGATGCCGGTTGACGACGCCGTGACGACCAACGGCAAGGTGCAGGCGGACGGCAACATGGTCCACGACATGTATCTCTACCAGGTCAAGGCGCCCGGCGAGAGCACCAAGGACTGGGATTATTACAAATATCTCGCAACCATCCCCGGCAACCAGGCCTTCCTGAGCGAGAAGGAAAGCGGCTGTCCAACCGCGGCCCAGTGATCGGTGCGGCCCGTGGCGCCGTCTGATCTCAACGCCAACGAGCCGCCGGTGGTGCTCTCCGCCCGCGGGCTGCGGCGCGATTTTGCCGGCTTCGTCGCCGTCAGGAATGTCGATCTCGATGTCCGCCATCGCAACATCCATGCGCTGATCGGGCCGAACGGCGCCGGCAAGACGACTGTCTTCAACCTGCTCACCAAGTTCCTGGCGCCGACCAGCGGCAGGATCGAACTGCTCGGCCACGACATCACCCGCACGCCACCGGCAAAGGTGGCGCGCATGGGGCTGGTGCGATCGTTCCAGATATCGGCGATCTTTCCGCACCTCAGCGTGCTCGACAATGTGCGCGTCGCATTGCAGCGGCCGGGCGGGCTCGGCGTCCAGTTCTGGCGCTCCCTGGCGGCGCTCGATCGGTTGACGCCGCGAGCCGTCGAACTGTTGCGCTCCGTTGGTCTCGACGACGCCAGGAACAGGCTGGCCGGCGACCTTTCCTATGGAAGGAAGCGCGCGCTGGAGATCGCCACGACCCTGGCCCTCGACCCGAAGGTGCTGCTGTTGGACGAGCCGATGGCCGGCATGGGGCATGAGGACGTGGCCATGGTTTCCGACCTCATCCGTTCGGTGGCGCGCGCGCGCGCGGTGCTGATGGTCGAGCACAATCTGACTGTTGTCGCCGATCTCTGCGACTGGATAACCGTCATGCAGCGCGGCGAGGTGCTGGCGGCCGGCGACTACGCGACGGTCAGCCGCGACGAGCGGGTGAAGGTCGCTTACATGGGCACCGCAGATGACTAGTGCCGCCCCCCTGCTTGCGGTCCGCGGCCTCAACGCCTGGTATGGCGAGGGCCATGCGCTGCACGGCGTCGATCTGGAGGTGTTTGTCGGCGAGACGGTCACGCTGCTCGGCCGCAACGGCGTCGGCAAGACGACGACGCTGCGCGCCATCATGGGGCTGATCCGCACGCGGACCGGCGAGGTCGTTTTCGACGGCGCGGATCTGATGCGCCTGCCGCTGCACCGCACCGCGCATCAAGGCATCGGCTTCGTGCCGGAGGAGCGCGGCATTTTCGCGACGCTGACGGTCGACGAGAATCTGGTGCTGCCGCCGGTCGTCGCCGAGGGCGGCATGAGCGTCGCGGAGATATTCGACCTCTTCCCCAATCTGAAGGAGCGCCGCAACAGTCCCGGCACGAGGCTGTCGGGCGGCGAACAGCAGATGCTGGCGATCGCCCGCATGCTGCGAACCGGCGTCAAGATGCTGCTTCTCGACGAGCCGACCGAGGGCCTGGCTCCCGTCATCGTGCAGCGCATCGGCGAGTTGCTGGTGACGTTGAAGAAGCGCGGCATGACGATCCTGCTGGTCGAGCAGAATTTCCGCTTCGCCAGCCGTGTCGCCGATCGCTTCTACCTGATGGAGCACGGCAAGGTCGTCGCAGGGTTCCCGGTCGGCGAACTGACGAACCGCATGGGGCAGCTCCACGACGTTCTGGGTGTATGAGGACGCCATGACGATGATCTTCGGAATCCCCGTCCAGGCACTGCTTGGCCAATTGCTGGTGGGGCTGATCAACGGCTCCTTCTACGCCATGCTGAGCCTGGGGCTGGCCGTCATTTTCGGCTTGCTGCGCGTCATCAATTTCGCCCACGGCGCCCAGTATATGCTCGGCGCCTTCGTCGGCTACCTGCTGCTCACCTATCTCGGCATCGGCTACTGGCCCGCGCTGATCCTCGCGCCGCTGATCGTCGGCCTCTTCGGCATCGCGGTCGAGCGCCTGGCGCTGTCGCGGCTTTACGACACCGATCCGCTCTACGGCCTGCTTTTCACCTTCGGTCTCGCGCTCGTGCTCGAAGGCATATTCCGCTATTACTACGGCGTGTCGGGAAACGCTTACGCCGTGCCGCCGCTGCTTGCGGGCGGCACCAATCTCGGCTTCATGTTCCTGCCCAACTATCGCGGCTGGGTCGTGGTCGCCTCGCTGATCGTCTGCTTCGGAACCTGGGCGCTGATCGAGAAGACCAGGCTCGGCTCCTATCTGCGCGCGGCAACCGAGAATCCCCGTCTCGTCCAGGCCTTCGGCGTCAACGTGCCGTTGCTGCTGACGCTGACCTACGGTCTCGGTTCCGCCCTTGCCGGGCTTGCCGGCATTCTGGCCGCCCCCGTCTATCAGGTGAGCCCGCTGATGGGATCGGATCTCATCATCGTCGTCTTCGCGGTCGTCGTGATCGGCGGCATGGGGTCGATTCTTGGCGCGATCGTCACCGGCTACATGCTCGGCCTCGCCGAGGGCCTGACCAAGGTCTTCTATCCCGAGGCGTCCAACCTCGTGGTCTTCGTCATCATGGCGATCGTGCTTCTCGTCCGGCCGGCCGGTCTGTTCGGGAGGGATGCCTGACATGTCGGAAGGGACATCTGACATGGCCGGGCCGTCGCCTCGCGAGACATCGGCCGGAACCCCGGCATGGCCCGAATGGACGCTGGTCGGGCTCGCCATAGCGGCGCTGCTGGTTGCGCCCTTCCTGGTTTATCCGATCTTCCTGATGAAGATGCTGTGTTTCGCGCTGCTGGCCTGCGCGTTCAATCTCCTGCTCGGCTACACCGGCCTGCTGTCGTTCGGCCACGCCACCTTCTTTGGCGGCGCCGCCTATTTCACCGCGCATGCCGTCAAGGTGTGGGGCTGGCCGCCGGAAGCCGGCATCCTGCTCGGCATGGCGGGCGGCGCGCTGCTCGGCCTGGTCATGGGCTTCTTCGCCATTCGCCGGCAAGGCATCTATTTCGCCATGATCACCCTGGCGCTGTCGCAGATGTTCTTCTTCTTCTGCGTGCAAGCGCCTTTCACCGAGGGCGAGGACGGCATTCAGGGCGTGCCGCGCGGCATGCTGTTCGGCGTCCTCGACCTGAACGTCTCGCTGAACATGTACTACTTCGTGCTCGCGGTATTCCTCATCGGCGTTTTCGCCATCTGGCGCATCGTCAATTCACCCTTCGGCATGATCCTGCGCTCGATCCGGGAGAACGAGAGCCGCGCCATTTCGCTGGGCTATTCCGTCGCCAACTACAAGCTCGGGGCCTTCGTCATGTCGGCGGCGCTGGCCGGGCTGGCAGGCTCCCTCAAGGCGATCGTCTTCCAGTTCGCCACGCTCACCGACGTCACCTGGCAGATGTCGGGCGAGGTGATCCTGATGACGCTTCTGGGCGGTATCGGCACCATGGTCGGGCCGATCGTCGGCGCCAGCCTCGTCGTCGGGCTGGAGAACACGCTTGCCACCTCCGGTTTCCCGGTGACCATCGCCACCGGGCTGATCTTCATGGTGTGCGTGCTGGTCTTCCGGCGCGGCATTGTCGGCGAACTTTATGCACGGCTTCTCAAACGACAGGGCAAGCACTGATCAGTCCCAGATCGACCGGGCGCGATTGACCGGGCCGCGCCAGGGCGCCGGCCAACGATAACCCGTTTGAGTGGCTACGGGCTTTGCTGCACAAGCTTTTCGAGTTCGGCGGTGCGCGCGCTCAGATCGTCCAGTTCAAACCCTTGAGATGTGAAGAAGGCGGCTTCTCCGTTGTCGGGATCGGCGGCAAGACGGTGCGTTTCCCGCAGATGATGTTTCAGCCAAGCGCGCTGCTCGCGCTGCAACCGGGCACGTTGAGGGCCATGCTCACGACGCATCAAGGTGTTGTAAGCGGCGTTCAACCTGGCATCGTACTTGTCGATCTCGACTTTCCCGCAATCCAGCATTTTCCCCGTGTAGCCGCCGGACTGGCTGACGCACGCCCTCATTTCATCATCGGTCTGTGCCACCGCGGGATGAGCCGTTGTCATGGCTAAAATTCCGAGGAAGCAGGCATATCGGAGCATGGAGGCGGTTCCTTGAAACCAAAGGCTGGATGCAGGTCAGGGTCTCTCTGTTTCGGCACGTCCTCTGGATCGGCAACAAGGGCGCCCACGATATGTTGGGCAGGCCGCGAACGCGTCAAGGTTTGGCCCGCTGTGCCCCCTTCACCCGTAACACCCGCGCTCCACCGCCAGCCGCTTCACCAGCGCCGACACCGCGTCGATCGCCGGTGTCGGCCGATCCGTCAGCCGGCCAAGCTCCTGCACCGCGCTCACCAGCGCGTCGATTTCCATCGGTCGGCCGCGTTCCAGATCCTGCAGCATCGAGGTCTTGTGCTCGCCGACATCGCCGGCGCCCTTGATGCGGCGGTCGACCCCGATCGGAAAGCGCACGCCGAGGCTTTCGCCGATCGCCTGGGCTTCCAGCATCATGGTGCGGGCAAGCGCGCGGGTGCCTTCGTCGGCGACGATTCCCGCCAGCGTAGAGCCGGTCAGCGCCGAGATCGGGTTGAAGGAGAGATTGCCCCACAGCTTCACCCAGATTTCGCTGCGTATGTCGTCGCGCACCGGCGCCTGCAGGCCGGCCTTGACCATTTCCTCCGCCAGTCGCGTGACCCGTTCGCTGCGTTCGCCCGAGGGTTCGCCGAGCGAGAAGCGCTTGCCTTCGACATGGCGGATGAGGCCGGGCGCGTCGACCTCGGCGGCGGGATAGACGACCGAGCCGATGACGCGCTGCGGCCCGATCCGCTGCCAGATCGCCCCTCCGGGATCGACCGCGCTCAGCCTTGTGCCTTCGAGCGGCCCGCCCAGTTGATGGAAATACCACCACGGCACGCCGTTCTGCATGGTGACGACGGATGTATGGTCCCCGAGCAGCGGCGCGATCTGGTCCAGCGCCGGGGTCAGCGAATGGGCTTTCAGCGCCAGCACGACAGTGTCCTGCACGCCGAGTTCCTCGCCCCTGGCGGCGGCTCTTACCGGCGCCACCGATTCCTCGCCGTCCTCGATCAGGCGCAGGCCGTTTGCCTGGATCGCTTCCAGATGCGCGCCGCGCGCGACGATCGACAGGTCGGTGCGGCCGGCGATCGCCAGCTTGGCGGCGAGATAGCCGCCGATCGCACCGGCGCCGAAAATGGTGATCTTCATCGTCAAAGCCCGAGTTTGGCGGCGAGCCCGATGCGCTGCAGCTTGCCGGTCGCGCCCTTGGGGATCTCGTCCAGGATCAGGACCTTGCGCGGCACCTTGAAGTCGGCGAGCCGCGTCGCGGCATGGCTGCGGATGTCGCTCTCCGTGGCGCTCATGCCTTCGCGCAGCACCATGGCCGCCGCCACCTCCTCGCCAAGCTTGTCATGCGGCATGGCGAAGGTGACGACCTGCGCCACCGCAGGATGGTCCATCAGCACGTCGTCGACCTCGAGCGGCGAGATCTTTTCGCCGCCGCGGTTGATGATCTCCTTCAGCCGGCCGGTGACGCGGAGATAGAAGTCCTCGTCGAGCACGCCCTGGTCGCCGGTGTGGAACCAGCCATGCGCGAAGGCCGTGGCATTGGCATCCGGGTTCTTCTCATAGCCTGCGGTGACATTGGGTCCGCGAATGACGATCTCGCCGGTCTCGCCGGCTTCCATCAGCCGCCCGTCCGGCGCCATCACCGCGACCTCCGGTCCGGCGCCGGCGCCGACGCTGCCCGGCTTGCGCAGGCCCGGCGGCAGCCGGTTCGACGCCATCTGGTGGGCGGCCTCGGTCATCCCGTAGGATTCGATCACCGGGCAGCCGAAGGTCGCTTCCAGTTCAGCCATCACTTGCGCCGGCAGCGACGCCGAGGACGAGCGGATGAAGCGCAGGCGTGCCGCCGCCAGCACCTCTTCATTGCGCGCCGCCCGCGGCAGGATCGCCTGGTGCATGGTCGGCACCGCCGTGTACCAGCTTGGCTTGGCATCGCCCAGCCACTGGAAGAAGCGCAGCGCGTTGAAACCCGGCGTGCAGTAGATGCTGCCGCCCGCTGCCAGCGACGACAGCACCGCCGCGATCAGGCCATGAATATGGAACAGCGGCATGATGTTGAGGCAGCGGTCATCGGCGTTCAGGCCGAGTGTCGCGCCGATATGGCGGGCGGAGGCGGCGATGTTGGCATGGCTGAGCGGCACCAGTTTTGGGCGCGATGTCGTGCCCGACGTGTGCAGCAGCAGCGCGATGTCGCCATCTCCTGCCATGTCGGGCGCCGCCTGCGGACCGATCGCCGCGCCCTCGATGGTGAAGCTGCCGGCAGGGGTATCGGGCTGCACGACAAGCCTGAGCACGCCGATGCCGAGACGTTCGGCAACCGCCACCGCCGGACCGCTCTCGTTCTCCGCGACCAGGATCGCCTTGGCGCCGATATCGGTGAGGTAGAAATCGAGCTCGTCGGCGCGATAGGCGGGATTGAGGGGCGCCGTCGACGCGACCGCCGCCACCGCGACGAAGGCGGTTGCCATCTCCGGCCCGTTCGGCAGCACGATCGCCACCCGGTCGCCCCGGCCGATGCCGAGCGCATGCAGCTGGTCGGCCGTGGCCGCGATCAGGCGGCGCAGCCCACCATGGCTGAGCGTCGCCCTGTCGGGCGCCAGGATCGCCGGCGCGTCATCGGCGCCGGCGGCGAGACGATGGGAGAGGTCTTTTGAATTCGTGCTCATGGTCACCGACTATGTGTCAAACGACTGCTTCTAGAAAGCCCTGGGAATGGTTCCGACCCCGGACAATTGTCCACGACCGGAAGCCGGTTCTCCAATCCCCGAATCACCTCAATATCCCAGCGCCATCCCATCCTTGCGCGGATCGGAAGCGCCGGTGAGCGTGCCTTTCTCCCAGTCGATCAGCACCGCCTGCCCGCCGCCAAGCGGATGCTGCGGTTCGACGACGCGATGGCCGCGCTTGCGCAAGCCTTCGATCGCCTCGGTGGGAACGTTGCGCTCAGCCTCCACGGTATCATCATTGTAGAACACACGCGGCGCATCCAGCGCTTGCTGTGGATCCATGCCGAAGTCGATCATATTGGTCAAAAGATGGACATGGCCGAAAGGCTGGTAGCCGCCGCCCATGACGCCGAACGGCATCACCACGTGGCCGTCTTTCGTCGCCATGCCAGGCATGATCGTGTGCATCGGCCGCTTGCCGGGCGCGATCGCGTTCGGGTGCGCCGGGTCGAGGCGGAAGCTCGAGCCACGGTTCTGCAGCACGACACCGGTCTTCGGGCCGACGACGCCGCTGCCGAAGGAATAGTAGGTCGAGTTGATGAAGGAGACCGCGTTGCGGTCACGGTCGACGATCGAGATGTAGACCGTGTCGCTGCCGGGCAGCTCCAGGCGCGGCAGATGCGTCATGGCGCGGTCGCGGTGGATCTCGGCGCGCAGCCGGTCGGCATAGGCGCCGGACAGGAGTTGCCGCACCGGCACATCAACCTGGTCCTGGTCGGCGACGAAGCGATCGCGGTCCTGATAGGCCAGGCGTCCGGCCTCGATCTCCAGATGCAGGCGCTCGGCGCCGTTGGGGTCGAGCCCGCCGAGCTTGAAGCCCGACAGCACGTTCAGCATGAGCAGCGCCGTCAACCCCTGATTGTTCGGCGGCATCTGGTGGATCTCATAGCCGCCATAGGTGGTCCCGACCGGCGTCACATAGTCGCCTTTGGTCGCCGCGAAATCCTCGTGGCTATGCAGCCCGCCCAGTTCATTGAGCCGGCGCACCATGTCGTCGGCAACGGCGCCCTCGTAGAAGCCGGCGCGGCCCTGCTTTGCGATCACCCGCAAGGTGGCGGCGAGTTCCGGTTGGCGGTGTACATCGCCGGCCTTCGGCGCCTGGCCGCCCGGCAGGAAGATGCGCGCGGCATGCTCGTCGGCCGACAGGTCGGTTTCCGGATCGGCCCAGTCGAAGGCGACGCGGTCATGCACGACATAGCCGTTCTCGGCATAGTGGATGGCCGGCGCCAGCACTTCGGCCAGGCTCTTGCGGCCATGGTCTTCCAACAGACGGCTCCAGGCATCGACGGCGCCCGGCACGGTCACCGCGTGCGGACCCTGTTTCGGAAGTTCGTTGAAACCCTTGTCCAGGTACCAGTCGACAGTCGCCTTGGCGGGCGCGCGGCCCGACCCGTTGAAGGCCAGCACGTCGCCTTGTCCCTTCGGGCAGTAGAGGACGAAGCAATCGCCGCCGATGCCGGTCGATTGCGGCTCGACGACGCCCTGCACGGCGGCGGCGCAGACGGCTGCGTCCATGGCATTGCCGCCGGCGCGCAGCATGTCGATCGCGGCAAGGGTCGCAAGCGGGTGCGAGGTCGCGGCAACCGCTTGCGTGGCACGAACCGGCGAGCGGCCGGGAAACTGGAAATCACGCATTCTGTCTTTGTATCCCTTGGTCTGATGGATGCGACGTTGCCGCCATGGCGTAACACGACACGGCAACGGATCGCTTCGGCTTCTCGACACTGCTCATTTTGCCAATTCTCCTCGTTACGCCAGACGCCTATCAGGCTCGGGCTCGATAAGGCGTTAGCCAGATTTCCAGCGCGTTCAGTGCCGAGATGATCGTGAAATTGATGGTGAGATAGATCGTGCCCGCGGCCACGAAAACCTCTACGGCGCGATAGGTCTGCGAAATAAGCCCCTGGGCGATGCCCGTCACTTCCATCAGGGTGACGATCGATGCAAGCGACGTACCCTTTACCATGAGGATGATCTCGTTGCCGTAGCTCGGTATGGCTTGGCGCAGCGCCAAAGGCAGAACGACGAGACGCAGGGTCTGGAGCCGTGTCATGCCGAAGGCAGAGGCCGCCTCGACAAGGCCGCGCGGCACACCCTGTATCGCACCCCGCAGGATTTCGCTGCCATAGGCCGCGGTATTGAGACTGAGCGCGATGATGGCGCACCAATAGGGCTCGCGAAACAGCCACCAGAGCCCAACTGCCTGAAGTGTGGGGCGGAACTGGCCGAGGCCGTAATAGATGAGGAATATCTGGACGAGCAATGGCGTGCCGCGGAAGACGGCAACGAAGGAGCGTATGGGCCAGACCAGCATCCGATGATTTCCCTGCTGCGCCAGCGCGAGCAACAGGGCCAAGGCGAAGCCTATTCCGATCGACAACCCCGCAAGTTGCAAGGTTAACGGCAAGCCGGAGAGAAGGGTGGGAATGATCTCGACAAAGAAGGCGAAGTCGATCATGCGTGGACCGTGCCTCGCCACGCCCGTGCCTCGCCGTAGCGGAAGACCGATCCGGTCACGGTAGCGATGAGGAAATACAGCGTCGCGGCTGCTATATAGAAGACGAAGGGCTCCCGCATCGATCCCGCGCCGATCTGAGATTGCCGCATCAATTCCACCAAGCCGATCACGGAGATCAAGGCCGAATCCTTGAGCACAAGCTGCCAGACATTTCCGAGGCCCGGCAGGGCGTGCCGCATCAGTTGAGGCACGATGACGAGACGCAGCGATTGGAACCGGGACAGGCCGAGCGCCTTGCTAGCCTCAAGCTGGCCGAGATCGACGGCGAGATATGCTCCGCGATAGACCTCGGCTTGATAGGCGCCCGAAATGATGCCGATCGCCAGGACGCCAGTCGCAAATGTTGGCAGCCCGACGAAGCCTGCGCTGCCGAAGAATTTACCGATCTCAGTCAATGCTATGCTGCCGCCATAGTAAAGCAGGTAGATCGTCAACAGATCGGGCACACCCCTAAACACCGTGCCATAGCCCTTGGCGACCCATGACGGTAAGGCTCTCGTGGAGAGCCGGCCTCCTGCTGCAACCGCGCCGAAGAGAGCGCCGAGCAGGAAGCCGAGGACTGACAGCGCAAATGTCATGCCAGCTGCCAGCAGCAGGGCTCCGCCCCAGCCACCCTTACCCACGGAAAGGATATGGAGTGCGTCCGTCATGTGAAACCTGATCGTTCAGCGCGGCACCCGGCCGATCGGTTGATACCAATCGGCCGGACAGAATACACACGTGGCTACTTGACCGGCGTCACGTCCGTTTTCACCCATTTTTCCGAGATACGTTTAATGGTCCCGTCGGCAATGGCGGCGCTGATCGCGTCGTTCAGCATTTCCTTGAGCTTGGCGTCTTCCTTCCTGAGTCCCGCACCCGTTCCGGCGCCGAACAAGCCGCCGACAAAGCCCGGACCTGCAACCGTGAAGCCCGAGAATTCGGGTTTTGCGAGCGTCGCGGCGAGCGCTGTCTTCTGAGCGAATATTGCATCGATGCGGCCCGCGGCCAGATCGAGATCGTGCTGCTCGGTCGTCTTGTATTCGCGAATCTCCACCGTGTCGCCGAAGTATTTCTTGAGGAATTCGAGCATGGCCGTGGCCGCCTGGACACCGACCACCTTGCCCTTCAGCAGGGGCTTCAACTTGTCGACCGCGGCCTTGGAAGCAGCCTCATCGTCTAGTTTGAATTTCTCGGTCGAAGCGCCGAGCTTCCCCAGATCGCTATCCTTGGCGGCTGCGAACCCGCCCGGGTCGATCGCATAAGGCTGGGTGAAGTCAATGGTCTCGAGGCGTTTCGGCGTGATGAACATGCTGGCCATGATCACATCGAACTTGCCGACCTTCAGCGAAGGAATAAGTCCGTCCCAGTCCTGAGCGATGATGGTGCATTTGACCTTCATCCGCTCGCAAAGATTGTTGGCGAGTTCGATCTCCAGTCCGTCGAGCTTGCCCTCTGCGTTGGTGAAGTTCCACGGTGCGTAGGCGCCCTCCGTGGCGATGGTTATGGCCTTGGGCGCATCCTCGGCCAATGCGGTGTGCATGAAGCCGAGCATGCTGAGTGCTGCGGCAACTGCGGCCAAACGACAAACTTTCATGTGGTTCCCCTTTTTTGATAGGTGATCGATCTCTTCCTACGTCCGGCCGCATTGCCGGTTCGAGGCCATTCTTGTCCGGCCGGCGTTCGTCACCGGCTCGGACTCACGAACTCGGCCAGCATCGGTGCTGTGCTGAGAATATGATCCTGCATCACCTTTTCCGCGTGAAGTTCGTCGCCTGAACGCAAGGCCGCGATCACGGCGGCATGCTCCTCGCGCGCAGAATGCGGCTTGTCACAGTCGTCGAACCAGATGCGCATGTAGGGCTCTATCACCACATGCAGCGCCGCTATCTGATGGATAAGCTTGGGCCTCCGGCTTAGCGCACAGATACGGCCATGGAATTCCTGGTGGCGGACCACCCAGTCGCTGCTGCCGCTCTGGCCCGCGCGTTCCATGCGCTCGAGCAGGCGATCGAGTTCCTCGAACTCCTCCTCATCGATCCGGGGCATCGCCAGCCTTACGGCCAGTCCCTCCAGAACCGAGCGAATTTCGAAAATCTCGTAAAGCTCATCGACCGTCAGGCCTGCGACCACGCATCCACGATTGGGCCTCAGAACCACCAGCCCGTCGGAGGCCAGGCGCCGAAAGGCTTCCCGCACCGGCATGCGACTCATGCCGATCTCGGCGGCAATCTCCTCCGGAATAAGCCTCTCGCCCGGTTTGTAGCGGCCGCGGCGAAGGGCCCCCTGAAGGTGCCTGTACGCCTCTTCCTCCGCAGTGGAGGACATCTGTGGCTCTGCCGGGAAGGCTGCTGGCATGGGGCACCCAAACGCCTAGCCTGGAAACGCCCCCCGATTTTGGTCGGGCTCCGCTTGCAATTTCTCTTATTTGGGATATTTTCCCACATATGGACACAGCCTCATCCCAAGCCTTGGCCGACCATCTTCGCCTGCTCCGGGCAGATCGTGGACTTACCCTTCAGGAGCTCGCGGCAAACAGCGGGGTCAGTCGGGCGACGCTGTCCCGGATCGAGAATGGCGAAGTCAGCCCCACGGCGGAAACGCTTGGTCGTCTGGCATCGGCTTTCGCGTTGCCGCTTTCCCAGCTTCTGGCGCCGCTCGAGCCGGACTTTCCCCCGCTTGTCCGCCGCGCTGACCAAAGCATATGGTCGGACCAGGAGAAGGGCTTCACCCGCCGTGCTCTTTCGCCGCCCAGCGGGCGACTGAAGCTGGAAATGATCGAGTGCGAGATCGCGCCCAACCAGCGCATCGTCTACGAGCGGCCCGCTCTTCCGGGGCACGAACACCACTTGGTGCTTTTGGCGGGTGCGCTTGTTTTGATCGCCGATGGCGTTCGGCACGACCTGCGTCCCGGTGACTGCCTGCGCTATCGGCTGCGCGGCGCCTCTTCCTTTGAGACCGGCGAACAATCGGCCCGCTACATTATCGCCATGGCTTAAGGAACCGCCATACATGGAAACGCAGATCATTGAACTCGACGGTCTCGCCATCGAGAAAAGGCTGGGGGAGCTTTCCAGGGTTCTCGCAGACAGCGTAGCCGATGGAGCTGCGATCAGCTTCATGGCGCCCATGCCCTACGAGGACGCGGCTCGGTTCTGGTCGGGCGATGTTCAGCGTGGGGTCGCTGCGGGACGCAGAGTGCTTTTCGGCGCTGAGCGGGGCGGCGAGATCGTCGGAACCGTCCAGCTTCTCACCGCCATGCCGCCCAACCAGCCGCATCGCTGCGAGATCGCAAAGATGATCGTCCATCCGCAAGCACGCAGGCTCGGCATCGGGCGAGCCCTGATGAATGAAGCGCTGAATCGCGCGCGTGAACTGGGCAAAACCCTCGTAACTCTCGACACGCGAACCGGGGACGCCGCGGAGCCGCTATACGCTTCCGTTGGCTTCGAGGTGGCTGGTGTGATCCCTGACTTCGCCTGGGACCCGGACGGCAAGGCGCTGCACGCGACGACCTACATGTTCAGGCGGATATAGTAGGTGCCAGCGGGTCTGAGTTTCGCCGGCATGAGCCGGTAATCGGCGATGCGCGCCGATCTCATCGCCGCTATGAAAGCGAGGCGGACCGGCGAAGCCAAATTGAAAGCCGACGGATCTCGGCGGTAGTCGGACGCGCCCGGTGTCGCCGGTCCATGCGTGGCCGGGTGAACCTTAAGCGCGGTCAAGTTGTGTTAAGCTGGGTAAAATCCCGCCGCCCGCGCGCGTTTGTGCCTTATGGGTGACCGGCGTGAATGACGGACGGAGTGCAATGAACAAGGTCCTCCTCATCGACGACGATGTCGAGTTGACGACGCTGCTGCAGGAATACCTGGTCGAAGAAGGGTATGACGTCGCGACAGGCACGGACGGCGGCACGGCGATTGCCGCCGCCGCGCGCAACGCGGCGGACCTGATCGTGCTCGATATCATGATGCCCCGAATGAACGGGATCGAGGTCCTGCAAAGGATCAGGAAGCTGAGCCAGGTTCCCGTGCTGATGCTGACGGCGAGAGGCGATGACATCGACCGGATATCCGGCCTGAACCTCGGTGCCGACGATTATGTGACGAAACCCTGTTCGCCTGGAGAACTCGCGGCCAGGGTGCGCGCCATCCTTCGTCGTGCGAACCAGCCTGCCGCCGGCGCGGCCGCCGAAACGCTGAGGGCCGGACAACTGGTGGTTCATCCAGGCAACAGAACCGCCGAATGGAACGGACGGCCGCTGGAGCTTACCGGCACGGAGTTCAGCCTGCTCGAAGTTCTCGCCCGCAATGCCGGCCAGTTGATATCGAAGCAAGACATCTCGAAACGGGCTTTTGGAAAGCCGCTGACCCCGTTCGATCGCCGCATCGACGTCCATATCAGCAGCGTGCGTCAGAAGCTCGGCCTCGGGGAAGATGGACAGTCGCGGATAAAGTCTGTCCGCGGCCAGGGCTATCAACTTCTTTTGGACTGACATGCCTCGACTGTTTAAGAAGTTCTTCGTGATAACCTGGCTGACGCTTGCCGGGTCCGTCGCGATCATAATCGCAACGCTCAACTTCTTCGAGACGCTTCCTTCCGCTTCGAAACTGGAACGCCAGAAGCGCGAAGTCGTCCTCGACCTGACCGAGAACCTGCTCGTCAAGGACGGTGAAGAAGCCGCCCGGCGCCTTGCCCATGCGAGCGAGGACACGATACCGGTCGGCCTCACGATCTCGCGGATCGCGGAGACCGGCGCATGTGCCGACAGGAGCACGGCGGAGACAAGAACCGTCCTGAAGGACGGGAGTTGCTACCGGATCTCCGTGCCTCGGCAAGGCAATGTCATTCTCGACAAGCTTGGTCCGTTCGTACCGGGGTTCGGTATTCTGATTTCGAGCGCGATATCGGCGGCCGCGCTCGCCCGATATCTCATTCGTCCTGTCGTCCACCTTCGCGACGGCCTGAGCGCGCTTGCCCATGGCCGTTTCGACGTCCGCATCGGGCACAAGATGGCAGGTCGCAAGGATGAGGTCTCCGCACTCGCGCATGACTTCGATTCCAGCGCCGCGCGGCTGCAGGAGCTGCAGGATGCACAGCAGAGACTTTTCCACGACGTATCCCACGAACTGCGCTCCCCGCTGTCACGTTTGCAGGCCGTTGGGGGTGTCCTTCGGCAGAGTCCGGGCAAACTCGATGCCATGCTGGACCGCATGGACCGGGAGGTCGAACGGCTCGATGCGCTGGTTGGCGAAGTGCTCACTCTCGCCAGGCTGACAGCCGGTTCCCGGCTCCCGCTGAAGACACAGACGCTGGACGTGATCGATCTCCTGAACGAAATCCTGGGCGACGCGGCGTTCGAAGCCCAGGCCCGCGAGGTTTCGATCACCGCCAATGTTGACGGCAGCTTCCTTGCCGAGGTCGAAGGCGAACTGATCTACCGGGCGCTGGAAAACGTCATTCGCAACGCCGTCAAATACACCGCCGAACATTCGCAAGTCACCGTGCAATGCCAGACGACAGGCGACCTCCTCCAGGTGCGCGTCGCGGATCGGGGGCTGGGCGTCGGGCGAGGCGAACTCGAACGGATCTTCCAGCCATTCTCCCGCGGGAACGACGCGGCACCGGGAGGCGGCTACGGGCTTGGCCTTGCGATCGCCAGGCAGGCGATCGAGTGCCATGGCGGGCGGGTATACGCGTCGTTACCGGATGTCGGCGGCCTGGCCATCATGCTGGAGATTCCCCGGCGGCCGGCGATGAGCGGCCCGGCGAACGATCGAGGCTGATCGCAAGTTTTGGTAGTGGGTCAGTTTGAATTACAGCACCATGGCAGGCGGCCTACTCAGCCTCATGCGTTGGCGGGTTGACCGCCGACACATATTTCTCCTCGATCCAGATCGAATGCATGTAGGCGGGTTCTCCAAAGACCTCACCGACCTCCAACTCCAGCAAGTGTGTCCCCGAATCATTCGTGACGCTGATAACCTCAAATTTTCGCCCGACACATCCGAGGAAAAGTTCTTTGGTGCGCATGTAATCGCCCGGAAGATCATCCTTAAGGTCCTCAGGCGCACCAATGACGGTCACTATGCTACCCGCAGAAATCATTAAGCGCCTCCAACGCTGAGAGGTTGGCGCGCCTGTGCTTTGTAGGGCCCGCGCACCGTCGGTTTCTCGGCTTCCTTAGCTTCAACGAGCGCGACAATATCACCAATTTCCGAAAGCCTGTCAGTGACGCCAGCGGCCATAGCTGGGGGAACGCGCAGCGTCTTATGGATGCGGACGAAGTTGTAATACACTGACCCACTACCCAAGTTTTACCCAACTTTACACTGCCTTTACGGCCATTAACGCCGGCATCGCTAAAGCTGGACCGTGATCCCGGTTCTTCAAATGCGAGAGAACGGACTGATGTCGGCGACCGATGCGGTGTTCCAGCAGGGCAAGAGGATGCGGTTCCTCTGGCTGGCCGTCCCATTGCTTTTGATGCCAATCCTGTTGTCGCAGAGCGCTTGGCCGCCGGAGACTCTTCCCCGCCAAGGCATGGAATTCATGGGTTGCGCCTTTATCCTCCTATGTATCGCCGGGCGGTGCTGGGCATCGCTGTATATAGGCGGACACAAGAATCGAGACCTCATTACGAACGGCCCTTATCGATACACCCGCAACCCGCTGTACTTCTTTTCTTCCCTGGGGCTTGCCGGCATCGGCCTGACTTTTGGGTCGATCGCTATTGCGGCCTTCTACTTTTTGTTCGGGTATCTGGTCTTCGCTTATGTCTGCGCCCGCGAATCGATCGCTCTGGACGGGCTTTTCGGCGATGCTTACCGGGAATACTGCCGCGAGGTTCCCGCCTTCTTCCCCCGCCTCGGACGAAGCGCCGGCGGCGCCGCAGATCAGTTGCCCATGACGTTCAACCCAGCTGCGCTGAAGCGTACTGCAATCGACAGTTCTTGCTTTCTCCTGGCAATCCCCGCGTCCGAACTCATCGAGACGTTGCGATTTGCAAGACTCCTCAAGCCTATGTTGCCCCTTTTTTGATAGCGGCTGCCCGCCCGTTGAGACGGTTTCGAACCTGCGTGCGGTTGCAGGGCCGCGCGATCACGCTGGCGCTTCCCCGGCAGCCGGCGATGTATGCGCCGGCTAAAGATCGAGGCTGATGGCAAGTTTTACCGAACTTTACACTGCCTTTACCGCCATTAACGCTGGGGCCGGTAAAGCCTGAACCCATGATCCCCGGTTCAGGCGATTTTGACAATGATCGTTAAGCTTCGGCGACTTGAAATGCGGCCGCGGGCAGCGCTCAGCGTGGCCCTGTTCTCATGGTTGTCCGCCTGCACAAATGTGCCCTTGCCGGAGGGCACGTCCCTCGATTCCTCCGCCGGAATGCGCCCATCGGGCGGCACCCTCACGCATGCAAAATTGCGCGTGGATTCCGCACCGTTGCTCGCGGCGCAGACTGTGCGCATTGTACCGACCTCTACGCAGGTCGGCAGCCGTGGCTTTGATACCAACGACCTGGCGCTGGTGACCAACGCGATCGACCGGGCACTCTGCACCGACCTTGCCGACCGCTTCAAGGTCGTGGCCGCGAGCCAGCCGGCGGACCTCACCGTCCAAGCGACGGTCACCAACATCGTTGCGACGAACCGTACGGCAGCGGCGGGTTCCGTCGTTGCGTCGCTCGGCGGCGCGGCGGCGGGGCTCGGGGTTCCAATCCCGCGCCTTCCGATCGGCCTCGGCGGCCTGGCGATCGAGGCCGAGGCGATCGACAAGGATGGTTCGCAAAGGGCAGCCATGCTCTGGTCGCGCGGTGCCAACATGATCACGACAAAGCCTCGGGTGTCCGCTGTCGGGGATGCGTACGCCCTCTCTTCGGCCTTCGCCGCGGACTTCGCCCGCATGGTGGTCACGGGCAAGGACCCATTCAAGGGAATGCCGGCGATACCATCCATGCAAAGACTGCGCGCTTCGCTGGGCGGCAATCCGAAATACGACGCCTGCAAGGCGTTCGGGAGGGCTCCCGGCATTTCGGGGCTCGTCGCCGCCCGATTTGGCTTGCCGCCCACCTGGACCGACAAGGGCGCTGTAGTCTCCCACTAGCGACGGAGAGCACATGTCGCGAGAATCGGCCACTACGGGTCTCGACCGTAGCCGCGCAGACACCGTGCCGCGCGACAGAATCTGCTCACCACCCGGTTGCGGCCTCGTCCTCAGCGGTTATTGAGGGGCCGTAATCAGACGTCGGTTTAGGCTCGATTGGCTAAGATATTCCAAAAGGACTTCGCTTCAGGACTGTCGCGGAGGCCATGGTCAATCAATGGTCACTGGCAGGTCTATGGGTCCCAAGAGGCCGCTCTGAACCGTCTCAGTTCGTCACAATCTTTGCTGCGAACGCGACCGCGAGCCGCCCAAATCGTCAGCCAAATTTCCGGCATCGCGATGGTGGGCAAGGCCCTTATGCTGGTCGCCGAGCAGTTGTTTGGCCGATTGGAGCCAGAACGCTGAGTTTCCCCGCGGCACTGACCTCCGGTCCTGCGTAGGTGGCGAAAGCGCCGGCCTCGTACGGTCGCTCACCTTCATCGGGCCCGACACGTCCAAGCCGATTGGGCACTCCTGCCGGAACTGTCAGCCGTCACGATCGTTTCATTCATTTGCGGGGCCAGGCTTGGAAAGCTAAAGAGAGGAGGACGAAAATTGACTGTCATCCTCATCGGTGCGTTACTCATCATCGCTGGCATTGTCTACATGGCAGGCGCGGCACTCTCATACGGTCGGCTCAGCAATTTGGCACCGCACGGCACTCCAGCCGACCGGTCGGCCTCAAGGCTGGCAACGCCTGGCCCAACTCTTGAGCCGCGCCGGCGTGGGCTCGGGTTTCTCGGCTTCTCGCGCAACTGGCCAGGGCTGCTAATGATAGCGGTCGGCATCGTTCTAATGTTGTCCGGCGCAGTGCCTTAGGCGCGGGAGCTAGGCGGCCTTTCGTGTACGGTTAGGACCAGCTATGACGCGACCTTGCGGTTCACGCCCTGCGGAAGCGCATTCCAAGCGCTCTGGTCCCTCAAACAGTGAATGGTCCGGCCTGCGATCCCCGCCGCGATCGTGTTCGTGGCCGATCCGGACAGCGCGCCGCAGACCGCGCAGGACCAGTTGAGCAATCTCTGTCGGCTGACCGCGGCCGCAGCCGCCGCGGCCATGGCGATCGCACGCGGCGAAGGGCTTCAGATGGTCGCGGATGAGCTTGAAATCAGCCCGGGCACGGCCCGCACCCAGCTGCAGCACCTATCCGAAAAGACGGAGACGCGGCGACAGGCGGAGTTGGTGCGCCTTATCGCGGCCTGTGGACTTTACGACCGACAATAGCCGGAGCGCAGACCTTGCGTGACCTCCGCCTCGCGCTCAAGTCGGTGAAGCGGCCGGCCGATACCGGCCGGCAACGATACGACGAAAGAGCCACAGGATGACCGGGCAAACCAGGAGCGCGACGGCGCCGAAGTCGAGCGCGGCGCTCGCGGAGCCGACCGATGTGGAGAGCTTTCCTCCGATCGCCGGTCCGGCCAGCATGCCGGCGTAGTAGACCGTGTAGAATAATCCCATTCCGATCGGCCGCGTTTTCTGTTCGAGCACGCGCGCGGGCAGGCTCATGATCGCACCAGCCGGCAAGCCGCAGAAGATTCCAAGAGCGACGACGATGGGAAGCACGGCGCCGCTTCGCGACAGGAGAAGTGTCAGTAGCGCGAAGGCAATGCAGCCTGTGACGACGATGGTCTCTCCGCGTTTGGTCCGATCGGCGAGGAAGCCGCCGAACGGAACCGAAAGCACGGCGAGCCAGAGCACGATACTGATGGTTGGTCCGGCGGCCGCACTGGACCAGCCTCGCTCGACAAGCATCGACGGCCCGAAACTGAAGATCATCGCAAAGCCGATATTGTAGAGGCACCAGATCAAGCCGGCGGCAATCACCGCGCAGACCGTGCCGGCGGTCAGGTTGCCGCGCTCTGCTTTGACCGCGACGGGCGCATCTGGCGCGCGATAGACCAAAGTCACGAGGCAGAGACCGATCAGGATCAACCCCGCGACCGCAAGGTTGACGGCATGCAGCCCGAATGTCGCTCCGATTGCTGGCAACAGCATCAGCGAGATTGCGATGCCAGCCGGCCACGAGTTGATGAAAACGGCCATCGCGGTGGCGATTTCCCGACCGGCAAACCAGTCCGCGACCATCTTGGTCATCAGAACGTTCAGGAGAACACCGCCGATGCCCGCCGTCAGTCGGCCCGCTATCTGCGCGCTCCATGACGGTGACGCGGTCATCAGCAGTTCGCCGGCCAGCATCATCACCAGTCCGGCGAGGACCGTCACCTTGTCGCCATAGCGGCGGCCGATCGCGCCGCCAGGCAAGGCCAGCATGGCGCCCGGCGCAAAATAGAGTCCGATCAGAACACCGATATCGGCCAGGCTCGCGCCGAGAGCCTGGCTGAGCTGTGGCGCGACGGCCGCGACGCTCTGAAACTGAAAAGCGATGGCGGCACGAGCGACGAACAGGACAGCAAGAATCGTCCAGCGGCTTCGCACCTGGATTTCGCCCAATGCCATAGGCTATGCCGTCGGCTTGATATTCTGGTTGAGACGGAAGAAATTGGTCGGATCGTATTTGTCCTTGAGCGCGACAAGGCGTGCGTAATTTTCACCATAGGCGTCACGCACCCGGTCCTCGCCCTCGTCACCGAGATTGTTGGCATAGACACCGCCGGTCGAATAGGGCCTGAGGGCGCTCCACAGCTCGCGCGCCCAACCCATGTTCGCGTCGTCATCGGCCGGATCGTTCCAGATCGCGATCGGAAAGCAGTCGAAGGCCGCATCGCGATTGGCGTAGGGTGAATCCGCTATCGGAACCCGTGCGATTGCCCCGCCGACGTGCTGGAAAACCAGCAAAGACGAGGTGTTGGGAGCTCGCGCATAGGCGTCGAGCAGCGCATCAATCGCGCCTATGCTGATCTGGCGCAGGAATTGCGCCTTCCAATAGTAGCGGCGGCCGCGCGGAAACAGGGCATCGCCGCCCGACTGAATCTCAAGATAAGGGACAGTTGCCAGGCGTGTCTCGACGGGCGAGCCGAACTTGACGATCGGTGAAAGGGCAAGCTCGCCGTCATGTTGCGAACCGACATAGCTGCCGGCGATGCTGAAGAACCGGTCGCCCGACGGCAGCGTTACGAGAGCTGCATCGACGTTTACCTCATCGGCAGCGTTTCGGGCGAATTCATCATAGAACTGCATGGCGCCACGCGCCTGATCGTAAGGATGAAGCGCCGACGCGACAAGCAGTGAAGTGCCGATCGCATGCAACTGGTATTCAAACGCCGTCACGATGCCAAAATTGCCGCCGCCGCCCCTCAAGCCCCAAAACAGGTCCGGGTGTTCGGTCGCGCTGGCCCTCAGGATCTGTCCCTCGGCGGTCACCACTTCGGCGGCAATCAGATTGTCGCAGGTCAGCCCGTATTTTCGCCCGAGCTTGCCGAAGCCGCCGCCAAGCGTGAGCCCGGCGATACCGGTATCGCTGTTGATGCCCATGGTGGTCGCCAGTCCGTGCGCCTGCGTGGCACGATCGAATTCGCCCAGATCGAGGCCGGCCTCCGCGCGCGCGGTTCGACGGACCGGATCGACATCGATGCGTCTCATCCGCGACAGGTCGATGACCATGCCGCCGTCACAGACCGAGAGGCCAGCGACATTGTGGCCTCCGCTGCGGACGGCTACCGGGAGCGCGCTGGATCTCGCGAACGTCACAGCCTCAACCACATCCTGGGCATCGGCGCAGTAGGCAATCATGGCCGGCTTTTTATCGATGGCGCCATTCCAGACCTTACGCGCCTCGTCGTAACCGGCGTTCCCCTCGAGGATCACATTGCCCTTGAGCCGTGGCCGTGGGGTGGGCCGAGGTCCGGGGCGCGATTTGCCTATCAGGCCGTCATATGGCTGTCGCTGCTCCATCCGATCTGCTCCTCGCCGCAAATGCCCATGCCATCATCTCATGGAGTGCCAAACCATTTCAAAATCGAAGAATTCAGGTGCTGGATGAGAAAATCTCATCTACGCTGATGGAATGAGGAAGCTTCCACCGCTTCGCGCGCTCCATGCCTTCGAGGCCGCAGCCCGGCATCACAGCTTCGGGACCGCCGCGAAGGAGCTCGGCGTGACGCCGACGGCAATCAGCCACCAGATCCGACAGTTGGAAGAGGCCTGCGGTGTCAAGCTGTTCCAACGCCGCCCGCGGCCGTTGCTCCTGACGAGCGCGGGCGCTCGTCTCTATCCGGCCTTGCGCAATGGCTTCGACGCGTTGGCCTCGGCGGTGGCGCTATTGATCGAAGAGGATGTACAAGCGCCGTTGCGCGTGACGAGCCCGAACGCGTTCGCCAGCAAATGGCTGGTTCCGCAACTGCCGAAATGGCGTGAAGCAAACCCCGCCGTCCCTTTGGAGATCATCGGCACGGACACCGTCCTCGATCTGAGGGCGGGCGCCGCGGACGTCGCAATCCGCTATGCGCGAAAGCCGCCGCTCGATTTTGTGGCACACGAGGTGTTTCGGGACGTATACATTCCCGTTTGCAGCCCACATCTGCTGGAGCGCCATGGACCGATCACGCGGGCTGCGGATCTCCTGCGTCTTCCTTTGATCCACTATGACTGGATGAACCGCGATCCGGAAGCGCCGACCTGGCGGCAATGGCTGGCGGTTGCACGGTCGATCGATCCCGATTTCACCCCCCTCGAAAAGGTCTGGGACCTGAGTTTCCGCGAGGAGCTCCATGCGATCGATGCCGTTGTCGGCGGACAGGGAGTTGCGATCTGCAGTGACGTGGTCGTGAGCAATGAATTGAGAAACGGACTGCTGGTGAAGGCGCATCCGCTCTCCCTGCCCGGCTACGGATTTTATCTCGTCTCCATGGCCCACAGTCCGCGGATGCCGGCCATCGCGGCCTTCTCGATGTGGCTGAGGGCGCTCAGTTGAAGACGGAAAACCGGCGACTGGCGACGTTGCGGCCCTGATCGATCTCACGGTCTTGTCGTCAAAGTCGAGAGCTGATCCGTGTCATAGCGGTTTCGCAGATCGGCGAGCGCCTTTGGGTCCGGCGCACCCTGCGCAGCGAGTTTCGCGAGTTCTTCGAAATAGTGCTCATGCCCGGGCGGAGAGACTGTCATCAGCACGCGGGCCGGTTTCTCGCTGACATTCGTGATGTTGTGTGGCACGCATGGCGGGATGAACAGATAGGTTCCGGGCGTTGCGCGGATCGTTTTGTCGCCGACATGCCACTCACACTCGCCCTCGAGCAGGTAGAAGGTCTCCTCCTGCACCCGGTGAACATGCCGCCCGGTGGCGAACCCCGCCGGGATCGTCCAGTCGAACATGCTCGTGTGCTTGGTATGTTCGCCGGTGACGAGGAAGACCATAGGATGACCACGCAGCATGACTCCGTTCTTCTCATCGGGCATGCGAATGACGGCATCGGCGCTCATGTGATCCTCCATCGACCATGTGCTGATTTCTGCAGGCACGTGCGTAAGATCGGTGCTCCGTGCCGGGAAGTCGTGAATCCGTTCCTAAAAATCTGCTAAAAGCGTTGAATGACAATCGGAGGCGACATCTACCGGTTCGGCCCGTTCCGCCTCGATCCGGCGGCGGGCATTCTCTACCGAGGGACCGAGCCGACCATGCTTGGGCGGCGCGCTGTCGCGCTGCTGCGTCAACTGCTCGAAAACGCGGGCGTACCGGTGTCAAAGGACGCGCTGGTCGAGGCCGGCTGGGGCGGATTGGCGGTTGCCGACAACAATCTGACGGTTCAGATCGCAGCCTTGCGCCGGGTGCTGGCGCAGGCGGCGGATGCGGAGAGCTGGATCGAAACGTTGCCGCGGCGCGGCTATCGCTATGTCGGACCGGCCGTTACGGCCAATGATCCTGCCCCTGCCGGGTCGGCACTGACATTGCCCGACAAGCCATCCGTCGCGGTTCTGCCGTTCTCGAACCTGAGCGGCGATCCAGAGCAGAACTACTTCGCCGAAGGGATGGTCGACGACATCATCACGGGCCTCGCACGCATTAAGTGGCTGTTCGTCATCGCGCGAAACTCGACCTTCGCCTACAAGGGTCGTGCCGTGGACGTGAAGCAGGTCGGTCGCGAACTTGGCGTGCGCTACGTGCTCGAAGGCAGCGTGCGAAAGGCGGGCTGCAACGTGCGTGTGACCGGCCAGATGATCGATGCATCGACCGGCGCTCATGTGTGGGCCGAACGCTACGACCGCAGCTCCGACGATATCTTCGCGCTTCAGGATGAGATCGCGCTGTCGGCCGTTGGCGCAATTGCACCAAGCATACGGCGTGCCGAAATCGACAGGGTGAAGCGCAAGCGTCCCGACAGTCTCGATGCCTACGATCTCGTGCTCCGAGCCCAGCTCGATGTCGATTCCGGCATGCCTGAGCAGATCACGCGAGCGCTTGTGTTGCTCGAACGTGCGATCGAACTCGATCCCGCCTACGCGTTGGCGCACGGCAGCGCGGCGATGTGCCACCATTGCCTCTTCCTCCGCGCCGGCTTGCAGGAAGCCAACCGTGCCGCTTCGATCCGCCACGCCCGTTCCGCGATTCTGCACGGACAGGACGATGCGGCGGCGCTGACGCTCGCGGGGTTTTCCATTGGCATGGATGGGCACGACCGCGGCGCTGCTTTCACCGCGCTGGAAGCCGCACTCGCCATCAGTCCATCGTCGGCACTGACCTACATCCTTGGCAGCGTCATTCTCGGGTGGGCCGGCGACGCCGAACGGGCCATCGAATGGAGCGAGCGCGGCATGCGGCTCAGCCCGTTCGATCCATGGACCTTCGCCGCGTTCGACGCACAGGCGATGAGCCATCTGCTGCGCGGCCGCTATGAGGAATCCTGCCGTGCGGCCTACAGGTCAGTTCAGGCCAATCCCGCGCACAGCATCACTTATGTGCAATTGGCCGCGGCGCTCGTGAAACTCGGACGGCTGGAAGAAGCAAAGGCAGCCGCCGCGAGGGTGCTCGAACTGCATCCAGCATTCCGCTATGGCCGCCAGTTCGCCGGGGTGAATTGTGCCCCGGCGCTTGCGGCAACTCTTGGCGATGCGCTGCGGACCGCCGGGCTCCCGGAGTAGCGTGCTGCTGCGCTTTTCGCCTTCCGCCATTTCCCGATCTCGGCTCGGGCGAGGTTCCGGCGGCTATCGGCGGGAAATTGTGGCGTCGCGCGGTGGCAGTGGATGAAATGGCGCGCCCGAAGAGATTCGAACTCCTGACCCCCAGATTCGTAGTCTGGTGCTCTATCCAGCTGAGCTACGGGCGCGCATCAGGCCATGTTTTCAACGGCCCCGCGATCCGATCCGAAGGACCGGCCGCGAATGTGTGCAGTTCCCTAACGACTGAATTTGGGAAAAGCAAGCCGATCCGGCAAAAGTTTTGTCGTGGGCGTGTCATCCGGTGACGACGGCCCCGATCCCAGGGCTTTGAAGCTGCCGCGAAGCCGGTCTCGCTCAGGCAGAGAGGGGAAAAGTCTCGGGCGAAGCTCATCGAAAGCGTCAGGCTCGAAGGGCAGAAGCCTCGGGAAAACAGCGCCGAGGCCGTCACGCCGGGCGGCGCAGGCTGCCGCGGGCCTGATCGAGCCGCACCGGCTGGTCGGGAATGGTGACGGTGAAAGTGGTGCGCCCGCCGATCGATTCGACCAGTTCCACAGTACCGCCATGCGCCCGGATCAGTTCGTGAGCGATCGCCAGGCCAAGGCCGGTGCCGCCGCTGCGCGCCGAGCCGCGGAACGCCGCGAACAGGTTTTCGCGCGCCTTCGGCGGCAGGCCGGGGCCGGTATCGGTGACGGCGATGCGGCTGACGCTGCCCATGCGCTCGGCCGATACGGCGAGCCGCCGCACCACGGCGCTCTCCGTGTCGGCCGCCATCGCCTGCACCGAGTTGCGGCACAGATTGGTGAGCACCCTGAACAGCTGGTCGGAATCGGCGTCCACCTCGAAAGCCGCCTCGACGGCGTTGATGAACTCGATGCCTTCCTCGATGTCGAGCAGGCCGTGCACGTCCTCGACCAGCTGGCGCAGCCGCACCCGGCGGCGCGAAGGCGGCGGCTCCTGCGTGCGGCCATAGTGCAGCACGCCTTCCGAATAGGAGACGGCCCGGTCGAGCGCGCGCAAGAGCTTCGGCGCGAAGGCCTGCACGGTTGGGTCCCTGACCTGGCGCAGGCGGTCCGATATCAGCTGCGCCGAGGCCAGGATGTTGCGCATGTCGTGGTTGATCTTCGACACCGCCAGGCCGAGATCGGCAAGGTGTTTCTGCTCCGAAAGCATCTTCTGCAGCCGCTCCTGCATCTGCGACAGCTCGCGTTCGGCGACGCCGATCTCATCGGAGCGGGCGGCGGGACGGATGATGCGGCCGGGATCGTCGGGCGCTTCGGAGAAGGACAGCATCGAGCGCGTCATGGTGCGGATCGGCCCGATCATGATCAGGTCGATCGCGGCATAGACCAGCATGGCGGTGAACAGCGAGATCAGCAGCGAGACGAAGGCGACGTTGCGCGAATAGATGAGCATGGCCTTGCGCAGCGAGTAGTCCGGCATGATCAGCTCGAATTCCTTGTCGCTGTCGCCGACCGGACCGAAGACGCGCAGCATCCGGTCGCCGCCGAAGAACAGCGTATCGAGCGCGCCGGTCATGCCCTTGATCATGCCGACGCTGGCGAGGTCGATATGCTCGTCGACCTGAGGCGGCATGTCCGCCACCACCAGAAGCCGCGAGACGCCGCCGTCGCGCACCGCGATCGCCTTGGCGCCGATCGCCATCAGCACGTCATTCTGCGCCGTGCGCGACAGCGAAGTCGACTCGCCCTGCACCAGCACGATCGACACGGCCGCCGCTGTGCTCAGCCGTTCCTTGAGCCAGCTCAGCCGGTAGCTGGCGATCCAGGGCAGGAAGATGAGCACTTCGGCCAGAAGCACAAAAACGATCGTCAGCAGCAGCAGTTTCGTCGACAGGCCGCGCGACAGAGGTACCGTGCGGACGGCGGCGGGCGCCGTTCCGTTCCCTTCCCCCGCTTGGCTGGTTTCGCTCATGCGTTCCTGTCTTCACAATCACTTGATCGGCCAAGATTAGGCGATTACGGCATTTTTGCCAATTTCATCCTTTGGCCGGAACATTAAATTACCGTCATGAAGCCTGCGTCCACGCCGCACTGGCGCCGGATTGACTTCCAAAACCCTTCTTTCTATAAGCCCGCTCACGCTCGGGCCATTCGTCCCGGCGCGGTTTCGATCGCGCCAAAGCCGGCCCGGCAAAGCTCCTGTTACAGAGTGACAGAATCAAGAAGGGCCGCACCCCGCGGTATTAAAACAAATGAAGCGTACCTACCAACCGTCCAAACTCGTCCGCAAACGCCGGCACGGTTTCCGTGCCCGCATGGCCACCAAGGGTGGTCGTGGCGTCGTCGCAGCTCGCCGCAACCGCGGCCGCAAGCGGCTCAGCGCCTAAGCGAGACGATATCGTTGCCCGCAACCGGCAAGCCAGTGGGGCAAAATCCCAAGCGGCTTCTGAAACGCGCGGAATTCCTGGCCGTCCGTCGTGGTGAAAAGCGACGCGGACGGTTTTTCCTCGTCGAGGTCCTCGACCGCGGCGATGGCGGAGTGCCGCGCGTCGGCTACACCGTCACCAAGAAGGTCGGCAACGCTGTTGTGCGCAACCGCGTCAGGCGGCGGCTTAAAGAGGCCGTCCGCGTCCATGCCGCAGATGACATGGTGCCCGGCAATGATTATGTCATCGTCGGGCGCGATGATGCGCTGCGCGCCCCCTTCGGCCAGTTGAAGGCCGAACTCTCCCGCCGACTTCGCGGAACACGATAGGCCAAGGGCTCTCGATGGAAAACAACCGGAACTTCTTCATCACCATCGCGCTGTCGGTGCTGATCCTGACTTTGTGGCAGGTTTTCTACATGAACCCGCGCGTCGAGCAGCAGCGCGAGGCCGCCAAGATCGAGCAGCAGCGGGTGGAAGAGCAGAAGAAGGCGGCCGAGGCCGCCAATCCGGGTGCTGGAACGCCGGCTCCGGCGCCGGGCACCATTCCCAACGCGCCCGGCGGTCACACCGTCACCGCGGCCGGCCGCGGTCAGGCGCTGGCCGCTTCCAAGCGCGTCAAGATCGACACGCCGAGCCTCGAGGGCTCGATCAACCTGACCGGCGCCCGCCTCGACGACCTCAAGCTCAAGCACTACACCGAGACCGTCGACAAGAATTCGCCCGAGATAGAACTGCTCAACCCGCAGGCGCTGCCTACCGGCTATTTCGCCGAGATCGGCTTCGTCGGCAACGACAAGACCGGCATGGTGCCGGGTGCCGAAACGGTGTGGAATGTCGACGGCAATCCGACGCTGAGCCCGTCGACGCCGGTGACGCTCACTTACACCAATGACAAGGGCCTGACCTTCAAGCGCACCTTCTCCGTCGACGCCAACTACATGTTCACGGTCACCGACACGGTGCAGAATTCCGGCACCAGCGCGGTTTCGCTGTTCAACTACGGCCGCGTCACCCGCTACGACAAACCGGCCGTCGCCAGCACCTATGTGCTGCATGAAGGCCTGATCGGCTTCACCGGCACCGAAGGCCTGCAGGAACACAAATACGCGTCCATCGAGAAGGACAAGCAATACCAGCCGGGCAAGTCGAGCGACGGCTGGCTCGGCATCACCGACAAATATTGGGCCGTCACGCTTGTGCCGACAGAGAAGCAGCCGTTCCAGCCGCGCTATGCCTATTTCGAGGATGGCCGCCACCGCTATCAGTCCGACTTCCTGACCGACGCGATCAATGTCGAGGCCGGCCAGTCGGCGACCGTCGAGACCGAGGTCTTCGCCGGCGCCAAGGAAGTCGCCAAGATCAACGCCTATGCCGAAGAGCGCCACATCAAGCGGTTCGACCTTCTGATCGACTGGGGTTGGTTCCACTTCATCACCAAGCCGATGTTCTGGCTGATCGACACGCTCTACAAATTCCTCGGCAATTTCGGCCTGGCGATCCTCGCCACCACCGTCATCGTCAAGGCCATCTTCTTTCCGCTCGCCAACAAGTCCTACGCGTCGATGGCGAACATGAAGAAGGTGCAGCCCAAGATGCTGGAGATCCGCGAGAAATACGCGGACGACAAGATGAAGCAGCAGCAGGCGATGATGGAGCTGTACAAGACCGAGAAGATCAATCCGCTTGCCGGCTGCTGGCCGGTGGCGCTGCAGATCCCGGTCTTCTTCTCGCTCTACAAGGTGCTCTACATCACCATCGAGATGCGCCATGCGCCGTTCTTCGGCTGGATCCAGGATCTGGCGGCGCCCGATCCGACCTCGATCTTCAACCTGTTCGGCCTGGTTCCGATCACGTTGCCGCACATGCTGATGATCGGTGTCTGGCCGCTGATCATGGGCGTCACCATGTTCCTGCAGATGCGCATGAACCCGACGCCGCCGGATCCGACGCAGGCCGCGATCTTCACCTGGATGCCTGTTATCTTCACCTTCATGATGGCGGGCTTCCCGGCCGGCCTCGTCATCTACTGGGCCTGGAACAACACGCTGTCGATCCTCCAGCAGGGTGTGATCATGAAGCGCCAGGGCGCCAAGATCGAGCTATGGGACAATCTGATGGCACTGTTCAAAAAGAAACCGTCGCCGGCGGAATAAAAGCTCCCCTCTCTCTAAAAGCCCGGTTCGTCCGGGCTTTTTCTTTGGGCGGACATTCGTTCACGTTCCCGTGATCGGCGAAACTGCAAGCGGTCGCGGAGCGTGACTGCGTGTGCATTTCCAAAGGCTATCAATTCCGATCAGCCCTCACCCGGAGGAAGACCACATGCGCTTGCCGTCGTTCAGGATCATCGCCGTTTCCGCTCTCGTCGCCGGCGTGGCGATTGCCGCCCCCGCCTACGCCAAGAACCCTGTTGTCGGCGGGGCGCCGATGTACACCACCAAGAACATCGTCGAGAACGCCGTCAATTCGAAGGACCACACCACGCTCGTCGCCGCCGTCAAGGCCGCCGGCCTGGTCGACACGCTGCAGGGCGCCGGCCCGTTCACCGTCTTCGCGCCGACCAATGAGGCCTTCGCGGCACTTCCGGCCGGCACGGTCGATACGCTGCTCAAGCCCGAGAGCAAGGACAAGCTCACCAAGGTGCTGACCGCGCATGTCGTGGCCGGCAAGATTTCAGGCGCCGAGATGATGAAGCAAGCCAAGGCGATGGGCGGCAAATACGAGATGAAGACCGTCTCCGGCGACACGCTGACCGCCGAGGTCAAGAAGGGCAAGCTCTACATCGTGGACGAGTCCGGCGGCGAGGCGAAGGTGACCATCGCCGACGTCAACCAGTCGAACGGCGTCATCCATGTCGTCAGCAAGGTGCTGTTGCCGAAATAGCGTCTTCCGGCGAAAGGGGGCAGTGGCAGGTCGTTGGGGCTTTCTTGGCCTGCCATCCCGCCTCGTGACGAGGTGCCAAGTTTCTTGGGGAAGTCGTTATCGGCGAGGCCGGGGTCCTGTAGTCACTCACAGGGCCCCGGTTTCTTTTTGTGTACCGTGAAGACGCTGGGCTTCAGCGATCGAACATCAACCGTTTCCGGCGCATCATTCCATCACGGCACGATGGTCGAGCTTGGCCGGCGTGCCTGGCTTGCGCAGCAAGAGCGGCAACACATGAGCCTGGCACGCACGGAAGACTCGCTCCCCGGCCGATTGGTGCTATAGGGCGGATCACGTTATTTTGACCAGTCGCCTCCGGCAGCGGATGCGCCTGTCTGCCAATTCCCGGACGAACCGACATGGACGGACCCAACCCCAACATCAAGCACCCGATCCCGATGCACACGCGCGTCGGCTTCCTGAAGCCGCTGGTGACGGAGCCGAACATCGAGATCGGCGACTTCACCTATTATGACGACCCGGAGGGACCGGACAAATTCGCGCAGAAATGCGTGCTGCACCACTATCCCTTCATCGGCGACAAGCTCATCATCGGCAAGTTCTGCGCCATCGCCGAAGGCGCGCGCTTCATCATGAACGGCGCCAACCACGCAATGTCCGGCTTTTCCACCTATCCGTTCAACATTTTCGGCCATGGCTGGGAACAGGGTTTTGACCCGGCGACATGGTCGAAGGAGGTGCGCGGCGACACGGTGGTCGGCAGCGATGTCTGGATCGGCATGGAGGCGGTGATCCTGCCCGGCGTGGAAATCGGCCATGGCGCCATCATCGCCGCCAAATCGGTTGTGACGCACGATGTGCCGCCCTATGCCATTGTCGCCGGCAACGCCGCCAAGGTGGTGAAGATGCGTTTCGACGACAGGACGATCAGGCGGTTGCTGGCACTGGCATGGTGGCATTGGCCGGTGGACAAGATCGGCCGCAACCTCGATGCCATCAGGGGCGCCAACATCTCTCTTCTGGAGGCAGCAGCTTGAACGCTCTGAACAGCACTGTGATCACCACCGACCTGTTCACGCGCGGGTGGATCTTCATCCGCGGCGTGCCGGCCATGAAGTTCCTGCCGCCGGAAGGGCCGCCGGAAATCGCCTTTGCCGGCCGCTCCAATGTCGGCAAATCGTCGCTGATCAACGCGCTGGTCAACCAGAAAGGGCTGGCGCGCACCTCCAACACGCCGGGGCGCACGCAGGAACTCAACTATTTCGTGCCGGACGGATTTTCGGGCGAGGGCGCCGACCTGCCGCCGATGGCGCTGGTCGACATGCCGGGCTACGGCTACGCCACCGCGCCCAAGGAGAAGGTCGACGAGTGGACCAAGTTGGTCTTCGACTATCTCAAGGGCCGGGTGACGCTGAAGCGGGTCTATGTGCTGATCGATGCCCGCCACGGCATCAAGGCCAAGGACGACGAGGTGCTGTCGCTGCTCGACAAGGCGGCGGTGTCCTACCAGATCGTGCTGACCAAGACCGACAAGATCAAGGTCGCCGGCGTACCGCGGCTGATCGAGGAGACGCTGCAAAAGATCAAGAAACGGCCGGCGGCGTTTCCGTTCGTCCTGGCGACGTCATCGGAAAAGGGCGAGGGGCTGGAGGAATTGCAGGCCGCGATCGTGCTTGCCGCCAATGGCGGCTAGGGCAATTCCAGGAAAAGTGCGAGCGGTTTTCCCTTGGGAATTGCGTCAAAACAGTGAGTTAGAGCGGTTCGCCGTTTCCATGAAACGGTGAAACGCTCTAGGCCTTTGCCTCCAGCGCTATCATCTGGTGGCTTTCTTCCTCGGCGAGCCGTTCGGTGCCGTAGTTCTTCAGGAACATGCCGACGCCCGACCTGACGATGTGGTCGATCTCTTCGTCGCTCGGAGCCTTGGTGCGGTAGGCGAAGATGCACTGCCGGAAGAGGCCGGCCAGGCACAGTTCGGTGAACTGGTAGGCGGCAAGATCGACATCGTCGATCTTGAGCAGGCCGCGTTCGATGGCGGCATTGAGAAACTCCACCACCTTGTCATGGCCGCGTTTGGGGCCGCGTTCGTAGAACCGCGCGCCCATGTCGGGGATCCTGTCGGAGGCGCCGATCACCGTGCGCTGCGCCTGGATGACCTTGGCCGAGGTGATCTTCATCGACAGCACCGTGCCGAACTTCACCAGCGTCTGGCGCAGATCGTCGGCGCGGTCGAGCATGTCGTACATGTTCTTGAAGATAGTGCCGCGCTCTTCTTCGATCAGCGCCTCGAACAGCTCTTCCTTGTTGGCGAAGTAGACATAGATGGTGCCCTTCGACACGCCCGCTTCGCGCGTGATGTCGTTCATCGAGGCGGCCTCGAAGCCCTTGTCTATGAAGACACGGCGGGCGCCATCGATGATCTGGCTGCGCTTGACCGGGTCCTGTCCGGCCGCCGGCCTGCCACGGCGCAGGCTCTCCAGCAGATCGCCGCATTTGTCGTTTTCGACGTCGGGCGTTGTCTCGGCCATAAAAGTCACACCTCGAAAATAATTCGAACCAACCGGTTCGATTGCCTCTTGATATGGTCCTCTTTTCACGCTATGTCAACGGCCGGATCGAACCGAACGGTTCAGTATTATTACTTTAGAGAGATGTCATGTCCTCGAACGCGCCCAGCACTGCCGAAGTCCGCCCTTTCCCCAACGCCAAGGTCGCTCCGGCGACGGAAGCACCGGAAATTCCCGTCCTGCCGGTGGCACCGCCGCCGGCGGCTGAAGCTCCGGCCAAGAAGCAGCGCTCGGTGCGCTCCTTCCTGCTGCCGATCATCGGCCTTGCCCTCCTGAGCGGCGGCGCATGGTACGGCTATGACTACTGGACCACGGGCCGTTTCATGATCTCGACCGACGATGCCTATGTCCAGGCCGACATGGCGTTCGTTTCGCCCAAGATCTCCGGCTATGTCGACCAGGTCAAGGTCAGCGAGAACCAGCTGGTCAAGGCCGGCGATCCGCTGCTGACGATCGACGATGGCGACTACAAGATCGCCGTCGCCCAGACCGAGGCGCAGATCGCCACGCTGGCCAAGACGCTCGACCGCATCGACGCGCAGACCAAGGCAGCACAGGCGTCCCTGCAACAGGCCCAGGCGCAGAAGGTCGCCGACCGGGCCGCTGCCGACAACGCCGCCCGTGCCCAGCAGCGCGCCGCACAGCTGGTCAAGACCCATGTCGGTACGCAGGCGCAACTGGACGACGCGCAGACCGCGCTCGACCAGGCCAATGCAGCGCTGGTTGGCGCCGATGCGCAGATCGCCGCCGCGCAGGCCAATATCGGCGTGTTCGAGGCGCAGCGCGCCGAGTCCGCGAGCACGCTCGCTTCGCTGCAGCTCAGCCGCGACAAGGCCGCGCGCGACCTGTCCTTCACCGTGCTCAAGGCGCCTTATGACGGCGTCGTCGGCAACCGTTCCGTCGAGCAGGGCGACCTCGTCAGCCCTGGCCAGAAGCTCGCCGTCGTCGTGCCGTTGGACAAGCTCTACATCGTCGCCAACTTCAAGGAGACGCAGCTTGCCCGCCTGGTTCCCGGCGAAAAGGTCAACATCTCGGTCGACGCCATAGACGGCCATCCCATCCAGGGAACCGTCTCGTCGCTCGCTCCTGCCTCAGGCGCGGTCTTCTCGCTGCTGCCGCCGGAAAACGCCACCGGCAACTTCACCAAGGTTGTGCAGCGCGTCCCGGTCCGCATCGACGTGCCGGCCGATGCCCTGAAGGCCGGCAAGCTGCGTGCTGGCTTGAGCGTTGTCGTCAACGTCGACAGCCGCACCGCACCTGCCGCGACGACCAACTAAGCGCTTTCGGAGGGCGGCTCGGCGGCTGATGAAGCGCTGGGCCGCCCGGCCTGCCTCAAGGAGGCCCATGAAATGGCAACCGCAACCATCACCGCAGGAGCGCCGCCGGCAAGGCCGGCGGTTCCTGACACCATCTCCACGCGCCGCGTCATCGCCTTCCTGGCGATGGTGTTCGGCATGTTCATGGCGATCCTGGACATCCAGATCGTCTCCGCTTCGCTGGCCGAAATCCAGGCGGGCCTCAGCGCCAGCTCCGACGAAATTCCGTGGGTGCAGACGGCCTATCTGATCGCCGAGGTGGTCATGATCCCGCTGTCGGGCTTCCTCAGCCGGATGCTGTCGACGCGCGTGCTGTTCACCATCGCCGCTGCCGGCTTCACCGCGGCCAGCGCGCTTGCCGCGACCGCCACCAACATCGACCAGATGATCGTCTACCGCGCCGTGCAAGGCTTCATCGGCGGCGGCATGATCCCGAGCGTCTTTGCCGCGGCCTTTACCATCTTTCCGCCCTCCAAGCGCGCCGTCGTCTCGCCGATGATCGGTCTGGTGGCGACGCTGGCGCCGACCATCGGCCCGACCGTCGGCGGCTATATCAGTCACGCCTTTTCATGGCACTGGCTGTTCCTGGTCAATGTCGTGCCCGGCATCCTGGTGGCGACCGCCGCCTGGTCGCTGATCGATTTCGACAAGCCCAATCTCAAGCTGTTCAACAAGTTCGACTGGTGGGGCCTCGCCGGCATGGCGGCCTTCCTCGGCTGCATGGAATATGTGCTGGAAGAGGGTCCGAACAATGACTGGCTGCAGGACCAGGGCGTGTTCATCTGCGCCATCGTCATGAGCATCGGCGCGGTGATCTTCTTCTGGCGTGTCTTCACCGCCGAGGAGCCGATCGTCGATCTCAGGGCCTTCAGCAACGTCAACTTTGCCTTCGGCTCGCTGTTTTCCTTCGTCATCGGCATCGGCCTCTACGGCCTGACCTATCTCTATCCGGTCTTCCTCGGCCGTATCCGCGGCTATGATTCGATGATGATCGGCGAGGCGCTGTTCGTCAGCGGCCTGGCGATGTTCGTCACCGCGCCGATCTCCGGCATCCTGTCGAGCAAGATGGATTTGCGGCTGATGATGATGATCGGCTTCTTCGGCTTCGCCACCGGCACCTGGTGGATGACGCATCTGACCGCCGACTGGGATTTCTACGAGTTGCTCATCCCGCAGATCCTGCGCGGCTGTTCGATGATGCTGTGCATGGTGCCGATCAACAACATCGCGCTCGGCACCTTGCCGCCCGACCGGCTGAAGAACGCGTCCGGCCTGTTCAACCTCACCCGCAACCTCGGCGGTGCCGTCGGCCTTGCCCTCATCAACACCGTGCTGATCGACCGCAACGCCTTCCACTATGCGAGGCTGGCCGAGCATGTGCAGTGGGGCAGTGCCGCCGCGCAGACCAAGCTGCAGAACATGACGCTGAACTTCGAGCAGACATCAGGCCTCGACGCGGCCGGTGCGGCGATCTCCAAGCTGTCGGGCATGGTCCATCAGCAGGCGGCGCTGCTGTCCTTCATGGACGTGTTCTACATGCTGACGGTGCTGTTCGCGACGCTCGGCCTGTTCACCATGCTGATCAACAAGCCGGCCGCGCCCAGTGGAGGTGGGGGCGGCGGGCACTAAGCAATTCCAGGAAAAGTGTGAAGCGGTTTTCCGTCAGGAATTGCGCCAAAACAGAATAACCAACACGTGGGCAGCGGTTTCGGGAAGTTCCTCCAGTCCACGCCCGAAAAGCTCTGACCGCGCAAAAAAACTCCGGGCCGCAAGACCCGGAGTTTTTCGTTTCCGGTCTAACTCGTCAGGCCGTGGCCGGCTTGAAGGTCAGTGCCACGCCGTTGATGCAGTGGCGCAGGCCGGTCGGCGCCGGACCGTCGTCGAAGACATGGCCGAGATGACCGCCGCAGCGGCGGCAATGCACCTCGGTGCGGGTCATGCCGAGCGACCTGTCCTCGGTCTTGCCGATGCCGTTGGCGATCTCCTGCCAGAAGCTCGGCCAGCCGGTGCCGGAATCGAATTTCGTCTCAGAGGGGTAGACCGGCAGGTCGCAGCCTGCGCAGGCGAAAATGCCCTTGCGGTGCTCGTTGAGCAGCGGGCTAGTGCCCGGATATTCCGTGCCTTGCTTGCGCAGCACGTCGAAAGCGGCGGGCGACAATATGGCTTTCCACTCGTCGTCCGTCTTGGTGATCTCGAACTTCTCGGCCGCCAGCGCGGGCTGCGGAGTGCCCATGCGCAGCATGGTCGCGGCGGCTCCGACGACGCCAATGGCGGCGGCCCCGCTCAAAAGAAAGTCGCGACGGTTCATGACCAGTTCCTCCGGTTGTCCTTTTGCCAAACTATACCGCCACGCCAAAATCAAAAGCCGGTGACGGTTGCCCCAAACGACACTCCGCGCCGTTCCATGGTTGACCATGCGCGGCGCGGAGCGTGCGCGTCGATTGCGGATCACGGGAGCGGGATGACGCAATCGGCGGAGAGCTCTTGCCGCAGGTTCGTCCGCGGCAAGCCCCTTGTTACATCTTCGGCAAAAGAACCTTGTCGATGACGTGGATGACGCCGTTGGACTGCTCGACATCGGCGATCGTCACATTGGCGACATTGCCGTTCTCGTCGGTGACGGTGACCTTGCCGCCCTCGGCCTTCAGCGACAGCTCGCAGCCGCCGACCGTCTTGACCTTGTGCGTGCCGCCGTCAGCCTTGGCCATCGAGGCCACATCCGCCGCCATCGCCTTGGCGCCGATGACATGGCAGGTCAGGACCTTGGTCAGCTTGTCCTTGTTCTCGGGCTTGAGCAGCGTGTCGACCGTGCCGGCCGGCAGTGCCGCGAAGGCCTCGTTGGTCGGCGCGAAGACGGTGAACGGACCGGCGCCCTGCAGCGTCTCGACCAGGCCAGCGGCCTTGACGGCGGCGACCAGCGTGGTGTGATCCTTCGACTTCACGGCGTTCTCGACGATGTTCTTCTGGGCATACATGGCGGCGCCGCCAACCATCGGGTTTTCGGCATAGGCCGCGGTGGCAAGAGCGGAAATAGCGATCGTACCGGCAAGCAAAAGGGTGGCATATCTACGCATGATGTTCAAACTCCTCGGGTTTCTCTTCCCATTTGTGGGAACGCGAGGAGATACGGCACACAAACGCACGAGTTTCAGAATATTCTCAGATTTTTGATTTTTTCGCTCGGGCAAAGAGATCTGCTGGCGTACCTTCTTGCCGGCACGCACACCTGTTCCAGGCATGTGTTACATAAGATATATTGGGAACATTCCGGAGACGGCTTCGCTGCGATATGCAGCAGGTCAGATGCCCTTCAGGTCGCCAGCGGCAACCACCGGTCCGGTCGGTTCTCCCGTCGGCGAGCCGCCGGCCGGTTCCAGGCTAACGGCCAGCACCGCGCCCTGCGCCAGCTTCTGCTGCGTGGCGGGCGAGACCCCGATATGCGCGGTCGCGCCGGCCGGGATGACGCCCATCGAGACCGGAGCGTTCTTGCCCTCGATCATCCAAAGTTCGAAGTCCTTGCCGGAAGCGAGCGTGCCGGAAACATGCGAAAGGCTGACGTCATGCCGCTCGGAATCATAGACGGCGAGATATTTTACATCGCTGCCGTCGGCCGCCAGCGAGGCGACAAGCCGCGCCTGCGGCTGTTCGGCCGGCCGATTGACATAGGGCACGGCGATATAGAGCGCCAGGGCCGCGACCGCAGCCACGGCAAGGCCGCGCCAGAAGGCGAGGCTGGACCACAGGCCGGCGCGTGCCTCGGCCGATGTGGCCGCGCTCGATGCGAACAGCCGGCGGTCGACGGCGGCTTTCACCGAAGGCGGCGGCTCGACCTCCGCATAGGTTGATGCCAACGGCGAGAGGCGTACCTCCCAGCCATCGACGAGCCGCGCGAAATCGGTCTCGCTGTCGATGCGCCTGGAGGCGATCTGCCGCTCTTCCACCGGCAGAACACCGAGAACGTATTCGGCGGCGAACAGGTCGTCGCCTCCACGTTCCGGTCCATTGTCCTCTGCCAGTGTCATCGTTCCAGACATTCTCTCAGTTTCATCAGGCTACGGCGCAGCCAGGTACGCATCGTGTTCAGCGGCACGCCGTGGCGCTCCGCCAGTTCGGCATAGCTTTCGCCTTTGAGATAAGCGCCCCGGACGGCCGCCGCCCGGTCCTTCTCCAGCTCCTCGAGACAATGATGGATGCGTACGGATTCGTCGCCCGCCACCACCATCGCTTCAGGTCCCGGTGCCGGATCGGCCACGTCAAGCGCGGCATCGATATCGGCGGCAGGCTTGCGCCGCGCCCTGACGCGATCGATCGCGTGGTTGCGGGCGATTGCCACCAGCCAGGAGATCGGGCTCAGATCGGAGACGGCAAAACGATCCGCCTTCGTCCATATCTTGACGAAGACTTCCTGTAGCGCTTCTTCAGCATCTCCCCGGTCGTTCAATACACGAAGGCACACACCGAAAAGTTTCGCGCTGGTCTGCCGGTAGAGCAGATCGAACGCGGCCCGATCCTTCATCGAAGTCCGGACGATCAGCTTGGTGATGTCCTGCGGCGTCATGCGCGCCAAGTTAGGCGATTGCGTTGTATTTGCAACGCTGGAAATATTCGGTGCACCTAAAGTCCGGCGTCCTGGCGCAGGCTTCGATTGCCAAGGGATGAGCCGCTGGCTAGCTTGGCGGGGAACGGGGAAGCGCCGATGTCGGTCGAACGGATCCTGTGGCGAGAAGACGCGACCGGCCTCGCCGGTCTGGTGCGCAAGGGCGAGCTGTCGGCGATCGAGCTGACCGACGCGGCGATCGCGCGCGCCGAGGCCACAAGGCCTGACATCAATGCCACGGCCGAGCCGCTCTACGAGGCCGCGCGGGCGCGGGCGAAAACCATGGACCGCTCGCTGCCACTGGCCGGAGTGCCCTTTGCCATCAAGGACCTCGGCATCGCCGTCAAGGGTGTGCCCTCGCATGGCGGCAGCCGCATTCCGGCCTCGGTGCCCGACGTCAATTCGGTTATGACCGACCGCTACCTCGCCGCCGGGCTGATCCCGATCGTCACTTCGACATCGCCGGAGCACGGGCTGCGGCTGATGACTGAATCCAAGGCCTTCGGCATCACCCGCAATCCCTGGAACACCGGCCACACCAGTGGCGGCTCGTCGGGCGGCGCGGCGGCCCTGGTCGCTGCCGGCGTGGTGCCGGTGGCGCATGCCTCCGATGGCGGGGGCTCGATCCGTGTGCCTTCCGCCTGCACGGGCCTGGTCGGCCTCAAGACCTCGCGCGGACGCATCCCGCTGACGCCGCTGGTCAGCGAAAGCTGGTACGGCATGGTGGTCGATCATGCCGTCACCCGCTCGGTGCGCGATTGCGCGCTGCTGCTCGACCTCACCCACGGTCCCGACTCCCTGTCGCCCTATGCGGCACTGCCGCCGAAGGGCACATTCGCCGCCGCTGCCGCGCGTGATCCGGGCAAGCTCAGCCTGGCCGTCTACCGCAAGTCGCCGCTTGGCCTGCCGATCTCGGCCGAAACGATGAAAGCGCTCGACACCGCCGTGGCGCTTGCGCGCGAGGGCGGCCACACCGTCGTGGAGATCGACCTGCCGTTCATCGGCCGCGATTTCATGGCCGATTTCTGCAGTACGGTTGCTTCCGCCGTCGCCGGCATGCTGCGGGCCGAAGCGCTGCGCGTCGGCCGTTCCGTTACCGGCGACGTCGAGCGCGCCACCCGGGTGCTCGGCCGGTTGGGCGAAATGGTCTCTGCCGGCGAGATCTATGCCGGCCTGCAGCGGCTACACGCCGCCTCGCGCCGGATGATCGAGGAAACCGCGCACTATGATGCGGTGCTGATGCCTGTTATCGCGCACCCGCCGCTCGCCTGCGGCGCCATGGACCCGAAAGGCGCCGACGAGCTGATCGAAAACCTGCTCGACAAGCTTCATCTGACGCCTTTGCTGAAGCTCAAGCCACTGTTCGGCCAGCTGATGGACAAGAGCCTTCTGTTCACGCACTGGCCGGCGATCCACAATGTCAGCGGCCAGCCGTCGATCGCGCTGCCCGTCCATGTCACCGAGGCCGGCCTGCCGCTTGGCATCCAGGCCGCCGGGCGCCCGGGCGACGAGGAGACGCTTTTGTCCTTCGCCGCGCAGATGGAAAAGCTTTCGGGTTGGCTGAAACGGCGGGCGCCGCTGATGGTGCCGTCATGATGACGAGGCCGTGAACGCGGCGAATATGACAGCAATGCCATTTGCCCCCCGCGCCAATTCCCGCTAAGACGCCGCCGTCTTTACCTGATGCATGTCTCCCAAAAGTGCCCGGCGGTTTTGGGGCAACGACATGCACAAACCAAAAAGCCAGGGAACCGCCCGATGACGGACATCGCCGCCACCGCCGAAATGCAGGCCGCCCTGCTGTCTCGCGCTTTGCCCTACATGCAGCGCTACGAACACAAGACCGTCGTGGTGAAATATGGCGGCCACGCCATGGGCGACATCGAGCTCGGCAAGGCCTTCGCCCGCGACATCGCGCTGCTGAAGCAATCGGGCGTCAACCCGATCGTCGTTCATGGCGGCGGGCCGCAGATCGGCGCCATGCTGACCAAGATGGGCATCGAATCCAAATTCGAGGGCGGCTTGCGCGTCACCGACCAGAAGACGGTCGAGATCGTCGAGATGGTGCTGGCCGGCTCGATCAACAAAGAGATCGTCGCGCTGATCAACGCCGAGGGCGAATGGGCGATCGGCCTCTGCGGCAAGGACGGCAACATGGTGTTCGCCGAAAAGGCGCGCAAGACCATGATCGATCCCGATTCCAACATCGAGCGCGTGCTCGATCTCGGCTTCGTCGGCGAGCCGGTCGAGGTCGACCGCACGCTGCTCGACCTCCTGGCCCGCTCCGAAATGATCCCGGTGCTGGCGCCGGTGGCGCCCGGGCGCGACGGCCATACCTATAACATCAATGCCGACACTTTCGCTGGCGCCATCGCCGGCGCCTGCAAGGCCTCGCGCCTTTTGTTCCTCACCGACGTGCCCGGCGTGCTCGACAAGAACAAGAAGCTGATCGACGAATTGACCGTCGCCGAGGCCAGGGCGCTGATCAAGGACGGCACGGTCTCCGGCGGCATGATCCCCAAGGTCGAGACCTGCATCGAGGCGATCGAGCGCGGCGTCGAAGGCGTCGTCATCCTCAACGGCAAGACGCCGCATGCGGTGCTGCTCGAACTCTTCACCGAACACGGCGCCGGCACGCTGATCGTGCCTTGAGCAGCACGCTCGTCGCTCCCGCTCAGCCGATCAGGCGGGTTGCGGAAGGCGCGCGATGACCTTTATCTCGAAGTCGAAGCCCGCCAGCCAGTTCACGCCCACCGCGGTCCAGTTCGTGTAGGGCGGTTCGCCGAACACCTTCAGTCGGACGGCGTCGATCGCCTGCCACTGCGCGGCGGGATCGGTGTGGAATGTGGTGACGTCGACAATGTCGTCGAACGTGCAGCCTGCGGCCTTCAGTACGGCCGCGAGGTTGTCGAAGGCAAGCTGGACCTGCTTTTCGAAGACAGGCTCGGGTGACCCGTCCTCGCGGCTGCCCACTTGCCCTGAGACGAACAGAAGGTCTCCCGAGCGGATCGCCGCCGAATAGCGGTTGATGTCATAGAGAGCCTGCCGACCGGCAGGGAAGATCGCGTCACGTTTGGTCATTTTCACTCCGTTCAAACAAAGGCAGGCCCGATCTCCCGACGATCGCGACCTGCGCTCCACTGTCCGGGGCAATTTACATACGCCCCGTATGCCGAATGTGGGTGCATACGCGGCGTATGTCAATATTGATACGCTGCGTATTTTTGTGAGAGTGGCAAGCCGGTCAGGCGCCCGGCGAAATCGCGGCGGCAGCTTCGGCCGGCTTGCGCGGTGGACGTGCGACGATCATCGATTCCTCCTCGGCGTCCTGCGGCGCGCCCCAGAATTCGGCAAGCGTCGGGCCGTCCTTCACCCTGATGTCTCGGACCAGGAAACCCCAGACCTCGCGAAACCAGACCCGGCGGCCCATCCTGGTGTACCAGCGCATCGAATGCCGCTGCTCGGGGTCGGGGTGGAACAGGATGCGCGCCAGCGCCTTCGGCCGCGATTGCACGGCAAGCTCGATCAGCTTGACGCTGAAGAACAGCATCCACGGCTTCAGCCGTGTCATCTCCAGCACCTGGTGCTTGTAGTCCCACAGCCGGGCATCCTTCTGGATGACCTTGCGGTCGCGCGCGATGCGGAAGAACGGCGTCCAGCGATGCGGCGTCACATAGAGCGCCTGGATCTGGTCGGGGTCATAGGCGATGAGCTGGCGAAAACCGCGCCACAGGTCGCGAAACCCCTCATCCTCGAAGCCGGCCACCCACGTCGCCATCGACAATATGCCATGCTTTCGCAGCAGCCTTATCGCCTCGCGGTCGGACGAGGTGCTGCCGCCCTTGCGGATCAATTGCAGCGTCTGCTCGTCGGTGTTTTCCATGCCGAGCAGCCAGCGGATGACACCGGCCCTGCGGTAGAGATGCAGGATGTCGGCGTCGCGCACGATGTCGTCGGCACGCGTCGAGCCGACGATCAGCACCGGCACGTTCTCGGCGATCAGGGCGTCGAGAAAGGCCCGCCACGCCTTCTTCGAAACCGTCGGGTTTTCGTCGGCGAGATTGACCAGCTCGACGCCATGTTCGCGGTGCAGCCAGGCGATCTCTTGCGCGAACCTTTTTGGATCGCGATGCCGCCAGCGGGTCCAGAAGCCGCGCTGGCCGCAATAGTTGCACAGATGCGGACAGCCGCGCGAAAACTGCATCACCACGGCGCGCTTGCCGCCCCAGTAACTGTAGCGGCGGTGGTCGATCAGCTCCCAGCCGACGCGGTAGGCGTCGAGTTCGGCAATGGTCATGGCCGCCTGCGTGGCGAAGGGCCGGCGCAGATCGTCGCGAAAGGCGATGCCGGCGACGCTCGCCGGCGGCTGGTGCATTTCCAGCGCCTCGACCAGCGCCACCACGGTCGCTTCGCCCTCGCCGCGCACGATGAAGTCGAAGACGTCGGTCGCCGCCAGTATGTCGCGCCAGTGGTAGGTCGGGAAGACGCCGCCATAGATGATGATGGTCACCGGCTCGTGCTCCTTGATCATTTTGGCGATCAGCAAGGCGGTCGGGTGTGCCGAGGTCGAGCCGGAATGGCCGATCAGGACGAAGTCCGGGATGTCATCCAAGGCGTCGTCCATCACCTTGTCGAGCGGCATCGGTCCGAACTCGGCATCGACGAGGCGTACGTCGTGGCCGGCATCGATGAGCGGGCCGCCGATCGCCAGCAGTCCAAGCGGCGGCAGATGATCATCCGGCACCCGGCTGCCGATGGCGGTGTGCGGCGGATTGATCAGGACGATTTTCATGGCGGACCTCCGAGAGATTGGTCCGCGCATGCTGGCCGGCGATCTAGCCGCCCGATTGGCCCGTTTCAGCAGTTTGCGTGCAGCTTTTCCGCAGGAGCGCTGGAGATGGCGCTACTTCCTGAGATGCGCGAGCGGCACGTGGCCGGGGCCCTTGATGTTCTGCAGCACGAGCTGCGTGTGGACGTCGCGCACGCCGTCGAGCCGCATCAGCCGATGCATGACGAAGGCGTTGAGCTCGTCGACCGAAGGCACCATCACATGCAGCAGGAAGTCGTGGTCGCCGGTCATCGTCCAGCACGAGGACACCTCGTCCATGCGCTGCACCGCAGCAATGAATTTTTCCGGCGAGCCGTCGCTGTGGCTGACCAGGCGCACCTGGATGAACACCTCGACCATCAGGCCGACCGCGCGGCGGCTGATCACCGCGGCAAAGCCCTTGATGATGCCGGCATCCTGCAGCGCCTCGAAGCGCCGCGCGCATGGCGTCGTCGACAGGCCGATCTCTTGCGCCAGTTCGGAGACGGGCTTGCGCCCGTCGCGTTGCAGCACATCGAGCATCTTGATCTCGAAGTCGTCAAATTGAGGCATTTTCACTCCTCCGATCCGGATTGTGAGTGAATGTTATCCCGAATATCGCTGATGAGCCACCATCAGAACCAAATTGCCTCGGCAAATCCGGTTACCCTTCGGACACGTCTGCCATTGCAGATTTGCGAGGAGAAAAACCATGACGACGATGAGTGTTGCCGAATATGCCCGCGATTGCGCGGCGCAGGGGTTGCGCGGCGACTATTCGGTATGCCGTGCCGATTTCACCGTGGCCCAGGGCTATGACTACAGCGGCGAGGAACAGGCGGTGTGGCGCACATTGTGCGACCGCCAGACCAAGCTGACGCGCAAGCTCGCCCACCATTCCTATCTCGACGGTGTCGACAAACTCGGCCTGCTCGACCGCATTCCCGACTTCGAGGACGTCAGCACCAAGCTGCGCAAGCTGACCGGCTGGGAGATCGTTGCGGTGCCGGGCCTCATTCCCGCCGCCCCCTTCTTCGATCATCTCGCCAACCGCCGCTTCCCGGTCACCAACTGGCTGCGCACCAGGCAGGAGCTCGACTACATCGTCGAGCCGGACATGTTCCATGATTTCTTCGGCCACGTGCCGGTGCTATCGCAGCCGGTCTTCGCCGACTTCATGCAGATGTATGGCAAGAAGGCCGGCGACATCATCGCGCTCGGCGGTAACGAGATGATCACCCGGCTCTACTGGTACACGGCCGAATACGGCTTGATGCAGGATGCCGGCCAGCCGTTGAAGGCCTTTGGCGCCGGCCTGATGTCGTCCTTCACCGAATTGCAGTTCGCCGTCGAGGGCAAGGACGCCCACCATGTGCCTTTCGATCTCGAAACGGTGATGCGCACCGGCTACGAGATCGACAAGTTCCAGCGCGCCTATTTCGTGCTGCCATCCTTCGACGCCTTGCGCGATGCTTTCCAGACGGCCGATTTCGAGGCGATCGTCGCGCGCCGCAAGGACCAGCCGGCACTCGACCCGGCGACGGTCTAAAACACAAAGCGCGTCGCATGAATCCGTTTCAACGCGACGCGCTTTGGACGCTTTGATCCCGCTGGGCTATTGCATGGCGGCGGGGTTCATCCACAGGAGCTCCCAGACGTTGCCGTCGGGGTCTTCGATGTGGCGGTTGAACATGAAGCCGAGGTCCTGCGCGGGGTTGGGATCGGCGCGGCCGCCGGCCGCGACGCCCTTCTCGATCGTGGCATTGACCTCGTCCTTGCTGCCGGCGGTGAGCGCGATCAGCATCTGGCTGTCACGCCTGGCGTCGCCGATCTGGCGGGTTGTGAACTGGCCGTAATGCTGGTGCGTCAGCAACATCACGCCGATCGCGTCGGAGAACATGATCGAGCTCGCCTGGTCGTTCGAGAACTGCGGATTGAGCGTGCCGCCGATCGCGAGATAGAAGTTGGTCGCTGCCTGCAGATCGCGCACCGGCAGATTTATGAAGATCATCTTGGTCATCGGTCTAAGCCTTGCCTTCGTTGACAGGTACTAGTCAGTCCAGTACCGTTTCATGGCTACCATGAGAGAACGGTACCGTCTAGTACTGGTTGGAAGGGCGCAATGAAAACCGACGGTGAGACCAGATCGGCTCGCAAGGATCGTGAGATCATCCAGGCGGCCACGGCGGCGTTCATCAGCAAGGGTTATGACGGGACCAGCATGGAGGAAATCGCCACCAAGGCGGGGGCTTCCAAGCAGACCGTCTACAAGCATTTCACCGACAAGGAGACGCTGTTCGGCGAAGTCGTTCTGTCAACCGCTACCCAGGTCAATGACATCATCGAGGCCGTGACGACGCTGCTTTCCGAGGCGAAATTCATGGAAGGCGGCCTGCAGCAGCTTGCCCGACGCCTGATAGCGGTTCTCATGGATGAAGAGTTGTTGAAGCTGCGGCGCTTGATCATTGCCAACGCGGATCGAATGCCGCAGCTTGGCCGCGCTTGGTACGAAAAAGGTTTTGAGCGCATGCTTGCCTCGACGGCGTCCTGCTTTCAAAAGCTCACCAGTCGAGGATTGTTACAAACCAGCGATCCCTATCTGGCAGCCAGCCATCTTTTTGGGATGCTTCTTTGGATCCCCATGAATGAAGCCATGTTCACGGGCAGCAACCGGCGCTCCAAGGCCGAACTGGAACGGCACGCGGATGCCTCAGTGGAGGCATTTCTGGCCGTCTACGGGGCCCAGCCGAAATAGTGCCGTTCCCCGCCGACGTTTGCGACAACGCCGCCGACATACCGCACCCTATCATCCAGGGATGTCCGGCCCCTCGGCCTTCAGCCGTGCAAGCTGGGCACGCTGCAGGTCGAGCGCGGCGTTGACGAAGCGTGATATGGTCGCGAGCTCGGCGTCGCTGAAGGTGGCGATCACCTTTTCGCCCTCCTTGGCGATGGCGCCGTAATAGCGCGCCGACAGCTCCCGCGTCGCCTCGGTCGCTTCAATCACCACCTTGCGCCTGTCCTCGAGACTGCGCGTGCGCGTCAGCAGCCCGCGCGCCTCCAGCCGGTCGATCAGCGCCGTCACGGCGGCCGGCGTCAGGCCGGTCGCGGTCGCGATCGCGCCAGCCGATTGCGGGCCGCCATGGAGCAGCCCGATGCAATGGCGCTCGGCCATATTCAGCCCGAGCCTCATCCCCACCGCCTCGTCATAGGCCTGGGTGGCGTCCTGCCATTGCATCACGGCAACGCCGATCGCGGCCGCCATTTCGTCGCGATACTCGCTTGACGAATTTGTTTCGATCATCTAACTATCAATCCGTCTAACATTTAGACTATCGCAGCAATATGCGGCGGCAGTGCCGACAAGGCAAGGGCCGGCCGCCGACACGGAGTGAAAAATGAGCTCGATCGAACAACGTACCCCTCTCTCGCACGAAGACGAATTCAAATACGCCAAGCTGGCGATGGAATGGTACGGCTGGGGTTCCCCCATCGGCCTCGGCATCCTGCTCGTGGCGCTGGCCGCCGCGGCGGTGCTGGTGCGCATCGCCGTCTACGGCTTCTGAACTGGAGCATGATGCCGCACACCTGCCGGCGCCATCACTGGCGCCGGCTACCGTGGAATGTCAGACAGCGACCACCTTGCTCAGGTGATCTCCCAGCCGGCAGGCCAGCGCGGTGATCGTCGTCGTCGGGTTGGCTTGGCCGGATGTGCAGAACACCGAGGAACCGCCGACATAGAGATTGTCCATGCCGTGCACCTTGCCGTTGGCGTCCACCACGCTTCTGCTGATGTCGATGCCCATCCGCGTGCCGCCCATGTGATGGTGGCCGGCGGTCTCCTCGTCGGTCGGATAATCCTCGCTATTGGCAATCCAGTCCATGAGACGGACACGGCCGAGATTCTTCTCGATGAGCGTCGTGCCGAACAGCTTCAGGCCTTCGACAAGCGTGCGGCGCTCGAGCTCCGATTTCTTCCAGTGCAGCTCGATGCGCGGCACGCCGGCATGGTCGACATCGGTCTTGGACAGCTCGATCCGGTTGGAGGCCAGCGGCGCCTGTTCCCAGGCGACGTAGAGCTGCGCCGCGCAGCGCAGGTTCTGGCTGAGCCGATAGGCGACCCATTCGGCCATGTCGGGCGCCGTGCAGGCGAGGTCGGCAATCACATGTTTGACGCCGGCATAGGGCGTCTCGATCAGCCTGATGCCGAAATTCATGATCCGCAGGCGCTCCATCGCGGCAAGCGTCGGCGAGAAGAAGGCCTCGTTGACGGCATCCACTTCGAACTCGCCATAGTCGGCAAGAATGGCATTGCCGCCCTCGAAGGTCGGGTGTTCCATCCAGTAGCGGCCAAGTGCCGTGGCGTTCGGGACGACGCCGCCATTGGAACGCTGGTTCGACCACAGAAGCAGCCGCGAATTCTCCAGCCCGCCGGTGCAGACGATGAAATAGTCGGCGCTGAAGGCGCCCGCGTCCTGGCCGTTGGACCATAGTTTGGCGCCGGTCACCCGTTTGCCGTCGCCGGCAAGCTCGGTGGCATAGGTGTTGAGCACGACGGCGATGTTGCGGCTCTTGTCGAGCTCGTCGGCGAATTTCTCGCCGAAGCGCACCGCCGGGCTCTTGATCAGCTGCACCCAGCGAATGTCGTCCGAGATCGGCACATCAGGCCGGAAATCGGGAAGTTCGAGGATATCGTGCACCTCCGGCAGATAGGGCTCGATGTCGGTGCGGCGGATCGGCCAGCCTGTGTCGGGTGCCCAGGCCTTCGGCTCGAAATCCTGCTTGTCGAGCACGCGGCACCAGCCGGCCCAATGGTTGGAGCTGCCGCCCATATACCGCAGCCGGGTGATGTCGAGGTCGAAATAGAAATCGCCGACCGTGGTGCCGCGGTAGAAATCCTGCGACTCGTCGCTGAACTCGCGCGAGCCGGCCTCCAGCACCACGACGGGGATGCCGGCGGCGCCCAGCTTGCGGGCAATGGTGGTGCCGGCCGGACCCGAACCGAGGATGCAGACCTTGGGTTTGAAGTTGGCGGCGCGATACGCCTCATGACTGTCGAAGATCATGCCAGGTCGCTCCGCTTCAGGATCCAGCCATTGACCTCGACGATCTCATTCGGGTCGGCCGGTGACGGATCGGCCCTTGAAGGACCGGCACGGGCCGCGTCGGCTTCAGGCAGCTTGCGGAACAAGGACAAGGCAGGCAGGGCGATCAGCGCCTGCACGAGCGTGCGGCGCGACATTTTCTTGAAGAAGCTCATGCCGGGTCTCTCGGATAAGGGCCTCGATGCGCGCATGACATTCCCCAAACGGCACACGCATCGTCACAGACGCCAGTATCGTGCCAAGCCCGGCCCCAAGGCGTGAAAAGGCGGGCAAGTGCTACAACCGAATGCAAACAGGGTTAGAAATTCCTTAACGGGCGAGGTGTGCCCGACCGGCCGGCTCACGCGGCCGCGGAAATGTCCGTATCGAGGATCGTCAGGTTGCGGCCGCCATGCTTGGCCTGGTAGAGGCGCCGGTCCGCGGCGCGCATCAAATCCGATACGTTGACGTCCTCGCCGCACACGGTGCCGCCGATGCTGACGGTCAGCGGAATGGTCCGTTCGTCCACCGGCCGGAAGCGGATCAGCTCGACCTCTCGGCGAATGCGCTCGGCGACACGCTTGGCTTCCTGCTCGGTGGCGCCGACCAGAAAGGCGCCGAACTCCTCGCCGCCGATGCGGCCAAGCACGTCGCCGCTGCGCACGCCGCGCTCGATGGCGCTGGCGATCAGCAGCAGCGCGTCGTCACCGGTCAGGTGGCCGAAACTGTCATTGATCTTCTTGAAATGGTCGGCGTCGATGATCAGCAGCGCGCCGCGGTCGGACTTGCGCCGCGAACCGTCCAACGCGGCAAAGAAGCTTTCCCGGTTGAGCATGCCGGTCATGTCGTCGCGGCTGGCCTTCTCCGACAGGCGGCGGTGCGCGGCTGCAAGCTGGGCGTGTGCCCGGGCCAGTTCGCGGTGCGCGTTCTTCAGCCTGTCGCTCTGCCAGAAGGTGCTGGCGCAGGCCACCCATGCAAGCACCAGCGGACAGAGCGTCGAACTCAGCCAGATCGTTCGGCTGATCGGGAATCCCAAGGCCGGAACGATGATCAGCGTCAGAACAAGCGAGGCGGCGACGGAGGCGAAAGCGATAGCGGCGGATTTCAGAATGATGCTGTTCATCGCGGGCTCCCCACAGGACTTTCTCTGTGCCAGCAAGCCCTGAAGGCCACCTTTCCCGGTTGCATAAAATTTGAATCTTGCGGCCATTTCTGCCACCAAAAGCGCGTGGAAGTTGTGGATAAAGTCCATTTCAGAATCCGCGTTTCATGCCATAAGGAGCGCATGACCACGCAGCCTGACCCCGCCCGCTTCGCCCATGTCACCGACTGGGTGTTCGACCTCGACAACACGCTCTATCCGCATCATTCGAATCTGTTCTCGCAGATCGACGTCAAGATGACCGCCTATGTCGGGGAGCTGCTGTCGCTGCCGCGCGAGGAGGCGCGCAAGCTGCAGAAGGAGCTTTATCGCGAATATGGCACGACGCTGAACGGGTTGATGGCGCGCCACGGCATCGATCCCGACGATTTCCTCGAGAAGGTGCATGACATCGACTATTCATGGCTGGTGCCCGACCCTGTCCTGGGCACCGCCATCCGCCAGCTTCCCGGCCGCAAGTTCATCTTCACCAATGGCGACCGCCGGCATGCCGAGCGCACCGCGCGCCAGCTCGGCATCCTCGACCATTTCGACGACATCTTCGATATCGTCGCCGCCGGCCTCAATCCCAAGCCCGCGCGCCAGACCTACGAGAAGTTCGCCGAGCTGCATGCCGTTACCGGCCACAATGCGGTGATGTTCGAGGACCTCGCCCGCAACCTGGAGGTGCCCAAGGCGCTGGGCATGACCACCGTGCTCGTCGTGCCGCGCAATTTCGAGCCGACCTTCGCCGAGATCTGGGAACGCGACCCTACGCAGGAAGACGACGTCGATTTCGTCACTGACGATCTGGCGGGGTTTTTGACCGCGATTGTGGAGAGGGAGTAGGGGAATTGAAGAACTGAAGAACTGAAGAATTGGGGATTTGATCGGGAATGCGGGGGCCACGATCCTCCTCAATTCCTCAATTCCTCAATTCCTCAATTCCTCAATTCCTCAATTCCTCAATTCCTCAATTCTCCAGTTCCCCAACTCCTCCCTCACTCCCCCAACTTGTAGAACCGGCTGACAATCCCCCAGGCCTCGTCGGCGGTGTCGACGAAATCGATGATGTCCTGGTCGCCGGGGCTGATCGTGCCTTGCTCGGCGAGGAAGTCGAGGTTGATCGCGCGTTTCCAGAACGATTTGCCGAACAGGATCACCGGCACGCGCTCCATGCGTCCGGTCTGGATCAGCGTCAGCGTCTCGAAGAACTCGTCCATCGTGCCGAAACCGCCGGGAAACACCGCCACCGCCTTGGCGCGCATGACGAAATGCATCTTGCGGATGGCGAAATAGTGGAAGTTGAAACACAGCTCCGGCGTCACATAGACGTTCGGCGCCTGCTCATGCGGCAGCACGATGTTGAGTCCGATCGACGGCGCGCCGACATCGTCGGCGCCGCGATTTCCCGCTTCCATCACGCCGGGGCCGCCGCCGGTCACCACGACATATTCGCGGTAGTATGAGGCGGCCGATTGCCGCGAGCACAGGCGGGCGAATTTGCGCGCCTCCTCGTAATATTTGCTGTTTTCCTCGAGGTTCTTCTTCTGCGTCTCGTTCTTGGCCGCCCAGGCCACGCCGCCGGGTTCCGGCAGGCGCGCGCCGCCGAACAGGATCATCGTCGAACGGATGCCGCGCTCGGCCAGGATCATTTCCGGCTTCAAGAGTTCGAGCTGCAGCCGCACCGCGCGCAATTCGCGCCGCGTCATGAAGTCGGGATCGTTCCAGGCAAGCCGGTAGGTCTCGGCCCGCGTCTGCGGCGTGTCCGGCACGCTTTTCGACCGCTCCAGATCCTCGTCCGAATGCGGCAGCGGCGTCCACCCCGCCTTTTCCATAGGTGTCATCAAATTACCCGTCCAAATTTCCTTGACTGCGCCGTCCCATGACGCAGGTGCGATTGACCCTCACTGAGCCTTAACATAAGCAGGTTCCGCAAACGTGTCCGGCGGTTTTGCGACAAGAACCTGCTTATGCAAAGACCCAGGCAGGCGAAGCACGCCCAGGGTCCACGCGACTTCAAAACAGGTTAAGGCGCGGCCCCTTAACAGCTTGGTAATGGAGCGAATTCATGTCGAAGCCCGATCTGGCGAGCCTCGAAAAGACCATCGAGAAGGCCTTCGACGAACGCGATACGATTTCGACCGCGACCCGCGGCGAGACGCGCGACGCCATCCAGGCCGCGCTCGACCTGCTCGACCGCGGCACGGCGCGCGTCGCCGAGCGCCAGGCCGACGGCAAGTGGCAGGTCAACCAGTGGCTGAAGAAGGCCGTTCTGCTCTCCTTCCGGCTCAACCCGATGGAGATCATCAAGGGTGGCCCGGGCCAGGCCGTCTGGTGGGACAAGGTGCCGTCCAAGTTCGATGGCTGGAGTGCGGTCGATTTCGAGAAGGCAGGCTTCCGCGCCGTGCCGTCGTCGATCGTGCGCCGTTCCGCCTATGTCGCGCCGGGCGCCGTGCTGATGCCATCCTTTGTCAATGTCGGCGCCTATGTCGATACGGGGACCATGGTCGATACCTGGGCCTCGGTCGGCTCCTGCGCCCAGATCGGCAAGAACGTGCATCTGTCGGGTGGCGTCGGCATTGGCGGCGTGCTCGAGCCGATGCAGGCCGGCCCCACCATCATCGAGGACAATTGCTTCATCGGCGCGCGTTCGGAAGTCGTCGAGGGCTGCATCGTGCGCGAAGGCTCGGTGCTCGGCATGGGCGTGTTCATCGGCCAGTCGACCAAGATCGTCGACCGCGCCACCGGTGAGATCTTCTACGGCGAAGTGCCGCCCAATTCGGTGGTCGTCGCCGGCTCGCTGCCGGGCAAGCCTTTGCCGAACAACGAGCCGGGGCCTAGCCTCTACTGCGCCGTCATCGTCAAGCGCGTCGACGCCAAGACCCGGTCCAAGACCTCGATCAACGAATTGCTGCGCGATTGATCTTTCCGCAAAGCGGGCGCACCTTCCGCCGGCGCGACAATCCGTCGCGCTGGTTCAACATGGAGGGGTGACATGGACTGGAAATATCTGCTGACAAGTTTCGACGGCCGCATCAATCGCGCCAAGTTCTGGGCCGGCATCGGCGTGTTCATCGTTATCGGCATCGTCGCCTTCATTCTCGACTCGATCCTTGGCACGCGTTTCACCACCAGCAGCGGCGCTCAGGTCGGCATCATCGGCATCCTCTTCGCGCTGGCATCGATCTATTTCGCTATTGCCCTCTACGCGAAACGCTGGCACGACCGCGACAAGTCGGGCTGGTGGACGCTGATTGGCCTCGTACCTGTCATCGGCGGCATCTGGCTGCTGGTCGAACTCGGCATCCTCCAAGGCACCAGCGGTGCCAATCAATACGGACCGGACCCGCTTGCCTGACAGTCCAAATCTCACCTGGCTTTTCTTCAAGACATCGGGCCGCGTCAGCCGCGCGGCCTATTTTCTTGGTGGCCTGCTCGTCGCCATTATCCAGGCCTTCCCGCTCTACCGCTTCACGCTGGTGCCGGAAGGTTCGGCCGAGGGCAATATGTGGTCGTTCATCTTCTTCATCGCTTTCATTGCCTCGCTATGGTCGAACATCGCGCTGGCGGTGAAGCGGCTGCACGACCTCGACAAGCCGGGTATTGCCGCGCTGATCCTGTTCGTACCGGTCGTCTCGATCGTCGCCTTTCTTGTGTTGTGCCTGTTTCCAGGGCAGCCTGGGCCCAACCGCTATGGCCGGCGCACCAACGAGCCGGCGCAACGCTAGAGCCGGATGATTTCAGGTCGAATCGACCTGAAATCTGAATCCGTCTCTAAATCAAAGAGATAGAGCATGATGTCGTCCGAAGACCGCTTCACACTTTTCGGCATCATGCTCTGAGGGCCGATCGGACATGCGCTACCGCACGCTTGATCCGAAACTGATCATCGAGACCGCCGAACGGCTTGAGGAGCGCGTTGCAGAGCGGTTTCCCCAGGCCGGGCTGCGCGGCGTCGCCGCAGAACTGGTGTCGCTGTCACGCGATCTGGCCAAGGCGGCCCAGGCGCTCGAAGCGCCGATCTGGTGGCTGCGCGGGCTCATCATCGCCGCCGTCCTCGCCGGCGCGTTGATCTTCCTGTTCGTCGGCACCATCCTGCCGCTCATTCACATCTCCCAGGCTGACGATGCGGTGCAGTCGGTGCAAGGCATCGAAGCCACGATCAACATGATCATCCTTGCCGTGCTCGGCCTGCTGGCGCTGATCCGCACCGAGGAGCGCATAAAGCGCAAGCGGGTGTTTCGCCAGCTGCACGGCCTGCGCTCGCTGATCCATGTCATCGACATGCACCAGCTGACCAAGGATCCGGCGGCGCTCTCGGCAGATTTCAAGCCGACGGCGCATTCCCCGGCCCGCATCACCAATGCCGCCGATCTCGCTCGCTACCTCGATTATTGCTCCGAAATGCTGTCGATCACCGGCAAGATCGCCGCGCTGTTCGCGCAGTCGGTCAATGACAATGTCGTCATCGACGGCGTCAATGACATCGAGAACCTGGCGTCCAACCTGTCGCGCAAGATCTGGCAGAAGATCACGCTGATCGAGAGGCACCCGGCGGCACGACCTGTTCCGGCGCCAGGCCGGGCGGGCCAAGCCGCGCCGCTTCCGCCGCGCGCACCAAAGCGGTAACGCTTTTCAAGAGCGGCGCCGGCGTCTCCGTTTTTTCGGCGAGGCCGAGCACCGCGCCTTGCAGTTCGCCGATTTCCGTCGGCCGGCGGCGCTGCAGATCGTCCCACATCGACGAGCGTGCCTGAGGGTCGATCGCCAGCATGCGCCGCGCCAGCAGTTTGAACAGCCAGTCCGGCAGCCGGAGCACTTTCGGCAGCAGCGCCGGCCGCGGTCCGGCGATCCGCGCCGGCGCGATGCCGGAGGCTTTCATCGCCCGCAGCGCCTCGTCGATCTGGCCGGCCAGGATCAGCCGCCAGCGCCGATCGGCGAGTTCGCTCGCCAGCGGCAGGTCCGACAATGCCACCAGAGCGTTGTTGAGGTTCATCAAAAGCTTGCCCCACAGCACGGCCTTCATGTCGCCATGCGTCTCTGCCGCCAGCCCTTCGACATCAAGAAGACTGGCGACATCGAGAAGGCCGGCGACATCGAGACGGCCGGCAGGGCCGCCATCCTCGATCATCACCTTGCCGTCGCTGGCGCGGTGGACGCGCAGCGGCAGCTCGCCGTCAGGCGATTGCACCACATTGAACGGCACCATGCCGGCCAGCACGGTGCGCTGGCCAGACCCGGCGCGCAGCCTGTCGGCATTGTCGACGCCGTTCTGCAGGCTGACCACCACCGCATCGGGTCGGGCATGGGCCTCGATCAGCGCCGCCATCGCCTGCGTCGCGCCGCTCTTGACGGTCACCAGGATCACATCCGCCCGCGGCAGAGCGACGGCGGGATCGGCGGTGATCCCGAGCGCCTCAGGCTTGATCAGGCGATCGCGGCCTTCAAGGTCGCTGACGCGCAATCCGCCCTGCCGCAGCGCTGCCTCGATGCGCGGCCGGGCCAGCAGCACAACCGGCCGCCCGGCAAGCGCCAGGCAGCCGCCGACATAGCAGCCGATGCTGCCGGCACCGGCGACGACAATCCGTTTTTCCCCGTCAGCCATCTCTTGCTCCGCACCGGCCCGACTATACGACATGAAAACCATAATGTCGGCGGCATCGTCTGCCATTGCGCTGGCTCCTATGTCTGCCCGTGACAGGCCCTCAGCTTTCGACTATCGCTTTTGCCATGACGCTGCCGACCGATCCCGCCGCAAACCTCGCCGCCCTTATCCGTTGCGCCTCCGTGACACCAGCCGAAGGCGGTGCGCTGGGCGCCCTGGAAACGATGCTGAAACCGCTCGGCTTCCTGGTCGACCGGCCGGTCTTTTCGGAAGACGGCACGCCCGACATCGAGAACCTCTATGCAAGGCGGTCCGGCAACGGCCCGCATCTGATGTTCGCCGGCCATACCGATGTCGTGCCGGTCGGCGACGAGGCCGCCTGGACGCATCCGCCTTTCGCCGCCGAGATCGCGAATGGCGAGATGTATGGCCGCGGCGCCGTCGACATGAAGGGCGGCATCGCCTGCTTCATCGCGGCGATAGCGCGCCATGTCGAGAAGCATGGCGGCCCCAAGGGCTCGGTCTCGCTGCTGATCACCGGTGACGAGGAAGGCCCGGCCATCAACGGCACGGTCAAGCTGCTCGAATGGGCGGCTTCCAGGGGCGAGAAATGGGATGCCTCGATCGTTGGCGAGCCGACCAACCCGGATGCGCTGGGCGACATGATCAAGATCGGCCGGCGCGGTTCGCTGTCCGGTTCGGTCACCGTCAACGGCCGCCAGGGCCATGCCGCCTATCCGCAGCTTGCCGACAATCCGGTGCGCGGTCTGATCGGCTTGGTCGACGCCTTGCTGCATCCCGTCTTCGACAAGGGAACCAGGGATTTCCAGCCGACCAATCTGGAGGTCACCTCCATCGATGTCGGCAATCCGGCCACCAATGTCATCCCGGCGAAGGCGACCGCGACCTTCAACATCCGCTTCAACGACACCTGGACGGCCGAGACCGTCCAGGCCGAAATCCACAACCGGCTCGACCAGGCGGCGAAGCGCAAGAAGTACCGACCGGGCAAGAAGACGCCGGTCGACTACGACCTTGTCTGGCGCGACCGGCCAAGCCATGTCTTCCTGACCCGCGACGACAAGTTGGTCGACACACTTGCCGGCTCGATCAAGGCGGCGGTCGGCAAGGAGCCGACATTGTCAACCTCCGGCGGTACGTCGGATGCGCGTTTCATCAAGGATTACTGCCCGGTGGTCGAGTTCGGTCTGGTCGGCAAGACCATGCATATGGTCGACGAGCGCGTCGCCCTTGCCGATCTCGAAACGCTGACGCGGATCTACCAGCGCTTCATCGAAGACTGGTTCGGACAGGGCTGAGCAGCATGCTTTCGGCGGATGAAACCCAAGCTTCGTTGACCGGTGCCTGGCGGCTTATGCTCGGCAAGGCCGACGGCCTGCGCCTGCTCGACCTGTCGGCCGACGGTTTCTGGAATTCCTTCTTCGCCATCGTCGTTGCCGCGCCGGCGCTGATCGTGGGCTGGGTCGGCATCGCCAACGAGATCGGCGATCCCAACGCCTTCGTGGGCCGTTTCGGCATGCTGGTGCGCCTGGCGACGGTCGACATCGGCTCCTGGGTGCTGCCGCTGGTCGTGCTTGCCCTGGTCGCGCCGCGCGCCGGCATTGGCGGGCGCTTCGTCCACTATGTCGTCGCCAGCAACTGGGCCTCGGCCATCACTGCCTGGCTCATGCTGCCCTCGGCGCTGATCAGGCTTTTCCTGTCGTCGGCAAGCCAGGTCTCGAGCCTTGTGTCGCTGCTGCTGTTCGCCTTGTCGATGGCGCTGACCTGGCGCATGACCAATGCCACGATCGGCAAGGGCGCGGCGGTCGGCACCGCCGTTTTCGTTGGCATGTTCATCGCTTCGCTGCTGGTGTTGTTCGGGCTGCAGATGCTGCTTGGCATCACCGTGCCGGACGATATCGGGGCCCAGAGCCTTTCCGGACCGTTTCCGGGGTTGGAGCCTGCCGGGCTCTGAATAGGGCCTACCGGTTCTTTTCGGAATAGAGCCTTCGGACTCTATTCCGTACAGAGCTTCTGCACTCTGTTCAGGGATAATCGACGCCAATGAGAAAAAGCCCGTCGGGCGGCGCCACCTGGCCGCAGGCGGCGCGGTCGCGCGCTTCGAGCGCTGCCTTGAGGTCGGCCTCGGTCCAGCCGCCATCGCCGACGCGCTTGAGCGAGCCGACCATGGAGCGCACCTGGTTGTGCAGGAAGGAACGGGCCGAGGCTCTCACCTCGATCATGTCGCCAGCCCGGCTCACATCGAGCCGTTCCAGTGTCCGAACCGGGCTGTTGGCCTGGCACTGGGTCGAACGGAAGGTGGTGAAGTCATGCCGGCCGAGCAGGAGTTTCGCGGCCTCGTGCATGGCGCCGGCATCGAGCCGCTTCGGCACCCACCACACCTTGCCCTTTTCCAGCGCCGCGGGCGCGCGGCGGTTGAGGATGCGGTAGAGATAGTGGCGGCCGGTGGCCGAGAAGCGCGCGTCGAAATCGTCCGGGACGATCGCCGCCTTCAGGATGGCGACATGCGCGCCGGCTGCCTGCAGGTGGGCGTTGACGGCATCGCGCACCTTGTCGCCAGGCCAAGGCTTGGCGAGGTCGGCATGCGCCACCTGGGCGCTCGCATGCACGCCGGCATCGGTGCGGCCGGCGGCGCGCAGCCGCACCGCCTCACCGCAGAATTTCTCGATCGCCAGCTCGATCGCCTGCTGCACCGAAGGCTGGTCGGCCTGGTGCTGCCAGCCGGCAAACAGGCTGCCGTCATATTCGATGTCGAGGCGAAAACGCGGCATGCCGGCAGCTTATACGCTTTCGCCTACGCGGCGAGAGCCGTGAAGGCGGAAGCGTAGACCAGCCTGCCGGCCTCAGGAGCGTCGCCCCAGACCAGCGCCTGCAGCGCCTCGCCTTGATATTCGCTCTCGAACTTCTCGGCCCGCGCATGGCTGTAGCCGAACCGGCCGTAATAGGCCGGGTCGCCAAGCACCACGGCCAGAGTCTCGCCGGCATCCCTGAGGCGGATATGCGCCTCGCGGATCAGCGCGCCGCCAATGCCGCTGCCGTGAAACGAAGGCTCCACCGCCAGCGGCGCCAGCGCCACGGCCGCGAAGCTCTTGCCGCCATTCTGGACGAACAGCCGTGAAAACAGGATATGGCCGACCACCTGGCCGTCTTCTTCCGCCACCAGTTCGACGACGGCGTCGCCGCCGGTCACCAGCGCGTCGACCAGCCCGGCCTCCGCCTGCTGGCCGAAGGCGTGTTCCTCGACGAGGCGAATTGCCTCGCGATCCCGCGGCGTTGCCGCGCGTATCGACATCATGCTCATGAGAACTTCATTCCTTTTACGATCTTGGCTCCGCGCAGGAATTCCGACGCGGCGGCGGGCTTTCCGCCCGCGCGTTGAACTTCGACCAGCCTGATCGCGCCTGCCCCGCAGGCGACCGTCAGCCGGTCATCGAGAATTCCTCCCGACTCGCCCAAACCTTCCGAAAGCGACAGGCCTTCGGACAGCGTCGAGCGAAGCAGTTTCAGCCGTTCCATGCGGCCGCCAATGTCTATTTCGGACCAGGCGCCGGGAAAGGGTGACAGGCCGCGAAGATGGTTGTGGACCTCGGCCGCAGGCCGCGTCCAGTCCACCCGCGTCTCGGATTTATCGATTTTTCTGGCGTAAGTCACCCCTTCCGCCGCTTGCGCGGTAAATGTCAGGGTGTTCCCCTCCAGCCGCGCCAGCGCTTCCACCATCAGGGCAGCACCGACGCGCATCAACCGATCATGCAGATCGCCGGCTGTCATATCGGGTTCGATGGTGCATTTTTCAAGCAATCCCACCGGTCCGGTGTCCAGCCCCTCTTCCATGCGCATTACCATCATGCCGCTTTCCAGGTCACCAGCCATGATGGCGCGCTGGATGGGGGCGGCACCGCGCCAGCGCGGCAAAAGCGATGCATGGCCGTTGATGCAGCCAAGCCGGGGCGCGTCAAGAATCGCCTTCGGCAGCAGCAAACCATAGGCGACGACCACGGCGATATCGGTCCGCAGGGCGCTGAAAGCCGCCTGCTCGGCGTCGCCCTTGAGGGATATCGGCGTGCGCACCTCGATGCCCAGCCGTTCGGCCTCGCGCTGCACCGGCGACGGCGTCAGCTCCAGCCCGCGCCGGCCGCCGGCGCGCGGCGGCTGCGTGTAGACGGCGGAAATCTCATGTCCGGCCTCGGCGATCGCGCGCAGCGTCGGCACCGAAAACTCCGGCGTGCCCATGAAGATGACGCGCAGGGGCATGTTCCCCTATCCCACCAGCTTGCCCGGCGCCTTGTCCTTGGCGAGCTTCTTGAATTTCTTCACCACCATGTCGCGCTTCAGCTTGGAGATATGGTCGATGAACAGCACGCCGTTGAGATGGTCGATCTCGTGCTGCAGGCAGGTCGCCATCAGCCCCTCGGCCTCCATCTCCTGCAGTTTGCCGTCGCGGTCGAGATATTTCACGCGAACGGAAGCCGGGCGTTCCACCTCGGCGTAATAGTCGGGAATCGACAGGCAGCCTTCCTCGTAGACCGAGCGCTGATCGGCGCTTTCCAGGATCTCCGGGTTGATGAAGACATGCGGCGCCGGCGTTTCGTCTTCCTTGGCGAGATCGATCACCAGCATGCGCAGCGGCTCGCCGATCTGGATTGCCGCCAGCCCGATGCCGGGCGCGTCATACATGGTCGCCAGCATGTCGTCGGCCAGTTTGCGCAAAGGCGCATCGACGCGCTCCACCGGCTTGGAAACCTGGCGCAGGATGGGATCGGGAAGGATGATGAGCGGCTTGATCGGCATGGCGTCCCACGTAAGACGTCCAGCGAAAAGCGTCAACCGGTGGACCTGAGTATCGTTCACGTTTTGATCTGTGCCAGCCCACCGAATCGGCTATGCTGTCCACATGAATGATCTGAGCACCATCCTTTCGCAGCCCGTCGCACGGCTTGGCGCCTCGACAATCACGCTGGGCCACGCCCTGGCCTTCGGCGCCTTGTTCTTTCTCGGCCTGTTCGTGGCGCTGGTCGTCGCGCTGTGGCGCTCGGCCAAGGCGCGCGCGGTCGCTGCCGCGGAAGCCGCCGATCATGCCCGCGACGCCGAGGCGCGGATGGCCGGCATCTTGCAAAGCCAGGCCGAGATGCAGGGCCGCATGGGCGCCATCGCCGAAGTGTTCGGCGCGCGCCAGGCGGAGCTGACCCAGTCGATCGGCCAGCGCCTCGACGCCATGACCGGCCGCCTCGGCCAGACCATGACCGAGCAGACCAAATCGACGCATGAGAGCCTGGCCAAGCTGCAGGAGCGGCTGGCCATCATCGATGTCGCGCAAGGCAACATCCAGTCGCTCGCCGGCCAGGTCGTGCAGCTGCAGGCGATCCTTTCCAACAAGCAGACGCGCGGTGCCTTCGGCCAGTCGCGCATGGAGGCGATCGTCGCCGACGGCCTGCCGCATGGCGCCTATGAATTCCAGGCGACGCTGTCGAACGGCAGCCGGCCCGACTGCCTGGTGAAGATGCCGAACGGCGCGCCCTCGCTGGCCATCGATGCCAAGTTCCCGCTGGAAGCCTGGAATGCCATCCGCGCGGCCGACGGCGCCGACCTGCAGAAGGTCGCGTCCCAGGCCTTCCGCCGCGACATCGAGATCCATGTCCGCGATATCTCGGAAAAATACCTGATCCAGGGCGAGACGCAGGACACCGCCTTCATGTTCGTGCCGTCGGAATCGGTGTTCGCCGAGATCCACGAGAATTTCGAGGCGATCGTCCACAAGGCGCACCGCGCCCGCGTCGTCATCGTCTCGCCGTCGCTGCTGATGCTGTCGATCCAGGTCATCCAGGCGATCCTCAAGGATGCCCGCATGCGCGAACAGGCGCATCTGATCCAGGGCGAGGTCATCCGGCTGATGGAGGATGTCGCGCGCGTCGACGAGCGCGTGCGCAAGCTGCAGGTGCATTTCGGCCAGTCGGCCAAGGACATCGACGATATCCTGGTCTCGACATCGAAAGTGACCAAGCGCGGCCAGAAGATCGAGGCGCTGGAGTTCGGCGCGCAGGCCGATGGCGATGCCGGCCCGGAGACGCCGTCACGGGCGCCCGCGGCGAAACTCGAGCCCGGTCCGCGCGCTGCCGATTCAAAGACCGGGCAGCTCAGGCTGCGGGTCGTCGAAGGCGACGACTAGAGCAATTCCAGGAAAAGTGTGAAACGGTTTTCCGTCCGGAATTGCGTTAAAACAAAGAGTTAGAGCGGGTTGCCGTTTCCGTGAAACGGTGAACTGCTCTAGCCGGCAATTCCGGCCTAGGCCATGGCCACGATGACGTGCGCCTGGATTTTGGCGGCAACCGCGCCGCTGCCATGTCTGGCCGCAATCGCGGATGCGGCGTAATCCGTTGCGGCGTCCAGTTTCCCGGGATCCCTGGCCTCGATTTCGGTGCGAAGCACCGTTCCCTGGCAATAGGCCACGGCCGGCAGGCGCGGCGAGGGGGCGCGGCTTTGTTCAGCCCTCGTTTCGATCGCCACACCGGAAAAGCCGGCCTCTTCCAGCTCGCCGCGGATCAGCGCCGTATCGTGGTAGCCATGCGGCGTGCGGGCGAGAAAGCGCGGCGGATCGTTCGCAAACATCCTGGCCAGTGCATTGGTCACATCATCGGCGAAGACATTCTCCTCGATGCGATCCCAAACGTTGAACAGGAAATGCCCGCCGGGTTTCAGCACCCGCCTGGCCTCGCGGTAGGCGGATGGGCGGCTGGGAAAGAACATCGCGCCGAACTGGCAGCAAACGAGATCGAAGGCCGCGTCTTCGAACGGTAGCGCCATGGCATCGGCCTGGCGCCATTGGATGCGACCGGCGCGAGCCTGTCGCGAAGCGGCGTAGTCGAGCATCGGCTGGTTGAGGTCGGTCACGACATAGGTTGCGTCAGGGGACAGTTTTGGCGCCAAGGCGCGGGTGACGACCCCGGTGCCCGCGGCGACTTCCAGGACGGCTTTGGGCGAAAAGGACGCTGCCCGCCGTGCAAGGTCCGCGGCGAATGGCTCGAAAATCAACGGCACCATATAGCGGTCGTAGTTTTCCGGGATCGAGCCGGCGAACAGTTTGTCCGTTTCCAACATCGCTATTACCCGCCGCTTGATGGTGAGCGAGGCTAGCACAGAATTGCTTGTCCTGGGGCGGCTTTCGACCGGGAGCGCGGGGCTATTGCTCCTCCACGATGCTCATGCCTTCGAATTCGGGAAGCCAGTGCAGGGCCGACCGGTGCCATTTCTGTTGTGTCGGCACCAGATCCTCGCGTTGCCGCGCGGTGCCCGCCCTGATTCCATAGACCTTCGGGCCGTCGCCAACCGAAGTCGCGAAAAGATGCGAACCGCAGTCGCCACAAAAGGCCTGGGCGCGCTTGGCGCCGCTCGATCCGGTCTTGATATAGAGTTTTGGCGTGCCCCTGGTGATCCGGTAGTGATCCTCGGGCGCGGGAACAGTGACGCGAAAGGCCGTGCCGGTCAGCTGCTGGCAGTCCGTGCAATGGCAGATCGAGGTCTTCGCCGGGTCGACCTCCGCCTCATAGGTGATGGCGCCGCAATGGCACCCGCCGTCGATCTTCATGGTCGTTCCTCCGAAATCCGTCGCCTGATCTTAGCAAGGCAATGCGACGGGGCAACGGTGCAGCGCTGGTCCAGGACTAGTTCGATGCCGTTTCGATCAGCTTGCGCCGCTGCTCCCAGGTGCCCGTGGTCTGCGGCTTGACGAACAGCCGCGTGATCTCCGGCATCTCCTTCTTCAGCCGTGCCTCGATGCGCTCGACACAGGCTTCGATTTCCGGCGCTGCCAGATGGTCCTCGAATTCGATGCTGAGCCCGGCAACGATCTCTCGCGGTCCCATATGGACGGTCAGGACACCGTTCGCGCGCTGCACCGCCGGATCCTGCTGCACGATCGCCAGCACCTTTTTTTGCACTTCGGGCGACGCCGGTTCGCCGATCAGCAGCCCCTTGCTTTCGCGGGCGAGGAAAATCGCCGTGGCGCCGAGAATGAGCGCGATGCCGATCGAGGCGGCGCCGTCGAGTTCCGGCATCTCGAGCAACTCCGCCGCCAATATGCCGGCAAAGGCGACGATCAGGCCGACAAGCGCCGCGCTGTCCTCGAACAGCACGGTATAGACGCTCGGGTCCTTGCTCGACTGCACGGCCTGCAGCCAGCTCTGTTTGCCTTTCTCTCGGCGGAATTCCTTCAGCGCCACCAGCCAGGAGCTGCCCTCGAACAGGAAGGACAGGCCGAGAACGACATAGTTCACCTTGACGTTGGCGACAGGCTCCGGCGCCATGATGTGGATGATGCCCTCGTAGAACGACACGCCGGCGCCCAGCGCGAAGACCAGGAGGGCAACGATGAAGCTCCAGAAATAGAGTTCGCGGCCATGCCCGAGCGGATGCGTGCGGTCGGCCGGGCGCGCGGCACGGTGCATGCCGTAGAGCAGCAGGCCGCCATTGCCGGTATCGACCAGCGAATGCACACCTTCCGACAGCATCGCCGAGCTGCCGGTGAAGAAGGCGGCGGCGAATTTGGTCAGCGCGATCGCCAGATTGCCGGCAAGTGCCGCATAGATGACCATTTTGGAGCCGCCGTGACCGGCCATGCGGTTTGGTCCTCGTTCAACGTGCCCCTGTCTAACGGCCGGACGGCCGCAGCTCCACCATAACGCGCCAACTGCCGGGTCGTTCAAGACGCGATTTGTTTGGGACCGGCCGGCGGGAGACCGCGACTATTCGACGATCTCGTCGGTCCACACCTTGAAGCCGGCCAGTGTCCCCGGTCCGAAAATATGGGTTAGCGGCACATCCGCGGCGTCGCGCCCGGAAGCGATCAGGATACGGCCGATGCGCGGCGCATTGTTGCGCGGGTCGAAGACATGCCAGCGGCCGCCGAGATAGACTTCCATCCAGGCGGCGAAATCCATGCTCGACCACGGCTTCGGCATACCGATATCGCTGATGTAGCCGGTGCAGTAGCGCGTCGGGATGTTGAGCGCCCGGCAGAAGGTGACGGCAAGATGCGCGAAATCGCGGCAGACGCCGCTCCGTTCCCGATAGGCTTCCGCAGCGGTGCGCGTCGGCCGCGCGTTGCCGTAGTTGAAGACGATGTGGTTGTGGACGAAATCGCACACCGCCTGCACGCGCGGAATGCCGAGCGGCGTATGGCCGAACAGCCGCCAGGCTTCGTTGGCCAAAAGGTCGCTTTCGCAAAACCGGCTGGGCAGCAGGAACAGCAGCGTCTCGGCCGGCAGGTCGCGCATCTCGTGCTGCCAGGCCATCGGCTCGCCCATCTCGAATGTGCCGGTGTCGCGGATCACCGCATCCGTACCGAAGGTGAATCGCCCGGGCGGCGCGACGAAGCGATTGCACCAATTGCCGAAACTGTCGCGATAACCCTCAACCGGAACTGGCGGGCTGGAGGTCAGGAAATCCGGCCGCTCGAGGTCGGAGGCGCGGGAATAGTGGACATTGAGCATCGCGATGAGCGGCGTCTCCTGCGGGAAGTCGAAACTCATCGCGCAGCCGATGTGGATCCGCATTGTCGTCCTGACCGGCCTGCCCGACGATCACCCGGGCGAAGGCGCGGGTCGATGCTGCAGTGCGAAAACGAGAATGGCACGGACGGCCATGGTTTACGAGCAAATTAGAAACCGGTTGAAAGCAATCGGCCGGCGGTTGCGACAGACACTGCCCACTTGCAGCAAAGCGTTTCTCTTGTTTCACTTCGCTCCCCGCAACTGGAGGAACGAATCATGGCTAAAGGTGCGATGAAGGCAGGCAAGGAAGCCCGCAAGCCGAAGAAGGATGCCAAGAAGCCGGCACCCGCTCCCGCCCTGAAGGCGCCGCCGGTCAAGGCGATGCGCATCAAGGAAAAGTAGGCCTCGGCAAGTCAGGCACGCAAATCCCACCGGCGGCGTCAGACAATGCCGCCGGGTTGATCGGGCGTTTGGACAGCCTATATCGACGGTGCGGGGACGACCCCGCGCCTCCCCAACAATACGGTCGGGACGACCCGCCATAATGATCGGTATCTGAGGATCGGATCCTGTCTCCGGCCCGGTGCTGGATGGAGCGTTCCGATGTCCTGGACTTTTCTGTTTTTCGCTGGCCTCTTCGAAATCGGCTGGGCGATCGGCCTCAAATACACCGACGGATTTACCAGGCTGGTTCCGACCGTGCTCACGGTCGCCTCGATGATCGTCAGCCTCACCTTGCTTGGCCTGGCGCTGAAGGCGCTTCCCGTCGGCACCGCCTATGCGGTGTGGACCGGTATCGGCACGGTCGGCACGGCCCTGTTCGGCATCTGGCTGCTCGGCGAGCCCGCCACCGCGATCCGCCTCGGCTGCATCGCGCTGATCGTTTGCGGCATCATGGGGCTGAAATTCGCGGCCTGAAAGCGGCGTGGGACAGCGATATGCGTCCAACAGGAAAAAGCGCCGCACAAACACCTTCAGGGCCGCTGCAAGACGACCCTGATTCAATGTTCGAGCTTGGCTGCGCCGAAGCTGCTAGCGGGCGGAAAAGCCCGGAGGAGCCCTGCCGGTCCGTGCCTTGCGCGCCGCATAGCGCGCGTCGCGCTTGGCCTTGCGCTCGGCCTCGTCGGCGAGCAGGCGGGCAATGCGCTCGGTCTCTTCGGCTTCCCGAATTTTGGCCACGGCCTGGGCTGCCTCTTCGGCGGCGATGCGTGCCGCTTCGGCTGCTGCCTCGCGCTCGGCCTTCTCCGCGGCTTCGCGTGCCAGCTTTTCCTGCTTCAGCCTTGCCTTCTCGGCTTCGCGGATCTCACGAGCCTGGAGGATTGCCTTGCGTTCGGCCTGTCGCGCCAGCACCGCAGGATCATCTGCCGCCGGCTTTGACTTGAAGCGCTCCAGAAGCGCCTTCTTTGCCTCGTTCGCGGCGTTGCGCCGCTCGAAAATGTCTTTTTCCCTGTAGATAGCCAAGTCCACTTCCCTGAAGTCAATTCGCGAGGCTTACATACGCGCGAATGCCGAGAGTTCAAGCGCCAAAACGGTATGCCAGCCATGAAATTCCGTGATGTTGCCGTCGGGAGACGCCTTTTGCCGCCCAAACCGACATGCACTGTTCACCGTCCACGCCTCTGGCGGCAAGACAGTTCGCTCGCTACGTCTAGCTGCAAAACCCAACGCCAGGATGACATCAAATGGAACTCGGTCTCTACACTTTCGCCGACGTCAGCCCGCAGCCCGGCCCGGGCGCCATCGGGCCGCATGAGCGCTTGCGCAACCTGATCGAGGAGGTCGAACTCGCCGACCAGGTCGGTCTCGACGTCTTCGGTCTCGGCGAGCATCACCGGCCCGATTATGCCGCCTCCGCGCCGGTCGTGGCGCTCGCCGCTGCCGCCGAGCGCTCGAAGCGCATCAAGCTGACCAGCGCGGTCACGGTATTGTCCTCCGACGATCCGGTGCGCGTCTTCCAGCAATTCGCCACGCTCGATCTTCTCTCGGGCGGCCGTGCCGAGATCATGGCCGGGCGCGGTTCGTTCATCGAATCCTTCCCGCTGTTCGGCTACAATCTGGAAGACTATGACGAGCTCTTTGCGGAAAAGCTGGATTTGCTGCTCGCCATCCGTGACAGCGTCAAGGTCACCTGGTCCGGCAATCTGCGTGCGCCGATCAACGATCGCGGCGTCTATCCCCGGCCCTTCCAGGACAGGCTGCCGGTCTGGATCGCGATTGGTGGGACGGCGCAGTCCGCCGCCCGCGCGGGCGCGCTCGGCCTGCCGCTGGCGCTTGCCATCATCGGCGGCGAGCCGGCGCGCTTCGCGCCACTGTTCGACCTCTACCGCGAGGCCGCCAGGCGCGCCGGCAGCGACCCGGCGGGTCTCGCCACCAGCATCAACGTGCACGGCTTCATCGCCGACACCACCGAACAGGCGGCCGACGATTTCTACGGCCCGCAGGCCGAGGTGATGAACCGCATCGGCCGCGAGCGTGGCTGGGGCCCGACATCGCGGGCGCATTTCGACCAGTCGCGTGGTCCCGACGGCGCCCTGTTCGTCGGCAGTCCAGAACAGGTGGCCGAGAAGATCGTCGCCCAGCACAGGGTCTTCAACAATGACCGCTTCCTGCTGCAGATGGCGATCGGCACCATGCCACATGCCAAGATCATGAAGGCGATCGAACTCTACGGCACCAAAGTGGCGCCGATCGTGCGCAAGGAAACGGCGAAGCCCGCGCCGGCGGTGGCCGCGCCCGTCGCATAAAGGGCCTTGCCGGCTAAAGGAACCTTGCTGGCGCGCCGGCGTTTTTCGTCAACGGACTGCACCAGATACGGTGCGTCGCTGAGGGTCCATGATGAAAGCCGAACCCGACGCTACGGGCGCTGGCGTTGCCGATAGCCCGGATCCGCGCGTCGAAGCCCGCGCGGACACCCACCTGATGCGTTCGCTGCTGGTCGGCATCTTCATCTTCATGACCGTCTATGCGCTCTATTTCGGTCGTGCCTTCTTCATGCCGGTCATGCTCGCTTTCCTGCTGGCGCTGACATTGACGCCGATCGTGCGGCTGCTGCGCAAGCGCGGCATTCCCGAAGCGGTTTCGGCGACGCTCCTGGTGCTTTTGTCCATCTGCGTGTTCGCCAGCGCCGGCTATTTGCTCTCAGGTCCTGTCATCGATCTCCTCAACAACACCTCGTCGATCGGCCAGCAACTCACCGAGCGGCTGGCGCAATTGCGGCGTCCGCTGGAAAGGATCATGCAGGTCTCGCATCAGATCGAGCAGATGACCGAAACCTCGCAGGAGCCTGGCGTCCAGAAGGTGGCCGTCGCCCAGTCCGGTATCCTGTCGTCGGCCGCCAGCAACATCCTGGCGGCGGGTACAAGCCTCACCATCATCTTCGTGCTGTCGCTGTTCCTGCTCGCCTCGGGCACGATGTTCTACGAGAAGATCATCCAGTCCTTCGCCAGCCTCACCGAGAAGAAGCGGGCGCTGCGCGTCGTCTATGACGTCGAGCACGAAATCTCGCACTATCTGCTCACCGTCACCATCATCAATGCGGGTCTCGGCACCGTCATCGGCCTTGGCCTGTGGGCGCTCGGCATGCCCAACCCGCTGGTCTGGGGTGTCGCCGCCGCATTGTTCAACTTCCTGCCCTATGTCGGCGCGCTGCTGACCATCGTGCTGGTCGCGGTGATGGCGCTGATCAGCTTCGACAGCATCTCCTACGCGCTTCTGGCACCGGCCTTCGTGCTTTTGTGCGATGTCGTCGAAGGCCAGTTCGTGACACCGATGGTGGTCGGCAGGCGCCTGGAAATCAACGCGGTGGCGATCTTCATCGCCATTGCCTTCTGGTCGTGGCTGTGGGGTTTCGTCGGCGCGCTGATGGCGGTGCCGCTGCTGGTCGTCATCAAGGTATTCTGCGACCATTTCGAAGGGCTTGGCCATGTCGGAAATTTCCTCGCCGCGCAGCAACCCGCCGTAGTCGAGGACGAACCCGTCGAGGAGAACGGCAAGGCGGCGGCATAGAAGGCGGACGCCGTTTGCCGCGGCGGTATCGAATGCCTATATCCGGCCGATCAACGTCCGGTGCCTTCCCTATGAGCGATGCTCCTGCCTTCGACCTCGACGCCTATCTCGCGCGTATCGGTTACGCCGGTCCGCGCGACACGTCGCTGGATACGCTGAGGACGCTGCATTTCGCGCATCCGCAGGCGATCCCCTTCGAGAACATCGATCCGTTTCTTGGCCGCCCGGTCCGGCTCGACCTCGCCGCGCTGCAGGACAAGATCGTCCTTGGCGGGCGTGGTGGTTATTGCTTCGAGCACAACCTCCTCTTCATGCATGCGCTGCGGGCGCTTGGTTTCGAGGTCGGCGGCCTGGCCGCGCGCGTGCTCCGGGGCCAGAGCGAGGACGCCATCACCGCGCGCAGCCATATGCTTTTGCGCGTCGAGCTCGATGGCCGTACCTACATCGCCGATGTCGGCTTCGGCGGCCTGACCCTGACCGCGCCGCTGCTGCTGGATCCCGGCCCGGAACAGAAAACCCCGCATGAGCCATTCCGCATCGTCGAGGCCGGCGATCATTTCCGCCTGCAGGCCGCCATCGGCGGCGACTGGCGATCGCTCTACCGCTTCGACCTGCAGCCGCAATACGAGGTCGACTATTCCGTCACCAATCACTTCCTGTCGACCAGCCCGACATCGCATTTCCTCTCCTCCGTCATTGCGGCGCGCGCCGCGCCGGATCGGCGTTACGCGCTGCGGGGAAACCGCCTGTCGATCCATCACCTTGGCGGCCGCACCGAGCAGACGGAGATGGCCACCGCCGCCGAACTCGCCGACACGCTGCAAGGCCTGCTCGGCATCATCATTCCCGACCGCGCTGCTTTCGAGGCCAAAGTGCGTGAGACGAAGATCGTGGAGACCACCGCATGACCGAATTGTCCGTTCTCGACCTGTCGCCGATCGTCGAAGGCAGCGATGCCTCGCAGTCGCTTGCCAACTCGCTCGATCTCGCCCGCCATGCCGAGCGGCTGGGCTACAAGCGCTACTGGCTGGCCGAGCACCACAACATGCCGGGCATTGCGAGCGCCGCCACATCCGTGGTCATCGCCCATGTAGCCGGCGGCACCAAAACCATCCGAGTCGGTGCCGGCGGCATCATGCTGCCCAACCATGCGCCGCTGGTGATCGCCGAGCAATTCGGCACGCTGGCCGCTCTGTTTCCCGGCCGCATCGATCTCGGCCTCGGCCGGGCGCCCGGCACCGACATGAACACCGCGCGCGCCTTGCGCCGCAACCTCGAGGCCGGCGCCGACAACTTCCCGCAGGACGTCGTCGAACTGATGGGCTATTTCCTGCCGGCGGAGGAAGGCCAGCGCCTCAGGGCCGTGCCGGGCGAGGGCCAGAACGTGCCGGTCTGGATTCTCGGCTCCAGCCTCTACGGCGCGCAGCTCGCCGCCATGCTCGGCCTGCCCTACGCCTTCGCCTCGCATTTCGCGCCGGCCGAGCTCGACCATGCGCTGGACATCTATCGCTCGCGCTTCCAGCCGTCCGAACAGCTCGACAGGCCGCATGTGATGCTCGGCCTCAACGTCTTTGCCGCGCCCACCGATGCCGAGGCACGGCTGCTGTTCACCTCGCTGCAGCAGGCCTTCGTCAATCTGCGCACCGGCCGTCCCGGACGGTTGCCGCCGCCGATCGAGAACTATGACCGCGATCTCGATCCGATGGCCAAGACCATGCTCGGCCAGGCGCTGTCCTGCGCCGTCGTCGGTTCTCCCGAAACAGTGCGCCAAGGCATCGATGCCTTCGTGCGACGCACCGGCGCCGACGAGCTGATGGTCACCGCGCAGATCTTCGATCACGCGGCGCGGGTGCGGTCGTTCGAGATCCTGGCAGACGCTCACAAATCGCTGTCGCAAGCAGCCTGACTTTTATCCGCCAGGTGCTTTTGCCGGCGGCGATGCTCTGCTAAGTGGCGGGCGCATCCCCAGCAAGAGCGAGCCTTCCCGTGACCCATGATCTTGACGCCCGCACGCAGTTTGCCATCGATCTGGCGCGGCGGGCCGGCGAACGCGGGCTCGAATATTTCCGCGATCTGGAAAGCCTGACCATCGAGAGCAAGGGCCATCAGGACCTGGTCTCGCAGGCCGACCGCGAGGTCGAGCTGTTCATCCGTGCGGCGATCGCCAAGGACTATCCGCAGGACGGCATCGTCGGCGAGGAACACGCTTCGGTCGCCGGCTCGAGCGGCTATGCCTGGGTCATCGATCCAATCGACGGCACCGCCAATTTCGTGCGCGGCATTCCGGCCTGGTGCGTGGTGATCGCTTGCGCAAGGGACGGGGAGACGATCGTCGGCGTCATCCACGAACCGTCGACCGGCGAGACGTTCCATGGCAGGCGCGGCGGCGGCGCCTTCATCAACGGCAGGCCTATCAAGGCAAGTGCCGCGACCAGCCTGGAAGAAGGCTCGGTGGGGACCGGATTCTCGAACCGGGCCGAGGCCGAGAACATCGCGGTGCTGATCAAGAAGATCCTCGCCGAAGGCGGTGTCTTCTTCCGCAACGCGTCCGGCGCCCTGATGCTGGCCTATGTGGCCTCGGGCCGGCTGCTTGGCTATGTCGAGGAACACATGAACGCCTGGGACTGCCTGGCCGGCATGCTGCTGATCGAGGAGGCCGGCGGCACCGTCCTGAAGGCGGATCCCAAGACGGTGCTGCAGAGCGGCACACAGGTCATCACCGGCGGAAAGGGCGTCTTTTCGAAGCTGCAGGAACTGTGCAGGGAAGCGTTCCCGCTCTGATCGCCATTTGATGCGATGGATCGTCGTGGCGGCACCTACGCCAGCTTGGCCAGCAGCTTCATGAAGGTGGCGATCTCCTTGGCCGAGAGCGGCGCCAGCGTTTCCCTGGTGATCTCGCGCGCCAGCGGGATCAGGCGTTCGATGGCGTCGCGGCCTTCGGCGGTCAGATTGACCAGCAGCCGCCTTTTGTCGCCCTCATGCTTGGAGAGTTCGACCAGGCCGCGCGCCTTCAACCGGTCGATCACGCCCTTCACGGTCGCCGCATCCATGGCGATCAGCGTGCCAAGCTGGTTCTGCGAGGTCTCGCCGACATCGCGCAGCTTGGCCAGCGCCGCGAATTGCGGCGGCGTCAGGTCGCCGATATGCGCGGCGAAGATCGAGACATGGCGCTGGTGCGCCTTGCGCAGGATGAAGCCGACCTGCTCCTGCAGCAGGTAATCCTGCTCCTCGGGTTCTTCGACCTCGACCAGCTTGAGCAGATTGTCCTCGCCGCTCACCGCAGCCCGTCCCAGGCCTTGATGCCGTCGGCCGCCAGGCCGCCCATGCGGTTGTGGATGCGCGGCCCGCAGGTCATGGCGAGGCAGAACAGGATCTCGTCGGGACGCGGCCCGTCGCTGATGCCGACTTCCATGGCGTCGAAATGGCTGCGCACATAGGCGGCGTTGATGTGGCCGAGCGGCACGTCGAGCTTCGAGCCGAAGGCGCCGACCTTCTTGGCCGACGGCACGATCGCCTTGGCGTCGCCAAGCCGCTCGCGCATGGCGTAGCCGCCCGGCACGTGCCAGAGCGCGCCGTGCTCCAGCTCGCCCGCCGTGCCGACAATGGCACCCTTGCCGTAGCCGTCGATCTGTTTGACGTCGCCGCCCAATGCGGCGATCAGCCTGTCGGAAAGCAGCAGGCCGAGAGGCTTCAGATCGTCCATGGCGCTCTGCAGATCCTCGACATAGCGCCCTGCGAACGGGTTCCTGACCACAGCCATGGCCGCGGCACGCCGGCGCGGCACGTCCGCGACCGGACCGCCCTCATGAAATATCTCTTCGCTCAGCACCGCGATCTTGCGGATCGGAAACTCAGACATGGGCAACTTCCTCCCTCGGATTTTTGTTGGGTGCGGCAAGCGCCACGGAACCACTGATGCGGGCCTCACCGCCAAGAAACAGCGCCGATCCGGCAATCAGGCCGCGCCGGCGAAAATCTTCGGCGACGGCAAGGCCATTGTCCAGCGCCCGCGCCACCTCGCCAGGCGCAAGCGTGCCGACGCCTTGCGTCACCAGCCGCGCGCCGAGGTCGCTGTCGGGCGACAGTTCACATGCGGGAATGCGCTGGATGGCGGGATTGCCGGGCAGGTCCACCGCATTGGCAATGAGCGTCGCCGCCGCATCGGCCTCGGCACCGGTCCGCGCCAGCACGGTGACGGCGTCGGCAATGCCAAGCGAGAAGGAACGGCCGCGCCAGCCGCTGGTGGCGACACCGCGAACGCCATCCTCCGCGCGGATCGTGATCCGGTCGGCCATGCCGTTGCCGGTGCCGGCGACCGCCAGGCCGATCGATCGGCCCGTGCCGAGGTGGAGGGCGCTGTCGCCGCCATTGTTGACATAGGCGCGCTCGAGCCTGCGGCCGGCAAGCAATGCGGCGAGCATTTCGTCGGCTACCGATCCTGCGACGGCGGCCATCGGCGTTATGAAACATTCCGCGAGCGGCATGACGGCCGCTTCCATGCGGCGCGCCGTCGGACCGTTGAAGGCCCGCGGCGCCAGGAAAAATGCCGGGAGCCGCAATTCGGGAAGCTCCCTGACCAGCTCGATCAGGATCGTCTGGAAGCGCGCGACCGCTTGCTCATACGCCAGGCGGCATTCCTGCGCTTCGCCAAAGGCCTCGACGATCAGATCGATCGGCCCATGGTTGAGATGCAGCCGCTTGCTGTCCTGCAGCCAATGTGCCTGCGGGCCGTCCATCGTCAGGCTCCGTTCGATGCGGCGCGCCGCAGCTGCGCCAGCGGCGGCCATGGATTGTCGGACGGCGCACCCGTGCCGTGGCGCGGGTTGAGGTATTCGCCGCCCTTGGCGACGATATCCTCGACACTGCGGATCTCGGCCTCGTAGCCGCCAAGCCTGACATAGTCGTCACGGCGCAAGGTGAACTCGATCGGCGCCACCAGCGCCGGCGTCGGCACATAGCCGAAGGCACCTTCCGGCACCCGGGTGACATCGACCATCAGCGTGATGCCGCCGCCCGGCCAGACATAGACCGGCGCGCCGCCGACCGTCACGTAAGTATTCAGGCCTTGCACCGAGCGGGTGAGATTGACCGGGTTTTCGGTGACGCCGGCGCGCAGCGAGCCGCCGGCACCGCCGATGAACAGCACGGTGCACAGCGCCGGCTCGCAATTGTCCTCGATCAGATTGACCGACTTCTGCAACCGCTCCGGAAACGGCTTCCCGACCGGCTTCAATTCGTCGTCGAGCTCGTAGTAGGCGAACTGCTCGCCAGTGGTCGAAACCATCAACAGCGACAGGCCCGGCCGCGCGCCCTTCTTGGCGTTCCATTCGCCGAGGATCGACAGCGGGTCGGAAATCGAGGTGCCGCCCCAGCCGAGGCCGGGCTCGGAGACCTTGAAATAGCGGCCCGGCGTCGAACGGCGTCCGATGATTTTGATGCCCGTGTCCTGCCAGCCCAGCACCTTGCCGGCCTGGTGCTCGGAGACAACGCCGGTGATGTGGTCGTCGACCACCACCACCTCGTCGACCAGCCCGCGCCATTGCGTGGCGAACATGCCGATGGTGGCCGAGCCGCAGCCGACGCGCATGCGGTGTTCCTGCTTGCCGTCGATGACAGGCGGTTTGCCGGCTTCCACGATGATGGTGGCGCCGCCGTCGATGGTCAGTTCCACCGGCTTGCGGTTGCACAGATTGAGCAGCGCGTCGCAGGTTGCCCGGCCTTCCGCCTTGGAGCCGCCGGTCAGATGGTGCACGCCGCCCAGCGACAGCATCTGCGAGCCATATTCGCCCGTCGTGACATGGCCGATCGCCTCGCCTTGCGAGCGCACGATTGCCGTTTCGGGTCCGATATGACGGTCGGTGTCGATCTTCACCTTGACGCCGCAATACGAAAAAATGCCTTCGGTGACGACGGTGACGAGATCGACGCCTTCGACTTGCTGGCTGACGATGAACGGCGCCGGCTTGTAGTCGGGATAGGTGGTGCCCGCGCCGATTGCCGTGACGAAGCGGCGGCCGGTGTTGACCAGTTCGCCGTCCCATGCCTCGCCTTCGGCGACGAAGGGCACGATTGTCCCGCCGGTCTCGGCAGCATGGTCGAGAATGGTCAGCGGGTCCATGCGCACGATCCGGCCGCCGGCATTGCCGTAGCGGTCGCAGGCGCCGGTGCGACCATCGGCTATGTAGCACATGACCGGGCAGGCATCGCAGCGGATCTTCTCCGCCACCAGCTTCTCGCCGGGATCATGGGTCTCAAAACGCTCGGCAAGCTCACTCATGCGCGTGCCTCCTTTTCGCGGATGCCATCCTTTTCACGGATGCCAGCGCGGATGCGCGTCGGCGTCGCCGGAACCTTGGTGACCAGCACGCCGGTGGCATGGCGGATGGCGTTGAGGATCGCGGGTGCCGTCGGGATCAGCACATGCTCGCCCAGGCCCTTGGCGCCGAACGGCCCTTCGGGATCGGGAACCTCGACCAGGATGGTTTCGATCGGCGGCACGTCGCCGATGGTCGGGATGAGATAGTCGTGCAGATTCTCGGTGCGGCCGGGAATGTACTCTTCCATCAGCGCCATGCCGATGCCTTGCGCGATGCCGCCCTCGATCTGGCCCTCGGCCAGCAGCGGGTTGATCGCCTTGCCGACATCATGCGCGGCGGTGACCTTGATCAGCTTGACCGTGCCGAGCTTGAGATCGACCTCCAGTTCGGCGATCTGCGCGCCATAGCCATAGACGGCATAGGGCTTGCCCTGGCCCTTGGCATCGAGCGGCAGTGTCGGCGGGTCGTAGGTCTCCTCGGCGCGGAAGACGAAGCCGTCGGCATCCATGTCGAGCGAGGCGAGATCGATGCGGCGCGCGGCTTCGCCTTCGCGGATGACGATCGCCGCACCGTCCAGTTGCAGGCTTGCCTTCTCGGAGACATTGGCAAAGCGCAGGATCTTTTCCCGCAGGGCCCGCCCGGCCTTCTCGGCGGCCTTGCCGGTCACGAAAGTCTGGCGCGAGGCAGAGGTCTTGCCCGCGTCGGGGCTGATTGCCGTATCGGCGCTTTTCAGCCGGAACCTTTCCAGCGGCAGGCCAAGCGCGTCGGCACAGATCTGCGCGATGACGGTGTTGGAACCCTGGCCGATGTCGACGGCGCCCTGGTGCAGGATGACGGTACCGTCAGCCGCGATGCCGACCCGGATGGTCGACGGATTGGGCAGCGAGGTGTTGCCGCAGCCATACCAGCAGGACGCCACGCCGACGCCGCGCTTTTTATCGCCATTGGCATTGTTGAAAGCATCCGCGTCGGCTTCCGCCCGCGCCCAATGTGGCCGCAAGGCCTCGAGACATTCGGCAATGCCGACGCCGGATTCCAGCTTCTGGCCGGTGACTGTTTCGGATCCGTTCCGAAGGCAGTTTCTCAGGCGGAAATCGAGGCGGTCGATGCCGAGCTTGCCGGCCAGCTCATCGTAAAGCGTCTCCTGCATGATCGTCGCCTGCGGCACGCCGAAGCCGCGGAAGGCGCCGGAGATCGGGCCATGGGTGTGGATGGCGCGGCCCTCGGCGCGGTAGTTCGGCGTCGCGTAGGGGCCGGAAGCATGCACCGGCACACGGTTGGCGACGGTCGGCCCCCAGCTGGCATAGGCGCCGGTGTTGAAATCGCCTGAAAAGATCATGCCGGTGACATGGCCGTCGGCATCGGCGCCGATGGTCGCCTTCATCTCTGCGGGGTGGCGCTTGGTGGTCGACGTCATCGATTCGTTGCGCGTGTAGGCCAAGGCGGCCGGACGCCCGGTCTTCAGCGCCACGAGGCCGATCAGCGGCTGCAGCGAAACGTCGAGTTTCGAGCCGAAGCCGCCGCCGGTCGCGGTCGGCACGATGCGCACCTTGTCGACAGCCAGGCCAAGCACCTTCGCCGTGTCGTCGCGGTCCATATAGGGCGCCTGGGTGCAGGCGACGACGACCAGCGTGTCGGCGTCCATATAGGCATGGCCGGCCTCGGGCTCGATATAGGCGTGCTCGACATAGGAGGTGTCGATCGCACCGGTCACGGTCACAGCGGCGCCGGCAAGCGCCGCCTCGGGATCGCCGCGCTCGACGAAGCCGGAGGTCAAGAGGTTCGAAGGGCGGTTCCGATGGATCAGCGCAGCACCCTCAGCCTGTGCTTCGCTGGGCTGCAGGACATGCGGCAGCTCGGTCCAGCGGATTGGGAAATCCGACAGGTCCAGATCGAAAATTGCCTCGCGCTCGCCGGCGACCAGCGCCACCGCCTCGCCGCGAAGCCGCGCAAACCCTTCGGCGAGCGCCGGCTGGTCGGCAAACGGGCCGATGACGCCGAAACAGTTCTTGCCCGGAATGTCGGCCGCCGTGAAGACACCAACGATGCCGGGGGTCTTCCTTGCCCAGCCGTCGAGGTCGCCGAAGGCGAAGCCGGCGTGATAATGCGGCGAGCGGACCACCAGCACAGCAAGCGCATCGGCCGGGAAGGAATCGCCGCCGAATTTCTCGGCCCCCGTCACCTTTGGCACACCGTCCAGCCTGACGGGCGACGCGCCGATCGCATGGCCGGACTGGGGCAGGCGGAAATCGAGGCTTGCCACTTGCGAGGAGGCGTCCATCACCGCCGCGATGATCTTCCGGTAGCCGGTGCAGCGGCACAGAATCCCGCCCAGCGCATCCTGCACCTCGATTTCGGTTGGTCTCGGCGTCGTGTCCAACAGTGCTGTCGCCGCCACCAGCAGCGCCGGCGTGCAGATGCCGCATTGTGCCGCGCCATGGGCCAGGAAAGAAGCCTGCAGCGCTGACAACAGGCCGTTGGCCAGCCCCTCGACCGTCGTCACCGATGCGCCCGCGGCCGAAGCCGCCGGCATCAGGCAGGCGCAGACGGGATCGCCGTCGACCAGCACCGTGCAGGCGCCGCAATCGCCGGCATCGCAGCCGACCTTGGTGCCGGTGAGCCGCAATTCGTCGCGCAGGACCTGGGACAGCCGGCGCAGCGGCGGCACGTTGACCGAGACGGCGGCGCCATTGACCGCGAAGGCGATGTCGGCGCGCTCGAGGCCGGGCTGGACTATGCCCAAATCCGGCCGACCTTCATCCACTTCGGGCAGAACCTGGTTCATGTCAGGCTGAGCTTGTCTCATGCCGCCGCCACCATATGATCGTTCATCGGCCCAGCGGCCGTCAGCACGGCCCGGGCAACAATCTCGCGCACCGCGTCGAGCCTGTACTCGGCGCTGCCGCGCACATCGGCGATCGGCGACAGTTCCGTTATCGGCGCGGACTGGATGGCGCCGGCGAGCCCGCCATCCCCAGGCAATCCGAGCAACGCCGCCTCGACGCCGGCAAGCCGCCTGGCGACAGCCGAGCAGGACCCGACGGCAATGGCCGCTTCGGCAACCCTGCCGTTCGCCACGACCAGGCGCGCCGCTACCATGGCGATGGAGATGACGAGGTAGCGCCGCGCGCCGAGCTTGACGAAAGCCGATGCACCGGCGGCGGCCAGCTTCGGCACGCGAATGGCGGTCACCATTTCGCCAGGCCGCAGGGCCGTGCGGCGATTGCCGAGAATGAAATCCGGCAAGGGCAGATGCCGCGTCGCTCTCGCCGAGCGCAGTTCGACCTCGGCATCGAGCGCGAGCAGGCCCGGCACGCCATCGGCGGCCGGCGAGGCGTTGCAGAGATTGCCGGCCACCGAGGCGACGTTCTGGATCTGCGGCGAACCGACCTCGCGCGCGGCCTGTTTCAGCGCCTCGAAAGCCGGCGGCAAGGGGTGACGGATGAGGTCGGTCCAGGTCGTGCGCGCGCCGATGACAAAGTGGTCATCCGTCTCGGCAATACCGCGCAAAGCAGCGAGGCCATTGATGTCGAGGACATTGTCGCGGAACGGCTTCGCGCCCTGCGCCGGATAGAAATCCGTGCCGCCGGCAAGAATGCGCCAGGCGCCCTCGCCAAGCAAAGCGAGCGCCTCGTCGACCGTGGTGGGTTTCGCGTAACGGATCACGCTTTGCCTTCCCAGAGAGTGGGCCTTCCCCGAAATGGCCCTCCCAGGGCGTTTACCCCAGGCATGATCTTGCCGGTCCGCAAACCGGAAATTCATTCGTATGCAAATGATATCAAGCCGGTGGAAATTGTCAAAGCCAGAGTTTGGGCCGCCGTGCTTGCCAGGGTGCATGCAACGAGATTGTTACGCCTTCGGAGGTTGACGCGGCCGGCCATCTGGTCAAGTTTCTGCCTCCGGTCGCGTCAGCGGCACCTTTCCACTGGAGCCTGAGCCCAACGCAGAGAAGAAGGAGGCCCAATGGCCGACCAAGCGCTTGTTGTGATCGACCTGCAGAACGACTTTTGCCCGGGCGGCGCGTTGGCCGTGACCGGCGGCGACGAGATCGTGCCGCTGGTCAATGACATGATCCGGCACGCCGACCATGTCGTGCTGACGCAGGACTGGCATCCCGCCGGGCATTCGAGCTTCGCCTCCAGCCATCCGGGCGCGCAGCCCTTCACCATGATCGAAATGCCCTACGGCCAGCAGACGCTGTGGCCGGATCATTGCATCCAGGGCAGCCTCGGCTCGGACTTCCATTCCGGCCTTGCCTGGACCAAGGCCGAACTCGTCATCCGCAAGGGGTTTCGCCCGGCAATCGACAGCTATTCGGCCTTTTTCGAGAACGACCACACGACGCCGACCGGCCTCGGAGGCTACCTCAAGGAGCGCGGTATCGACACCGTCACCCTGGTCGGGCTGGCGACGGATTTCTGCGTCGGCTTTTCGGCGCTGGATGCCGTCAGCCAGGGTTTCAAGACCACCGTCCGGCTTGACGCCTGCCGCGGCATCGATCTCAATGGCTCGCTCGATGCCATGCTGCGGCGCATGCGCGATGCCGGCGTGACGCTCGAAGACCATTTGTCGGACTGAACGGAAGGTGGGGCGGCAGGGGAAGTTATCGCGGGTCGGTGCAGGCGTGATGGCGGGCGCGGCCCTTGCCGTCGCCATGCTGTTGCCGGACGCCGCCGTCGCGGCGGAGGAACACACGCTGCCCGGCGCCTCGATGTCGCTGTGGTGGGCGCTGCCCTTTTCCGGCCTGCTGCTGTCGATCGCCACCGGTCCGCTGCTGTTCCACCATGTCTGGGAGCATCATTACGGCAAGATCGCGGCCCTGTGGGCGGCGCTGGTCGTCGTGCCGCTGGCGCTCGCCTTCGGCATCCCTTCGGCGACCGAGGCGGTGCTGCACGCGCTGCTCACCGAATACATGTCCTTCATCATTCTGCTGTTCGCGCTGTTCACCATTTCGGGTGGCATCCTGGTCGCCGGCAACATCCACGGCACGCCGCTGGTCAATGTCGGGCTGCTGCTGGTCGGCGCGCTGCTCGCCTCGGTCATCGGCACGACGGGCGCCTCGATGATCCTGATCCGGCCGATCATCCGCGCCAACGACGCCAGGCCATTCAACGCCCATGTCATCGTCTTCTTCATCTTCCTGGTCTCCAACATTGGCGGCTCGCTGACGCCGCTCGGTGATCCCCCGCTGTTCGTTGGCTTCCTGCGCGGAGTCGACTTCTTCTGGACGACCGCCAACCTTTGGCGCGAGACGCTGTTTGTCGGCGGCTTGGTGCTGGCGGTGTTCCTGGCGATCGACATCATCCTGCACCGGCGCGAGGCCGGCGAGCCGAAGATCAAGGATCCGACGCCGGATTCGAAGGTTCGCATCCGCGGCCTGCCCAACATTCCGCTGCTCGCCGGCGTCATCGGCGCCATCCTGCTGTCGGCCACATGGAAGCCTGATGTCACCTTGTCCATTCAAGGCGTGACGCTGGAACTGCAGAACCTGGTGCGCGACGCCGTCATCCTGGCGCTTGCCTTCGTGTCACTGGCGGTTTCGCGCAAGGAATACCGCAAGGCGAACGGCTTCAACTGGGGCCCGATCGCCGAAGTGGCAAAATTGTTTGCCGGCATCTTCATCTGCATCGTGCCGGTCGTCGCCATCCTGAGGGCCGGTCACGAGGGCGCGCTGGCGCCGCTGGTCGCGCTCGTCACTTCGGCGCAAGGCACGCCCAACGATCTCGCCTATTTCTGGCTGACCGGGGCGCTGTCGTCCTTCCTCGACAATGCGCCGACCTATCTGGTGTTCTTCGAACTGGCGGGCGGCGATCCACACCACCTGATGACCGAATTCGCCTCGACGCTTGCCGCGATCTCGGCGGGAGCGGTGTTCATGGGGGCCAACACCTATATCGGCAATGCGCCCAACTTCATGGTCTATGCCATTGCCAGGCATCGCGGCGTCAAGATGCCCGGCTTCTTCGGCTACATGCTGTGGTCCGGGCTGGTGCTGATCCCGACCTTCTTGATCGCCGGCTTCCTGTTCTTCGGCTGATCAACCAACGCCCACATACCGCCGCACCGCCGACGGATCCGCGCGCAATTCCTCGACATCCACCGTCTCGCGGTTACGGCCGTTCTCGATGAACGAGACGCGGTCGGCGACCGACAGCACCGCATCGACCCGCTGTTCCACCAGGATGGTCGAAACGTGCATCTCGCGCAGCTTCGATACCGTCTCGCGGATCTTGGCGATCATCGACGGCATCAGCCCTTCCGTCGGCTCGTCGAGCAACAGCACCTGCGGTTCGAGGCAGAGTGCGCGCGCCATCGCCAGCATCTGCTGCTCACCGCCCGACAAGGTGCCCGAGCGCTGCCGCAGCCGCTGGCGCAGCAGCGGGAACAGGTCGAGCACGCTCTCTCGTGTCGCCTTGCCCTTGCCGCGCGCCATCAGCCCGATCTCGATGTTTTCCGCCACCGTCATCTCGGCGAACAGCCGCCTGCCTTGCGGCACATAGGCGACTCCGGCCTTCGGCACTTCGTGCGCCGGCAGGCCGGTCAATTCCCGGCCGGCGAGTTTGATCGAGCCGGCGCTTGAAGGAAGCAGGCCCATGATCGCCTTCAGCGTCGTCGTCTTGCCGGCGCCATTGCGGCCGAACAGGCACAGCACCTCGCCCTTGTTCAGCACGAGGTCGAGGCCGTAGAGCACTTGGACTTCGCCATAGAAACAGTCCAGTCCCGCGATCCGCAACGCTTCCGTCTTGCTCCTCTCAATCATGGGGCGGTCCCCAGATAGGCTTCCTGCACCGCCGCGTTTTCGCGGATCGCCTCCGGCGTGCCTTCCGCCAGGATCTTGCCGGCGTTGAAGACGGTGATGCGGTCGGCCAACTGCATGACAACGGGCATATTGTGTTCGATCAGCAGCACCGTGGCGCTGCTGGCGATGTCGCGCACCAGCACGATGAAATTGTCGATCTCGCTGTCGGCCAGCCCCTGCGTAGGCTCGTCGAGGATCAGCAGGCGCGGCTTCAGCGCCAGGCCCATCGCCACCTCCAGCAGGCGCTGGTGGCCATATGACAATTGCCCGGCCGGCATATGGGCGCGGTCGGCCAGCCCGGTACGTTCCAGCGCCGTCATGACAGCGGCCTGTATCGCGCTCTTGGAAGGCCCGTGCCGCAGCGTCAGTTGCACGGGCAGCGCGACATTGGCGTAAACGGACAGGTTGGCATAGATGCTGGTAATCTGGAACGTGTAGGCGATGCCTTGGCGCACCCTGACATAGGCCGGTAGGCTGGTGATGTCGGTGCCATCGAAGACGATCGCTCCCGAAGACGGCTGGATGCGGCCGCTGACCATGCTGACGAAGGTGGTCTTCCCCGCCCCGTTGGGGCCGATGACGGCGCGAATTTCTCCGGGCATCAAGGTGAAGTCGACGCTGTCGACGGCGCGCAGGCCGCCGAAATTGCGGGACAGGCCCTTGGTGGCCAAAAGCGGCGTCATGGCAGCCACCCGAGCCAGCGCTGGCGGATGCTGCCGAGAATGCCTTTGGGAAAGAACAGCACCAAAAGGATGAGCGCGATGCCGACGATCAGCAGATAGGCCGAGGTGTAGCCGCTGGTTACGTCGATGACATAGTACATGAAGACCGTGCCGATCAGCGGCCCGAGCGTCGTGGCCGCACCGCCGAGCAGCACCCACAGCAGCGGCAGGATCGAATACTGCACCGACGCGAAGCTCGAGCCGACATAGCCAAACAGCACTGCGTAGGCGGCACCCGACGCCGCGCAGATCGTGCCGGAGACGACCACGGCTATGAGCTTGTTGGAGAAGGTATCGTAGCCCAGCATCTTCGTGCGCTCCTCATTCTCGCGGATGGCGACCAGCACGCGGCCATACCGGGAGCGGACGACAGCCAGCGTGACCAGAAGCACGAGCGCGAACAGCGTCAGCGCGCTCATGTAGCGTACGGTGGGGTTGGTGAGGTCCAGCGACATCGTGCCGAAATTGAGGGCACGCGCCGGCTGCGGCACGACCTGGCCCTGATCGCCGCCGGTCCATGCCGCGAAGTAGAGGATCAGGAGATAAAACACCTGGGCGAACATCATGGTGACGATCATGAAGGCGACACCCGTGGTGCGCAGCGCCAGAAGGCCGATCACCAGTGCCAGCACCGCGCCGCAGGCAATCCCGCCGAGCAAGGCCAGTGGCACGCTCCAGCCGAGCTGGATGATGGCAAGGCCGGCGCCGTAAAGCCCGGCGCCGAAGAACATGGCATGGCCGAGGCTGAGCAGGCCGACATAGCCGAACAGCATGTTGTAGCCCATGGCGAACACCGCCAGCACCATGATGCGGGCGAGCAGGCCGTGATAGTAGTCCGGCAGCACGAAGCTCAGCACGAAGAGCAGCGCGATGACGCCGAGATGCAGGGAATAGGCCTTTGCCGGCGAAGCCTCGCTCATCGCGATGCCGTCCCGAACAGGCCTTGCGGCCGGAACACCAGCACCATGGCGACCAGCAGCGTGGCGATGATCTTGGCCAAGGTCGGCGAGAAGAACATCGAGATGATGCCGTCGGAAAGGCCGATCAGCACGGCGGCGACGACGGTGCCGCGCAGCGAGCCGAGGCCGCCGATGATGACGACGATGAAGGACAAGAGCAGCGGATCCTGCCCCATCAGGTAATGCGCCTGGCTGATCGGCACGATCAGCACCGCGGCAATCGCCGCCAGCATGGCGCCGAGCGCGAAGACGCCGCCATAGACGCGGTCGACCGGAATGCCGAAGGCCTGCGCCGTCTCGCTGTCATACTGCGTGGCGCGCATGATCAGGCCGATCCTGGTCCGGGTCAGCACCAGCCATGTCGCGATCAAGAGAAGCGCGGAGGCGGCAATGATCGACAGCTTGTAGCCGGAATAGCCGAACCACGGCAAAAGGATGCGGTAGCTGAAGGGCGGCTCGACGGGCCGCGCCTCGGGACCATAGAAGCTCAGCGCCAGTTGCTGGATGATGTAGAGCATGCCGATGGTGGCGACGATGGTGGCTTCCGGATTATAGTTGAGCCGGCGCAGCACCAGTCGCTCGGCCACCAGCGCAATGGCGCCGACGATCAGCGGCGCGATCACCAGCGCCGCCAGGAAGCCGAGCGCCGGATGGCCCGACACCGCCGTCGAGATCGCCCAGGCGAGCACGGCGCCAAGCATGAAGAACTCGCCATGCGCGACATTGACCACCCGCATGACGCCGAACACCAGCGACAGCCCGAGCGCCGTCAGCGCCAGCACGGCTGATGTGACGAGGCCTTCGAGCGCGGCAAGGAGAAGGTGAGGACCGAAGTGCATCGGCTAAGAGCCCAAGGCAGATGCGAAGGGCCTCCCCCTTGAGGGGGGTGAGGAGTGATCCGCGGAGCGGACGGAAAGCCAATTGCCTGGCTTTCCGAACGACGAACGCCCGGAGCGACAGCGAAGGGTCGGGTCCGGCAGGGCAGAGGGGGGGAGGCCGAAGGGCACTGTGCTTAAAGAACCAAGCCTAAAGCGCCTGCGTCGTGTAATCCCCTTCCGCCTCGTAAAGCCCGTCCTCGATCTTGGTCTTGTGCACCACCTTCAGCTTGCCGCCTTCGACCTTGGAGATATTCTGGATGCCGAAGCACTGATGGATCTTGCCGTTGAAGGTCTTTGGCCCCTGCGGATGCTCCGGACCTTCGGCGAAGGCGGTCAGCGCCTCGGTCGCCTCGACCAGCTTGGCACGGTCTTCCGGGCCCTTGTAGCCGGCGTCTTCCATCGCCTTCTTGACGACATAGAGGGTTTCCCAGCAGCCGAACATGTGCGACGCGGTGGAGACGTCCTTTGGATCGCCTACGGCCGCACCATTGTCGTCGATGCCGACGGCGGCGCGATAGGCTTTTTGCGCGGCGCTGTCATCGGCCTGCGCATAGCGCGGCGAACCCTCCCAGAAATGGCTGCCGTCCAGAAATTCGAGCCCGGGGCTGTTGATGTCGGTGGCTTCCAGCGAATCCATGAAGCCGAACAGCTGCGGCCGGTTGGAGCCGTAGAACTCGCCGAGCTCCTTGACGAAGGTGAGCACCGCCGGGCCGACCATGACGTGGTAGATCACCTCGGTCTCGGGCGGGATCTGCGGAAAATATTTGGTGAAGGAGGATTCCGTCGGCGGGATGGCGATCTGCGCGATGACCTCGGCGCCCTGCGCCTTCAGCGCCGGCGGCAGGTAGTCGCGGTGGTCGTAGCCGAAGGCGAAATCCGGGAAGATCTGCGTCACCTTCTTGCCGGCATTGGCCGCGATCCACGGCGCCATCGACTGGATCTGGCTCTTCACGTCGGTGATGCCGGGCTGGAAGACATAACGGTTGAGCTTGGTCGAGGCGACATGGTGGCCTTCGCTGACGACGAAATAGGGCATCTTGTTTTCGCCGGCGGCGGGCGCCGAGCCGATGACGACGTGCGAGAACAGCGTGCCGAAGACGATGTCGGTCTTGTGCTGGGTGGCAAACTTGCCGACCACTTCGGCGCCGCGGCCGGGGTCGGTGCCGTCATCCTCGATGATCACCTCGACCTGGCGGCCATTGATGCCGCCGGCGGCGTTGATCGCCTTGACCGCGGCGGCGGTGGTCTTTTCGTACCAGCGCCCATAGGCGGCGCCGATGCCGGTGCGGTGCGACTGGAAGCCGATCTTGATCGGCGCCGAGCTCTGCGCCTGGGAATAGCGGACGAAACCGGGCGCCACGGCGAGGCCGGCGCCCGCGGCCAGGCCCTTCAGGGCTGTGCGGCGGGTGAGGGTCGTCTTGGAGAGGTCGAAAAATCCGTTCTTGTCAGCCATGTTCGTTCCCCTGTTTTTTCAGTCTTGACCAACGATAAGGCGGGTTCGGCATCCTCGCTCAGAGGATGCGGAAAATTGCATGTGTACAAACTAAATCACCAAAGCCCTGATGTGGCAAGCGAGCTTTCCCCAACGACATCCGGGCCGCCCTTTTTTCATCCAACCGTTGGCGTGGCAAGCAGCCAGAGGCCGAAGACCGTGTAGGCGATCATCAGCAGGGTGAGCGGAAACTGGCTGAGCGCGGCGCGGCCAGGCTGCGGATGCAGGCGCCAGGCAAAGCCGTGCGCGACGAGAACGGCGAGCACATGGCCAAGGATGATGGCGCCGGCCTGGATGTTCCACAGCCACCAGGCCGACTCCGCCCCGGCGACGATGCCGGCCTCGACCTGAAGGTCGGCGGTGCCGAACAGGTTCCAGCCCAGCGCGAACGGGTCGGACAGCGAGGCCAGTGCATACTGGCCGTCGACCAGCAGCGCCGTCAGATAGTGCGCGACGTGGTAGGCGAGCGCGATCGGCACGATCGACCACACCAGCAGTCCCGCGGCCTGGCCAAGCGGCGGACCGCCGCCGGCCAGGCGCTGGCCGAGCCAGACGGCGAGAAGGAACACCGCCGTCAGCATCGCGAATGTCAGAACGAGCCCAAGGCTGCCGCTGCCGATCACGGCAGTGCGGCCGGGGAATTCGAGCGGATTGACGCCGAACAGACCCAGCCAGAAGAAGGTTTTCGACAGGCCGTCGAAGGAGACCGAGGACAGGGCCAGCAGCAGGAAGGCGATGCCGCTGGGCGGCAGTGGCTCTGCCGCCAGCAGCTGGGCGGCCGGCCAGCACAGCGCAAGCCGGCCATTCTCGTCGCGCTCGGCCGGCGCGAAACGCGCCACCATCGAGAAGAAGATCGTCAGAAACTCGCCACTGCGGCTCCAGCCGCGATAGCCGAACGCCAGCATGGCAAGAAAGGTGAGCAGCCAGTACAGGCCGGCGGCGCAGGCGAGCCGTGCCGGGTCGTCAGGCGCCGGATCGACGAGTTCGAACCAGGCAAAGGCGAGGAACAGGATGACAGCCGGCCAGCAGCCGAGCCAGCCGGGGAGGCGCCATGGTCCCCCGTCGCCTGTGCCGAGCAGGCGCGAGACGAGGCGCCACGGCCCAACCCAAGGGTTCAGCCAAGACCAGAGATCGCCGAAAACGCCTTGCAGCAGCGTGATGCCGGCCCACAGCAGTGTCCAGATCGCCAGGGGCAACGGGTTGGAGAGCGGGTCGCGGCTGCCGAAAAGGCCGGCGGCGACGAGAATTGCAAAGCCGGCAAAGGATATCAGGCTGATGGCGGTGCGGGCGCTGTCGCCGAGGGTGAACAGCGGCAGGCGCCTGCGGCAGAAACGGTCGAGGGCGGCCGCGGGCAGCAGCGCCAGCACGAGGAAGCTGACGGCCACGGCGAATGCGCCGCCGATCAGATAGTAGCCGGTCGGCAACAGCAGGACGTGGCCGCGATCGGAGGCGTGGGCGAAGGCGGGGGTGGGAAGCGCTAGCGGAGCGACGAGGCATGGGAGCGCAACTCTCGCAAGAAAGCACTCTTCGGCGCCCCCCTCAGAGGGGGGCGTGAAGGAACTCGAACTATCCATGAGTCCGATCTCTCTTCACACCTTGACCAGTTGCTCCACCCGGTCCTTCTCGCCGAAAATCCTGAGATACCGCTGAATTTCTTTCTCGTCTCCCGTCGCCTTGGCCGGGTTGTCGGACAGCTTCACCGCCGGCCTGCCATTGGCTTCCGTTACCTTGCAGACCAGCGATATGGCGTCGAGGCTGTTGGTTTCCGTCGGCGCGCAGCCTTCGAAATCATTGGTCAAATTGGTGCCCCAGCCGAACGACATGCGCACCTTGCCCCTGAAATGGCGGTAGGTCTCCTCGATGGTTTCGACCTCGAGCCCGTCGGAGAAGATCAGCAGCTTCTGCTTCGGGTCCTTGCCCTTCTCGCGCCACCAGGACAGGATTTTCTCGCCGCCCTCGATCGGCGGCGCGCTGTCGGGGCGAAAGCCGGTCCAGTCGGCCACCCAGTCCGGCGCGTCGCGCAGGAAGGAGGCCGTGCCGAAAGCGTCGGGCAGTACGATCAAAAGGTTGCCGCCATAGTAGCGCTGCCAGTCCTGCAGCACCTTGTAGGGGGTCTGTTTCAGCTCCTTTTCCGAATTGGCAAGGGCTGCAAACACCATCGGCAGTTCGTGCGCATTGGTGCCGAGCGCTTCGAGGTCGTTGTCCATGGCCAAAAGCACGTTGGAGGTGCCGGTGAAGGCCTCGCCAATGCCTTCCTTCAGCGCCTCGACGCACCAGCGCTGCCACAGGAAGGAATGCCGCCGGCGTGTGCCGAAGTCGGAAATGCGGATGCCGGGAAGCGCCTTCAGCCGCTCGGTCTTGGCCCACATCTTGGCCTTGGCGCGGGCATAGAGCACATCGAGCGCAAACGGGCCGAAGGCCCGCATGGCCGCGCGGGAACGGAGCTCGTTGATGATCGCCAGCGCCGGGATTTCCCACAGCGTGGTGTACATCCACGGGCCGCCGAAGGAGAGCTCGTACTGGCCGTCGCGTTTGGACAGCTCGTAGTCCGGCAGCCTGAAGCCTTCCAGCCAGGCCAGGAACTCCGGTTCGAAGATCTGCTTGCGGCCATAGAAATTGTTGCCGCCGAGCCAGATCATCTCTTTCTTGGAGAAGCGCAAGGTGCGGGCATGGTCGAGCTGTTCGCGCAATTCGCCTTCATCGATCTCGTCGGCCAGCCGCACCGAAGTGGTGCGGTTGATCAGCGAGAAGGTGGTGTCGACCTTGGGGTACATGCCCCAGATCATCTGCAGCATCAAAAGCTTGTAGAAATCCGTGTCGAGCAGGCTGCGCACGATCGGGTCGAGCTTCCAGGTGTGGTTATAGACACGCCGCGCAATATCGGTCTTTGCCATGCTTGCTGCCGCCTTCGCTGCCTGCCATCCACAATCGCGACAGGCCTCATAGCATCGAATTGGCCAGAGCGCTGCCCGCTTTCAGGCTGGCCCGACAAAAAGAACAGCCTGCGCATGGCCTTGAGCAGTCGCTCTCAGCCGGCCGTCTTCGCGCCGATGACCTTGAGTTGCGGACGCTTGCGGCGGCTGATGATACGGCCGGCGACCGGAGCGTCGGCACGGCCGTCATCTTCGGCCTTCTCGGCGAACAGCCAGTCGATGAACACCTGCACGATCGGCGTCGTGCGCATTTCGTTGCGGCAGACAACGTAGAAATCGTCGACCGCCGGCACCGAAAGGCTGAACGGCGCGACCAGCATGCCCCTGGCCAGCAGCGCGCTTGCCGTCACCGAATCGCCGAGCGCCACGCCATGGCCGTGCACCGCCGCCTCGGTCGCCATGCGCGCATCGCCCAGATGATGGCGGCGGCCGCGCTCCAGGTCCAGCGCATCGGCGGCCGCCAGCCAGGTGTGCCATTCGCGGCCGTCATCGCCATGCAGGAAGACATGGTCGGCCAGGTCCCTGACGCTGCGGATCGGCCGGTTGTTGATCAAGGTCGGGCTGACCACGGGAAACAGTTCCAGCCCCGACCATTTGCGCATCCAGCAATCGGCCCAGCTGCCATCGCCATAGTGCACGCAGACATCGATGTGCGGCGCGCGGATATCCCTGGGGTCGTTGGACGGGATCAGCGTCAGCTGTATGTCGGGATATTGCGCGGTGAAGCTGCCGAGCCTCGGCGTCATCCACAAAAGCAGCAATGCCGGCACGCAGGACACCGACAGCGCGCCGCTGCTGGCCGGCCGCGTCAGCCGCTGCGTGGCGGCGGCGATGCCGTCGAAGGCTGTCGATACCGCCGGCAACAGCTCCGCGCCATGCGGCGTCAGCCTGACGCGCTGGCCGACGCGCTCGAACAGCTTGACGCCGAGCGACTGCTCCAGTGCCTTGATCTGGTGGCTGACGGCGCCATGCGTGACATTCAGCTCACTCGCCGCCTTGGTCAGCGAGCCATGGCGCGCCGTTGCCTCGAAGGCGTGCAGCGGGTTCAGGGGTGGCAGGCGCTTGACCATGGATGCTCGGTCTCTTTGTGAGATTTTCTCACAGAAAACACCCTAACAATATCAATTGCTTTTTCAATCGGGCTGCCGGACACTTCGGCACGAAATAACACCAAGACGTGAAATCTGCAGACAGCCAGCGGGACAGCGACCCCGGCCGGATGACGGTCAGTTCGTTTGAGATCGCCGACGGCCGCGCTGCATCAGCCCAGGAGGAGCGGATATGGGTTACGATCGCGGCAAGCTCGACGCGTTGCGCCGCAAATATGGCGAGAGCCATGGCGGCGAGATGTTCGACCCGAAATTCCGCAAGGTCGCCGACAAGATCTTCTCCAAGAGCGGCACAAGACTGGCACCCTATTCCGGCATCCCGACCTTCCTCGCCGCGCCCTATCGCGAAATCGCTGCAGAGAACCCGGATTTCGGCGACCTGCAGGTGGCCATCATCGGCGTGCCGATGGATCTGGGCGTCACCAACCGGCCGGGCTCGCGCTTCGGGCCGAGGGCGCTGCGCGCCATCGAGCGCATCGGCCCCTACAATCATGTGCTGGAATGCGCGCCGACGCACGAGCTTCGCGTCGCCGATATCGGCGACACGCCGTTCCGTAGCCGCTACCGGCTGGAGACCAGCCATGAGGATATCGAGCGCCGCACCAACCAGATCGTCGATGCCGGCGTGCTTCCCCTGTCTGTTGGCGGCGACCATTCGATCAGCCACCCGATCCTGAAGGCCGTCGGCAAGAAGGCCCCGGTCGGCCTCATCCACATCGACGCCCATTGCGACACCAGCGGCCTGTTCGACATGACCAAGTTCCACCATGGCGGGCCGTTCCGCAACGCGGTGCTCGACGGCGTGCTGGACCCGACGCGCACCATCCAGATCGGCATTCGCGGCTCGGCCGAATATCTGTGGGAGTTCACCTATGAGTCCGGGATGACCGTGGTGCACACCGAGGAGGTGACCGGTCTAGGCATCCCAGCCATCATCGAGAAGGCGCGCAAGATCGTCGGCGACGGGCCGACCTATGTCTCCTTCGACATCGACAGCGTCGATCCGGCTTTCGCGCCCGGCACCGGTACGCCGGAAGTCGGCGGGCTGACGACACGCGAAGTGCTCGAGCTGCTGCGCGGTCTCAAGGGTCTCAACATCGTCGGCGGCGACGTCGTCGAGGTGGCGCCGCAATATGACGCCACCACCAACACCGCGCATGCCGGCGCCCAGGTGCTGTTCGAGATCCTGAGCCTGATGGTGTTCAGCCCGGCCATCACGGGCAAGGTCACCTGACACCTGAAACGAAAGGCGGCCGCCGCGCTGGAGCCGGCAGCCGCCTCAAACAATCAAAGCTTCCAGAAGGGGAATAAAAATGACAATCCACTCGACACTGAAATCATCCATTGCCGCCGTCCTGGTGCTCGGGGCCGGCCTCGGTCTCGCCACCCAGGCCGCCAATGCCGATGCTCTCGCTGACATCACCAAGGCCGGCACCATCAATGTCGGCGTCTTCGCCGACTTCCCGCCCTTCTCCTCGGCCAGCGCCGATATGAGCCTCAAGGGCTACGACATGGATGTCGCGCAATACATCGCAGACACGCTCAAGGTGAAGCTCAACCCGGTCGCCGTCACCGGCCAGAACCGCATCCCCTATCTCAACGACCATCGCGTCGACATACTGATGAGCGTCGGCTACTCGAAGGAGCGCGAGCAGGTCATCGACTTCGCCGCCGCCTACGCGCCCTATTACATCGCGGTGATCGGCCCGGCGGCGATGTCGGTCAAAGGCAAGGAAGACCTTGCCGACAAGTCGATCGCCGTCAATCGCGGCACGCTTGAGGACACCTCGCTGACCGAGGCCGCGCCGGCCTCGGCCGACATCAAGCGCTTCGACAACTACAATTCGGTCATCCAGGCCTTCATCTCCGGGCAGACCCAGCTGATGGTCGTCGGCAACGATGTCGGCGCCCAGGTGCTGGCCAAGCAGGATGCGCTGAAGCCGGAGCAGAAGTTCCAGCTGCTGACCTCGCCCTCGCATATCGGCCTCAACAAGAACGAGGACGGCTTGAAGAAGGCGGTCAACGACGCCATCGCCAAGATGCTGGCCGACGGCAAGCTGGACGAAAGCTCGAAAGCCTGGCTGAAGACGCCGCTCAATCCCGACAACCTCAAGGATTGAGCCCCCGTGGCCTTTGCCTGGCTCCCGGGTGCTTTAGGCGACATCGCGCACGGCGCGGCCACGACGATCCTGCTGATCGCCGTGACCACACTGGCGGGGACGCTGCTCAGCATCCTGGGCGCCGCCGGACGGCGAAACGGCCCCGCGCTGCTGCGTCACGCCATCGCCTGGTATGTCGAAGTGATGCGCAACACGCCGTTCCTGGTGCAGCTGTTCTTCATCTTCTTCGGCCTGCCCAGCCTCGGCATCAGGCTCGACCCGATCCTGGCCGCCATGCTGGCGATGACGCTCAACATGGCGGCCTATACGATCGAGATCGTCGGCGCCGGGCTCGATGCCGTGCCGGGCGGGCAGACGGAAGCCGCCCTGGCTTTGGGGCTCAGGCCTCGGCAGGTGTTCATCAAGATCGTGCTGCCGCAGGCGCTCAAGATCATTTATCCGGCGCTCACCAGCCAGATCGTCATCATGATGCTGGAATCGGCCGTTGTGTCGCAGATCGCGGTGCGCGAGCTGACCTATGAGGCCGACATGCTGCAGGCGCGCACCTTCCGGTCCTTCGAGACCTATTTCGTCGTGACGCTGGTCTACCTCGCAATGTCGATGGCCTTGCGCCGGCTTCTGGTCACCGGCGGCCGCCGCGCGCTCGGAGCGGGCGTATCATGATCGAGTTCACTTTCTGGGACATCGTGCGCAACCTTCTGTTGGCCACACGCTGGACGGTGCTGCTGTCGCTGGCCGCTTTTGTCGGCGGCGCGCTGGTCGGCATGGCGGTGCTGTTCTTCCGGATCTCCAAGCATAAATGGAGGCGGCGCCTTGCCTCGGGCTACATCGCCCTGTTCCAGGGCACGCCGCTGTTGATGCAGCTGTTCCTGATGTTCTTCGGTCTGCCGATGCTCGGCCTGCGCATCGAGCCCTGGACCGCGGCGGTGCTCGGCCTGACCTTCTTCGCCAGCGCCTATCTCGCCGAGATCTGGCGCTCCGGCGTCGATGCCTTGCCGCGCGGCCAGTGGGACGCCGGCGCCAGCCTCGGCCTGCACTATCTGCAGGAGCTCAGGCTGATCATCCTGCCGCAGGCATTCTCGATCACCCGCGCGCCGACGGTCGGCTTCCTGGTGCAGCTGATCAAGTCGACCGCGCTGACCTCGATCATCGGCTTCGAGGAACTGGTGCGGACCTCCAACGCCATCAACAACGCCACCTTCGAGCCGTTCAAGGTCTATGGGCTGGTGGCGCTGATCTTCTTCCTCATGTGCTTCCCGCTGACGCAATATGCCCGTTCGCTCGAAAAGCGCGCGGCGGTCCGCTAGATCCAGGCGGACTAACCGAGATGGAGTGGACAACGGGCTTGTCCGCTTCTCGCGATCAGCAGGGACAAGCCGCAATCCCCATGCGCTATTTCAGAGGCAGGAAGAGTTCGACGACCACTTCGTGCAGCGGGCCCTCCGCGAGGCGGGACAGCCAGCGCTGGCAATAGACCGGAAAGTCCCGCACTTCCTCGCCGCTGGCCGGAAGCCATTCACGATAAAGGTAGAGTGCTGCGGGTTCGAGATTGTTGGTGTTGCCGGGGTAGCGCAGCACCGCGCAGCGTCTGCCGGGGATCACGCCGGCCTTCATCTGCCCGTCTTTCTCATCGATCGGCCGATCGGTCCCGACACAAATGTCCATGCTGTAGTCGGCCGCGATCGCGGGCTCCCTTTCGGAACGGAAGACGTTGAAGGTCGGGCTTGTCTCGGGCGACAAGCCCGCTGCCTTGCGCCAGGCGATGAACCGCTGGATGGTGTCCTGGAGTGTCGCCCGGTCGCCGCGATGCTCCATGATCGCCACCGGTGTGGGCGGCACATCGCGGATCGTTACGTCGTCGTGGTCAAAGATGATCTGCATGAGCGTGTTCCTTGCTTTGTCGAAAGGCCCGAAGGCCATGAGCCACGCCCCCCAGTCGGGAGATTTCCGAAACGACGAAGGCGACTGTCCGAACCGTTGCCTAAAGGCGCGGGCGAAGGCATCCGGTGCGTCGTAACCGGCATCCATCGCTATATCGGTGACGCTTTGGGCATCGCTCGCCGCAAGCCTGTGCGAAGCGCGCTTCATGCGGGCGAGTTGGACGTAGCGATGCACGGACAGCCCGAAGGTGGCCATGAATTGCCGGTGGAAATGGAATTTCGAGAACGCCGCGACGCCGCTCAACGCTTCCAGGCCCAGATCGCCGTCCAGATGCTGGTCTATGTGGTCCAGCACTCGCTGCATCCGGGCATGATAGTTTTCAACGGACGCCTTCACCGTCTCTCCCTCCGTGGCAGCACCAGATAGGCGCTACCAGATGTGTCACGCTCGACCGATCTTGCGCTTTGGCCTGGTCGGTTTCCCTGTCTTCACCACGCAACCCTGATTTGCGGTAGGCCGTGCCGCGCTTCAAGGTGAGCGCAACGGCTTCGGGAGGGAGGGGCTCTGGCGATGCAGGCGAAATATCGTGTCGCTCCCGCGGGCCTCTTTGCCTTTTGGATGACACAGCCGGCCGCGGCAACCTCCCAGGAACCCGATCGCGTCAGCATAGCGGCCGACGGCAAGAACGTGCCGGCGACGCTGGACGCAATGCTGTTCAAGCCGCAAGGGCAAGGGCCGTTTCCGGCGGTCGTGGCCATGCATGGCTGCAGCGGCCTGTGGAGCAGCAAGAACGGCACGGAGTTCAGCCCGCGCCATGCCGATTGGGGCCGGCGCCTGGCCGCTCTCGGCAGGCTACGGCGAAGTCGCCGAGCCTGACCGCTGCGCCCTTTTCCTGGAATTGCTCTAGAACGCTACTTTGAGGCCGAGCTTGGCGCCGAGCGTTGAACTGTCGGTGGACCACTTTCCCCGCACTTCGCCGTTCAGTGTCGTGGCTTCCGTCATCTTCAGGTTGAAGCCGGTCGACAGCGCGGCCGAAAAGTCGGCGTCATCGAAGTTTACCTTTCTTGTGTCGATTTCCGTGGTGTTCTTCGCCCCAAACCGTTGCTGCAGTTCCAACCGCGCGTAGGGGCTGAAGACCATGGCGTTTTCCAGCTTGAAATCACCATAGATGCCGGGCGCAAACTGCACGGCACCGAAGGAAATCCTGCTCTGGCCAAATTCGTTGCCGCCGCTGTCCGTATACGAATCCCCCTTGAAGGTGACGCCGAGCAGTCCACCGCGAAGGTCGAACCGTGTGCGGTCCCCGAGCCTGAAGATGTGGCCGACCGACCCCGTGACGGCGTAACCTTGCGTATCGTAGCTGCCGGTCGTGTCGAGCACGCCGTTACTCACATCCGTGTTGCCGATAAACGCCGACGCCGACACCAGCGCGTAGTTGTAGTCCTGGCGGAACAGCGCATAGCCGCCGAACATGCCGCTGCGGTTCCTGCCGCCGCCAATGTCGACAAAGCCCTGGAACGGATCGAGCCCGACATCGGTGGAGGCGTAGCCGGCGAAAAGGCCGAGGTTGAGCCCGTATTTGGTATCGAAGCCGAAATGCTTCGCCGCATTGAAATCCAGGCTGATGGCGGCCGAGAAATCGTCGGCGCCGAAAGTCGGGCCGACGCCGCTGAAGCCGCCGTCTGAAACATCGTAGCCATCATGCTCGGTATGCGCGAATTGGCCCGACGCGAACACGCCGAAGGACGGCGAGATCGTGATTCTCGCAGAGCCGTTGGCCAATGCCAGGTCCGCGTCCAGCGCATCCTTGTTGATGCCGTAGAGCGCGTCCACCGCAACGTCCACGATACTGGCGTTGACGGCGCTGTCGGGCGCCGTGGCGATGCCGAAACCGGCGGGCGTTGCCCGGATCAACAGGGAGCCGTCCGGCGCCTCCAGTACGGAATAGGTGAACAAGGCGCCGGGTGTTCCGGGGATGCCGGTTATGGTGAAGGTGCCCGTCACGGGGGCGCCCGTCGACACGATGATCGGAATGTCGGTCTGGCCGGTGAAATTCGGCGCTCCGATCAGATTGACGTTGACGACGTTTGCCCCGGTTGCCGCGAATGCCGCGGCGACCAGATGATCCGCCTGCCCCGTCTGTTGATTTAGATCCAACGCGATTGTCGAGTTGTTGAGCGTGATGCCGCCCAATGTGAGGACATCACCCGCCGTGCCGTTCATCATGTTGATGGTCGCGTTCGTGGCGGTGACCGCGCCGGTCAAGGTAATGTTGCCGGGGGCATAAAGGGTCGAGCCGGGGCCGAGCAGCAGATTGTTGATCTGCTGCATCGTGCCGGGTGCGAAGGCGAGCGTCGCGTTGCTTAACGCGACATTGTCGAAGCCAACGAAATTCTCGGTCTTGCTGCCGCCGGCGGCAAGGTCGACGTCGCTGATTTGGGCATTGGCGCCGATGCCGCTGAAGGTGACGCCGTTGGCGAGGTTCAAGGGATCGATCGCGCCGATATTGTCGATGACCAGCGTGTCTGCGCCGATGCCACTGACATTGCCGGTCACCGTGCCGCCATGCAGTTCGACGTGCTGCCCATTGATGCCGCCATTGACCGCGCCGCCGGTCAGCCCGACCGTCTCGGCGTCGACGTTGCCGTTGATCGTGCCGCCGGATATTGCGATGCTGTCGCCGTCGCCGCCATCGCCGGTGACATTGCCGTTGACGGTGCCGCCGGAAACTGTGACGGCATCGTTTCCGGCGCCGCCGCCGACATTGCCGTTAACCGTGCCACCGCTCATCTGGACGATGTCGGCGCCGTCGCCCAGGTCGATTCCCTTCGGCGCCGCAGCCGTGCCGATCGTGCCGCTCTTGAAGATGATCGTATCGTTTCCAGCGAGAACGGAGACGAAGCCGTTGACCCGGGCGCCGTCGATCGTGACCGTGTCGTTGCCGGCTTCAGCGTCGTTATCGTCTCCCAAAACATCGCCACCCACCATTGCGCCGTTCGTAAGGGATATGACGTCGTTTCCGGCGCCGCCGTTCACGTAGGTGGCAATGCTGCCGCCGCTGATATCCAGCGTATCGGTGCCGTCGCCGCCGCTGACGCCGCCGGCGAGCGTGCCGCCGGTCATGGTGAAGTTGTCGTCGCCGTCTTCGAGACCGACCGAATCGCTTCCTGTCCCGTCGTCGCCCGGATCCACGCCGATATGGGCAGTGCCGGAGATTGTCACCTTGTCGGCCTGGCTACCGGCAAAGATCGAACCGTCGATCGTGCCGCCGCTGACGTCATAGGTGTTGCCGCCTCCTTCGCCCAAAACCGAACCGGTGACGTGACCCGCGCTCATATTGAAAATATCGGAACCGTCGGCGAGGTCGACATCGGCCGGCTCGGCGGTCGTCCCGACGGTGCCGCCATTGATATTGACGGTATCGTTGCCGGCGTTGCCGAATATATTGCCGTCAATGGCAGCGAGGCCGGTGACCGTGACCGTATCGTTGCCGTCGGCGCCGTCCACATTGCCGACAACGGTGCCGCCGTCGACCTCGATGGTGTCGTTTCCGGCGCCGCCGTCCACGCCTGCGACATTGCCGCCGCCGATGCTGACGGTATCGTTGCCATCGCCGCCTGAGATGAGTCCGGTGGTTGGCGCGCTGAATACGGCGGTGCCGCCGGTGATCGCAACGCCAACCGATATCCTGTCCTGGCCCGCGCCACCGTCTACATCGCCGACCGTCGTACGGTCGCCGGTGATGGTTGCGGTGTCGGCCCCGTCCCCAAGCTCGATGTTGAGAATCCTGCCGCTCTCGATTGTGACCGAATCGTCGCCTGCGCCGGTGTCGAGATTGGCCTGGACGTCGGGTGCGAACGGATCCCCCAGGTAATCGCCGTCAGACATCAGAAACCGGTCGTTTCCGCCGAGCAGTTCGATGGTTCCGATCGTGGATTCAAGAGAGGGTGTTACCGGTGTCGTTATCGGTGGAAGACCGCTGACGACCGGCGTCGAATCCGCGCTGTCGGTTATGATGCCGCCGAAAATATTCACGACGTCATCGCCGTTGCCGTCGTAGTCGTGGACGATGACGGTTGACGAACTGTTGTCCAGTCCGGTGTACCCGGTGAACCGGGTCGTGAACACGCCGTCGACGTCCTGAGAGTCTCCCGTCGTCCTGCACTCGACGGTGACCGACTTCGTGTCTATCGTGTTTACGGTTGCAACGCCTGAGCCGGTTGTTGTCGTGGTGCTGTCCGGGGTCGCGGTGCAGGCCGCCGCGTCGGATACCTCGAAGACAAATGCCGCCGTCAGCGCCAGCAGCGAAACGCCGGCCAACTGACAAGCTCTGTTTGATATGCGCATTTCACCCCCGCCTGATGAAAATCGACATCAGTAACAATAGGCCGGTCAAAATCGCATCGGCGACCCGGCGTAAGCGGCGTAAGCGGCGTAACTGTACGCGGTGCGCTGATTTACGGCAATGAGTTGACGCCGCGCCTTCGGCAATTGTCGGGCTATTGTTACCGCGAGGCCACTGCTCAAGACTTGAAGCGACTTTATTGGAGCGTCAACGCTCCGGAATATGATATCTAGAGCAATTCCGGGAAAAGTGCGTAACGGGCTAGGCTCGGCGACTTCGCCCTAGCCTTTACGCCCGAATTGCGTAAAAAAGGCTCTAGAGATCAGAGTAAGCGGCCGAGACGGTCATGTCTCCGGCATGTGCGATCTTGCGGTCATAACAAGCCCATATCTCGCCACCGCATTGCTTGACCCAGCGATGACAGAAGGAAAAATCGGTGGGAAGGTCGACGTCCGGCGTCACGATCTTCGAGAACAGCGTTAGGAAATTCTCGAAACGGGCGGTGTATTTGTTGTTTCTGTAGCGGCCCCGATTTATCGCTTCAGGCAGTTTCTCGATCATCTCTCCTATGCAGTCGCGGGACACCAAAAAAATGCCGGTGCCACATGACTCCACCCGGACAAAGCCGCCCATTTCCTGCCGGGGTTCGATGACGGTTCCAAGGAATTCCAGGCTTTGCGCATAGGCTTTTTCGAAGGGAAGCGCCGAGAGGGCGTGGAGTTTTTGAAGGTCGATTACGCGGCGAGGATATAATGTGCCGACCACAGGCTTGTTCAACTCAAGCATCGCCCCGATGAGTCCGGGCGAGAAGCCCATGTCGCTGTCGATCATCAGGATGTGGCTGCAATCCGGCTTGTTGTAGTAGAAGTTCGTCAGCAGGTAGTTTCGGGAAAACGGAATGTCGGTATATTCAATTTCCGATAGGCTGAACGCGTAGCCGGACAGACTTTTGTGGGTCAGGGTTGCGAACAGGCTGCGGACGAAGATGCTCTTGTAGGCTGCCCCGTAAACCGGCAGCGCAAGGTTGATTTTGCCCGGCATTTTGTCCTCCACCGTTGCTACCCGGATATCGAACCAGGCGCATGTAAATCCCTTTTTCCTATCTTTGAAACGATCCTTGATGTAAAAATCGCGTCCGCAGCGGATTGAGGCGCCTATGGGCGAAGGAGGTGCCGATATGACCTATCAACGCAGCTCTTTTGCACTCCTTGCCGTGCTGCTGCTGATGATGCTGTCCTCTGCCCGCGCGGCCGTGGAAGGCAACGCGGCGCCGCCGCATCACAATCGACTGGCGATCGTCATCGGCAACTCCAGCTACCACAACGACAGGCTTCCACATCTTGCCAATGCCTCGAATGACGCAATCGTCTTATCGGAGACGCTGAAGAGGCTCCACTTCGACGTTGTGACAGGCACGGACCTTTCGTACGCCGGTTTCGACGAGCTGTTTGCCGATGCGGCCGCCAAACTGTCGAAGGCGGATGCGGTTCTGATCTTCTACGCCGGTCACGGCGTGCAGATTCAGGGCGAGAACTATCTGGTGCCGACCGATGCCAATGCCGAAAGTATCGACAAGCTTCAGGCGAGTTCAGTCAAACTCAACGATATCATGACCAAATTTGCCAGCCGCGACCGTCAGACCTTTATTTTCCTCGACGCCTGCCGCAACAACCCGGTAGCTGCCGCCGGCGCACAAAGCGCGGGTTTGGCGCAGGTCGACATTGGCGAAAACAGTTTCATCGCGTTCGCCACCCAGCCGGGCAACATAACCGTGGACGGTGGCGGACAGAACAGCCCGTTCACGACCGCGCTGGTGCACAATATCGAGATTCCGGGACTGAGCGTTTCGGACATGATGATTCGTGTCCGCAACGAAACCGAGGCCCTGACCGTCGGAAGGCAGGTGCCCTGGGATCAGTCGAATCTGCGCGAGCAGTTCTATTTCACCGAGGAGCAGACACTTGATCCGGCGCAATTGAGCGCGAGCCTGTCGCAAATTCTCTCGGATCCGGCTGCCAAGCAGAAGCTCGTACAGGAACTGGCTTCTTACGACCTTCAGACGGCGGTCCTGATCGTTGGCCAGACGCTCCGCTCTGTCGATATCTCCGGCCAGCAGGTCGAGCCCTCGCCTTCCGCGAGCGGGACAAAGGTGGCCAGCCTGTCGCCGCCCAGTAACATTGCCGACGACCGGCAGAATGTCGTGTCGGGGCTGAAAACCCTGATTGTCGGCACCCCGGACGGACAGGGACAAGTGGACAAGGACAACAGCCTTGCGCGCAATGTTCAAACAGAGTTGCGCCGGCTCGGTTGCTATCGGCTCGACGTGGATGGCGACTGGGGCAGCGGCTCAGTACGCGCGTTGACCGATTACTATCGCAATCGCAAGCAGCCAGCGGTGTCGACCGACCCGACATTCGAATTGTTGAGCGACCTCTTCCTGCAATCCGGGCGCGTGTGCAGGCAACCCGTCATCGTCAAGAAAAACAAGGATCCAGCCAGAACGAAACTGGTTTCGGACGAGAGCACGTCTTCAGGAAACCGGTCAAAGGCGCAGTCAGCGAAGAAACCCCGCGCCAGCCGTGCGCCTGCCGCACCGCCTCCCGACATTAGCGGGGGAATTGGCATCGGTGGGGTATTTTAGAACGACAGGCAACCGAGCGGCCGCCACAATGTCGGGACATGGCGACCGTTGGCGATTGCTGCTTTCAATGCCCGAACGCCAGCGCCGGTGCGATCCGGTCGCGGCACAGCCAGCGCGCCAGAAGCAGCGCCGCCACCACCGCCAGCCCCGATGACAGGCCGATCCAGATGCCGACGCCGTGGAAGCCGAAATGGAAGGCGAGCAGCACGCCGAGCGGCAGGCCGACGCCCCAATAGCCGATCGCTGCGTAAATCATCGGCACCTTGGTGTCGTGCAGGCCGCGCAGCATGCCGGCGGCGACCGCCTGCGCGCCGTCGAAGACCTGGAACAGTGCGGCAAACACCAGGAACGACACGGCAAGCGCGATCACCCGGGCATTGGCCGGGTTGGCGAGATCGATGAAGGCGCTGATCAGCAGATGCGGCCACAGCACCATCACCAGCCCCATCAGCGCCATGAACGAGACGCCGATGACGAAGGCGGTCCAGCCGGCACGCGACACGCCTTCCGGATTGCCGGCGCCATGCGCAAGCCCGACGCGCACCGTCACCGCCTGGTTGAGACCGAGCGGCACCATGAAGGAGATCGAGGCGATCTGGATGGCAATGGCATGCGCGGCAAGCGAATCCGCGTCGATCAGGCCCATCAAAAGGGCTGCCGCGTTGAAGATCGTCACCTCGAAGGCGAGGATGCCGGCGATCGGCAGGCCGAGCCGCAGCAGGCCCTTGAAGCGCGGCCAGTCGGACCGCCAGAAGCGGCCGAACAGGCGGTAGCGCCGGAACTTCTTCTCCAGCATCACCACGAGAGCCATGCCCATGAACATCAGCGTGCTGGAGAGCGATGTGGCAAGGCCCGAGCCGGCAATGCCCATGGCCGGGACACCGAGATTGCCGAACATGAACACCCAGTTGAACAGCGCGTTGCAGGCGACGGCGACGAAAACGATGATCAGCGCCCAGCCCGGCCGCTCCAGCGCCGAGATGAACGAGCGCAGCACGATATAGCCGTAGAAAGGCAGCACCGCCCATTCCAGCCAGCGCAGATAGATGCCGGCCTGATGCGCCAGCGCGGGTTCCTGGCCCATGGCCAGCAGGATCGCCTCGCCGTGCCAGAGCACGAGCCAGATCGGGATCGAGATCAGGATCGCCAGCCACAGGCCCTGGCGCACGGTGCGGCGCAGGTCACGCACCGAATAGCGTCGGCGGCCAAGCTCGGTGGCGATCATCGGCGACGTCGCCAGCATCAGGCCGAGGCCGAAGATCAGCGGCATGAAATAGAGGTTGGCGCCGAGCGCGCCGCTGGCCAGCGTGTCCGGCCCGAGCCTGCCCATCATCATGACGTCGGTGGCCGTCATCGCGGTTTGGCCGAGATTGGTCAGCACCATCGGCCAGGCGAGTGCCAGCGTCGCCCTGATTTCCTGACGCCAAAGATTTTCCGGCGCGCGAGCGCCGGCTTCGATCGCAGACATTGTTCCGCTCTTTCAAGGTTGCGGCGCATCGGCATAAGGCCGGAAGCCGCATTGCAAACGGCAAAACCTTCGGTTTCGCGGCGTTTGCGCCGTCTATTGAACGAAATGCGACATGATGGCAAGGGAGGAGGAGCGGGCACCGATTGAGCCAGCGCCATTTCAGGGGGAACCGTCGCCTCGTTTCCCTTGCCGGCCGCTGGCTGTTAGGGATTGCCGTGGAGACCGGCAGCCGGCGAACCGGCCGGGAGGAATGGATGGCGTTCAGGCAGCGAAAGAACACGGCCGCGATTCCGCGCACGGCGCCGGCTTTCGAACACATCGTTACCGAAGCGAGCGACAGTTTCCTGTGGCGGCTGGATGACTATCCCTGGGAACGCAATGTCTGGAACTTCCATCCGGAATACGAAATCCACCTGCTGCGGAAATCCTCCGGCGTGGTCCTGGTCGGCGATCACATCGGCGAATTCGGGCCGGGCTACCTGACCATTGTCGGCGGCGGGCTGCCGCACGACTGGGTAACGGCGGTGCAGTCGGGCGAGCTGATCGAAGGCCGCGACATCGTCCTGCAATTCGATGCGCAGAGGCTGCGCGGCTCGGCAGGCCTGCTGCCGGAACTGCGCGAACTGGAGCCGTTCCTCGAGCGCTCGCTGCGCGGCATGGTCTTTCACGGCCGCACGGCACTGGAAGGCGCCGAACTGATGGAGCGGATGGGAACCGTGCATGGGCTCGCCCGCCTCTGCCTGTTCCTCGAACTGGTCGACCTTCTGGCCAGGACCGACGAATACGAGCTCTTGTCGTCGCCGGATTTCTCGCCGGTTCTCGACGCCGCCTCGCTCGACATCATTCAGCGCACCCTGACCTATCTGTTCCAGCATTTCGCCGAGGATCTGAAGCTGCCCGACGTTGCCGAACGCGCCGGAATGAGCGAGAGCACATTCTCGCGCTTCTTCCAGAAGAACACCGGCAACTCCTTCAGCGACCACCTCGCCAAGCTCCGGCTCTGGCAGGCCTGCAAGCTCCTGGCCGACACCGATGTCGCGATCACCGACATCTGTTTCCAGGTCGGCTACATGAACATCTCCAACTTCAACCGCGCCTTCCTGCGCAAGCACAAGATGACGCCATCCTCCTATCGCAAGCTGTCGCGGCAGCGCCTGACGATGCGCGCATAAGCACAGGCTAAATCAGCGGCTTTCACGCGATCGATACTCATGTGACGGACTTCGTTGCAGAGTACCGGATTTTGCGCTGCACAATGCATAAAAGTACAGGTTTGCTGCAACGGGGCTTCTAGCTTGGCCCGGTTGAACTCCGCATTTTGGCGATGGGTGGCTTGTCGCTCGGGCGATGGTGAGGATCGCGGAGCCCGAGGACTTGCGCTTCCTGCGAATGTTCCTGGAGGAGAAAAATCAATGAAACCAATTCGGCTCGCTGCGGGCTTGGGCGCAGCTTTCATGCTTTCCGCTACCGTATCAACCATCGCGCTGGCGCAGGCGCCGGTCTGCTCGGCGCCGGTCAAGGTGCTGGCGCAGCCGCGCGACGGCCTGACGCTTCTGGAGGATTCCAAGGCCGAGTTCGAGAAGCTTGCCGGCGCCGGCTTCCAGATCGACTATCTGAACGAGAACGACCGCCGGGCGAAATCACGCGCCGATGCGTCCACCGTCGGCAATTACAACGTCTACTATGTCGACGAAGCCAATGTCGCGCTGTTTGCCTCGTCGAAATGGATCGTGCCGCTGACCGATTATTACCCGGCTGACTATGACTATGCCGACTTCGACCCCGGCCGCCAGAAGGTCGCCACCTATGACGGCAAGGTCTGGTTCGCGCCGCTGACCGGCGGCGGCGACCTGATGGTCTACCGCAAGGACGTGCTCGAGGCCGCCGGCATCCAGCCGCCCAAGACGCTGGACGAACTGATCGCCGACGTGCCGAAGCTCACCAACCCGGACAAGGGCATGTATGGCATCGCGTTGCGCGGCGCACGCGGCTCGGGCGCCAATGTCTGGCGCTGGATGCCGTTCTTCAAGGCCTATGGCGGCCAGTGGTTCGATGGCGACAAGCCGGTCTTCAATTCGGACGCCGCCGTCAAGGCGACCGAGACTTACCTCAAGCTGTTCAAGGATTCGGCACCCGGCACGCAGACCGGCAGCTGGGATGAATCGACCGGCGCCTTCCTGTCGGGCCAGGTCGCCATCCTCGTCGAATCGACGCCGCTGTCGGGCATGGCGGTCGATCCGAAGACCTCGCAGGTGGTCGGCAAGATCGGCTTCCTGCCGCCGCCCTCGCCGCTGCCCGGCGGCGGCTACGGCCATGGCCTCGCCATCGCGGCGAAGGCCAATGCCGACGATGCCTCGAAGAAATGCGCCGGCCTGTTCATCGCCTGGGCGACATCGAAGGAAAACGAGAAGCGCCGGCTCGACGCACACCAGTTCGGCGAGCTGAACCGCACCAGCATCCTGGCCAGCAAGGAGTTCGCCGACATCTACGGCGCCGATCTCGGCCAGGCGCTGGCCGAAACCGGCAAGGCCACGGCGGTCAACTTCTGGCAGGATCCGCGCTGGCCCGATCTCGGCGACCGCTGGGGCATCATCCTCGAGGAACTGGTGACGGGCACCCGCACCGACATCAAGGGCGGCCTCAACGAGCTCGATGCCTATGCCACCGAGCTGGCCAAGAAGAAGTAGGGCATCCTCCCGCCCGTGGCGCGCGGTCCGCGGCATTGTCCGCAATGCCAAGGACCTGCGCGCCGCGGGGACTTTGCCCAATGAGGAAATCATGCCGACACGACCGAGACGCAAGCGAGGATAGATGCCCATGGCCCGACGCACGTCGCTCCCTGTCACCTTCGTCGTTCCGACCATCGCTATCCTTCTGGTGCTGTCGATGGTGCCGACGCTCTACGCCATCGTCATCGCCTTGCAGAACCGTGAGCTGAGCACGCCCGATTATTCCTGGGTCTGGCTGTCGAACTTCGTCGACCTGTTCCTCGACCGCCGCTTCCTCAACGCGGTCTGGGTGTCGGTGAAATGGGAGATCGTCACCGTCGTCGCCACCATGGTGGTGGCGATCGGGCTCGGCGTGCTGATGTTCGAGGTCGCCAGCCCACGCCTGCGCAATGTCTACTGCCTGCTCTTCATCATCCCGGTTCTGTTGCCGCGCGTCTCGGCGGCCTTCGTCTGGAAGTTCGCCTATCACCCGCTCTACGGCATCGCCACCTATCCCTACAGGCTCGTCACCGGCGGGCTGATCTTCGACCCGTTGTCGAAGCCGGCGACGGCTTTGTTCGCCGTTGCGTCGGTCGATGTCTGGCAATGGGGGCTGTTCTTCGCCGTCATCGTGCTGAAACTGCTCGAAACCCTGCCGCCGCAGCCGATCGAGGCGGCGCGGCTCGACCATGCCAGACGCTGGCAGATCCACGCCTATGTCACCTTGCCGATGCTGAAGGCGCCATTGATCAGCCTGATGTTCGTCAAGATGATCGAATCGCTGCGCTCCTTCGACCTGATCTATGTCATGACCCGCGGCGGTCCGGGCGTTGCGACCGAGACGCTCGACATGTACGCTTTCTCGCAAGGCTTCATCGAATCCGGCAAGGTTTCATACGCCTCGGCCATGGCCGTGCTGATGATGATCGCCACCGTCATCACCTTCACCATGCTGTGGAAGCGGGTGCAGGCATGAGGCCCGGCAGACTGATCGGCAAGGCCATTTTGGCGCTGGCTGGGTTCCTGGCCGTGTTTCCGCTGCTGTGGACGGCGCTCAATGCGCTCAAGAACAATGTCGACATCATCACCCGCGTGCCGCGCCTGGTGTTCACGCCGACACTTGCCAACATCGGTTATATCATCGGCCGAGACAGCGTGCTGACCGGCCTCTACAACTCGGTCGTCGCCTGCGGGTCGGCCGTGCTGATCGGCGTCGTGCTCGGCCTGCCGGCGGCTTACGCGGTGGCGCGCTATCCCAACCGCTGGGCTGGCGACATTCAGTTCTTCGTCCTGTCGCTGCGCTTCCTGCCGCCGGTGGCGGTGGCCATCCCGCTGATGGTGATCTGGCTGCAGGTTGGCCTCTACGACACTTTGCCGGCGTTGATCATCACCTATTCGCTGCTCACCATCTCGGTGATTATGTGGCTCGCCATCCCGGCCTTCCAGAGCGTGCCGAAGGAGATCGAGGAAGCCGCCTTCGTCGACGGCTACGGCGCCTATTCGGTGTTCTGGCGCATCGCGCTGCCGGTGGCCGCCCGCTCCTTGGCAGGGGCGGTCGCTTTCAGCTTCGTGCTGGTCTGGAACGAATTCCTGATCGCGCTGATGCTGTCGAGCTCCAACGCCAAGACCTTGCCGATCGTCGCGTCCGAACTCTCCCAGCAAGGCATGAACGTGCCATGGGGCATTCTCAACGCCTCGGTCGTGCTCCTGTCGCTGCCGCCGCTGCTGTTCCTCGGCGTGCTCAGCGGCTTCCTGAATTCCGTTTTCCGGCAAAAAAAGACTTGATGTGAGGATTTCCCGATGCGGGCACTGGTGCTTGAGAAAAAAGGCGAACTGTCGCTGCGCGAGATCGCGCTGCCGCTCGATGTCGGACCGGACGACGTCAAGATAGCCATACACACGGTCGGCGTCTGCGGCAGCGACGTGCATTATTACACGCATGGCGCCATCGGCAGCTATGTCGTGCGCGCGCCGATGGTGCTCGGTCACGAAGCCGCGGGGACGGTCGTCGAGACCGGCGCCAATGTCGAGACGTTCAAGGTCGGCGACCGCGTCTGCATGGAGCCGGGCGTGCCGAACCTGTCGTCGCGCGCGACGAAGCTCGGCATCTACAATGTCGACCCCGACGTCAGTTTCTGGGCGACGCCGCCGGTGCATGGCGTGCTGGCGCCCTATGCGGTGCACCCCGCCGCCTTCACCTACAAACTGCCGGACAATGTCTCCTTCGCCGAGGGCGCCATGGTCGAGCCCTTCGCCATCGGCATGCAGGCGGCAAGCCGAGCCCGCATCGTCCCCGGCGATGTCGCCGTCGTCGTCGGCTGCGGCCCGATCGGCATCATGATCGCGCTTGCCGCCCTGGCTGGCGGGTGTTCGAAGGTACTGATTTCCGACTTCTCCGCGCCCAAGCTGAAGATCGCCGCGCAGTACGCCGGCATCGTGCCGGTCAATATCGGCGAGCAGTCGCTGGCCGAGGCGGTCGCGGCGGCGACCGACAAGTGGGGTGCCGATATCGTTTTCGAGGCCAGCGGCAGCCCGAAGGCCTTCGCCGATCTGTTCGATGTCGTGCGGCCGGGCGGCGCGGTGGTGCTGGTCGGCCTGCCGGTGGAACCGGTGGCCCTCAACGTGCCGGCGGCGATCTCGAAGGAGGTGCGCATCGAGACGGTGTTCCGCTACGCCAACATCTTCGACCGCGCCTTGCAGCTGATCGCCTCCGGCAAGGTCGACCTCAAGCCGCTGATCACCGGCACCTATGATTTCGCCGACAGCATCGAGGCGTTCGAGCGCGCTGCCCAGGGCAATCCGGAAGACGTCAAGCTGCAGATCCTGCTCACCGGCGAGAAGGGATGATCATGTCCGCGATCGTTTGCTCCCATGTCGACAAGGCCTATGGCGCCACCACCGTCATCCGCGATCTCAACCTCAGCATTGAAGAGCACGAATTCGTCGTGTTCCTCGGCCCGTCCGGCTGCGGCAAGTCGACCTTGCTGCGCATGCTGGCGGGGCTGGAGGACATCAGCGGCGGCGAGGTCTCGATCGGTGGCAAGGTGGTCAACGGTCTCGATCCAGGCGACCGCGGCATCGCCATGGTGTTCCAGAACTACGCGCTCTATCCGCACATGACGATCTTCGACAACATCGCCTTCGGGCTGCGGCGCCAGAAGGTGCCGGCGGCCGAGATCCGCAAGCGGGTTGACGCGGTGTCGAGGACGCTCGGGCTTGACCCTTACCTCGGCCGCAAGCCGGCCGAGCTTTCCGGCGGCCAGCAGCAGCGCGTCGCCATTGCCCGTGCGATGATCAAGACGCCAAAGGTGTTCCTGTTCGACGAGCCGCTTTCCAATCTCGACGCCAAATTGCGCAACCACATGCGCGTCGAGATCGCGCGCCTGCACCAGTCGCTGAAGACCACCACCGTCTACGTCACCCACGACCAGCTGGAGGCGATGACGCTCGCCGACCGCATCGTGCTGCTGAAAGAGGGTGTCATCGAGCAGATCGGCCCGCCGGCGGAAATCTATCTGCGCCCCGCCAACATGTTCGTGGCCGGCTTCATCGGTACGCCGAACATGAATTTCGTCGAGGTGACGGTCGGCCGCACAGGCAATGGCTGGACGTTGACCGGCGCCGGAACGGTTCTTTCTATCGAGGGCCGGGGTTTCCATCTGCGGCATGGCGACCGCGCCGTGCTCGGCATCCGGCCGCCGGACCTGAAGACGGCCGGCGCCGCCGGCATATTGCAAGGCACGGCCGATCTCATCGAATTCCACGGCAATGATGCGCTGGTGACATTCGGCTCCGGCGGCAAGGAGATCAGCGCGCTGGTCCCGGCACGTGAATGCCCGGCACTGAATGCCCCTGTCCGCTACACATTCGAGGAAGAGGCCATCCATTTGTTCGACGCCACGTCAGGCGCGTCGCTGCGCAAGCAGTAGGCCAAAGGCCTACCGGATGGCGTCGAGCGCCTGGCGCTGGCGGTGCATCTCCAGGAAGATACGGTAGTCGCGATCGAAGCGGGCGCCGGCGGCCGGGTTGGCGGCACGCCTCTTGCCGCCTTGCTGCATGGCAAGACAGGCGGCATTGAGGTCGGGGAAGAGCCCGGCGGCGGTGGCGGCGACCATGCCGGTGCCGAGCAGCACCGCCTCGTCGGCCAGCGGCTCGACCACCGTGCAGCCGGTGGCGTCGGCGTAGAGCTCCATCAGCAGCGGGTTCTTGGTGTGGCCGCCGGTGACATGCAGCGTGTCGATCAGATAGCCGTTCTCGTTCAGCGCCTCCAGCACATGGCGCACGCCGAGCGCGATGCCGACGGCGGTGCGCCAGTAGAGCTTGCACAGGCTGTCGAAGGACGAATCCAGCGTCAGCCCGCTGACGACGCCAACGGCATGCGGGTCGGCGAGCGGCGAGCGGTTGCCGTGAAAATCCGGCAGCACATGCAGGCGTGCGGCGAGGTTCTCGCCCTCGGCGGCGCGCAGTTCGGCGACCCGTTTGGCGATTTTGGCATGCATGGCGGCGTCCGGCTCGCCGCCGGCGCCGTGCCAGCGGATGATGTGGTCGAGCAGCGCGCCCGTGGCCGACTGGCCGCCTTCCGACAGCCACAGCTTCGGCAGCGCCGCGCCGTAATAGGGCCCCCAGACGCCGGCGAAAGGTTGCGGGTCGGGCGACATCGCCATGACGCAGCTCGACGTGCCGGCGATCAGTGCCAGATGCCGGCTGATATCCTGCTCGTCGCCGGCAAAGCCGCCGAGCACGCCAAGCGCGCCGGCATAGGCGTCGATAACCCCGGCGCCGACCCGGCAGCTTTGCGTCAGGCCGAGCTCCGCCGCCGCTTGCGCCGTCAGCGGACCAATGTCGGCGCCGACCGGACTGGCCCGCTCCGGCAGATTGCCGTGCTCAAAAAGGTCGTCGAGGCCGACGATCTCGAAGAAATCGCGCTGCCACGCGGTGCCTTCATGCGCCAGATAGGTCCATTTCGCCGTCAGCGTGCATTGCGAACGAGCGAGCGACCCGGTCGCCTGCCAGGTCAGGAAATCGGCCAGGTCGAATAGATAGCCGGCTTCATTCCACGTATCTGGCAGATTGCGCTTCAGCCACATCAGCTTTGGCGTCGCCATCTCCGGCGACATGACGCCGCCAATATAGTTGAGCACCTCGTGGCTGCTCGCCGTGCATTCATCGGCTTCGGCGATGGCGCGGTGGTCGAGCCAAACGATGGTGTCCCAGCGCTTCTCGCCGGTGGTCGAAACGCTGAGCTGATCGCCTTGCCGGTCGCGCACGACCAGCGAGCAGGTGGCGTCGAAGGAGATGCCGACGATATCTTGCGCGGCGACGCCGGCCTTTTCGCGGGCGGCACGCACGGCGGCGCAGACCGCCGACCAGATATCGCGCGAATCATGCTCGGCATGATCGGGCTTCGGCTGGTTCATGGCGATCGGCCGATCGGTGCGGCCAAGCAAGGTACCACTGGCATCGAGAATGCCCGCGCGAGCGCTCCCGGTGCCGACATCGACCGCGCAAACAAACTGTTTCGTCAAGATGCTCTAACTCTCGCTCCCAGGCCTGCAATCAGATCGGGCAATTGCAGCATGTCAGCGAATATAAAGTCCGGTTCACTCGACGCAAGCCGCGCTTTCAAAGCGGGGTTGCCGGCATGCGCACCGCCGGTGAAGGCAAGGACGCGCATGCCGGCCGCGCGCGCCGCCGCGACGCCGGCCGGACTGTCCTCGATGACGAGGCATTTGCGCGGATGTGCCTGCATGCTGGCGGCGGCGTGCAGGAAAAGGTCGGGCGCCGGCTTTCCCTTGGCGACCATGGCGGCGCTGAACAGATGCGGCTCCATCAACCCGAGCAGACCGGTAACGTCGAGCGCATAGCGGATGCGCTCAAGCGTGCCCGAAGAGGCGACGCAGAACGGCAGGCCGAGCTTCGGCAACATCTCCCTGACGCCGGGGATCGGCTTGAGCTCCTCGCGGAATTTTCGCATCAGGTCGACACGCATGGCGGTCAGATGTTGATCGCTGATCTCCAGGCCGAAGTCGCGGGCAAGGATCTCGCGCACGCTTTTCATGCTCTTGCCGAGGAAGTGCTCGTAGGCAGCGTCCTCGCTGACAGTGCCGCCGGCACGTTCGATCATGCCGAGCAGCGCCGAGACGGAGAGCGCCTCGCTGTCGACCAGAACGCCATCGCAGTCGAAGATGACCAGTTCAGGCGTCATGATGGCTGATGGCTCTCAGAGCTCGCCGGCGATGTAGCGGGTCAGCGTGGCGCGCGCGCCATTCGCCCACAGCACGTTGAGCGCATGGCCGAAGGCCTCGACGAATGCCTTGGCGCGGCCGACATCGCCATAGATGTCCTCCATGGCGAGCCAGGCGGCGGGCGCCTCCTTTGCCGCCTTTGCCGTCGCCTGCAGCCGGTCCCAGCTCGGGTCGTTGGGTTCGATGACGGCGCCGCTGTCTGACGTGCCGAAGCAGTAGCGGCACCACAGCGCCGATTCCAGCGCCAGGCCGGCGACGCCTCTTCCGGCCTTCAAGCGGTCGGCAATGGTCGGGATGATGAATTTCGGCTGACGGTTGGAGCCGTCGAGGCAGAGCCGGCGGATGGTGTCGCCGATCTTGGGGTTGGAGAAGCGCTTCTCGATGAGTTGGTAGTAGTCCTCCAGCACTGTGTCCGGCACCGGCGGCACGGTCGGGATGATCTCGTCATGCTCGAGCTTGTCGAGAAAGCCGCGCACCAGCGGCTCCTGCATCGCCTCATGGACGAAATGGATATCCATCAACCCGGCCGGATAGGCGATCGTGGCATGGCCGCCATTGAGGATGCGGATCTTCATCAATTCGTAGGGGGCGACGTCTTTGACGAACTGCACGCCGACCTTTTCCAGCGGCGGACGGCCATCGGTGAAGCGGTCTTCCAGCACCCATTGCCGGAACGGCTCGCAGAACACCGGCCAGGCGTCCTCGACGCCGAAATCCTTGGCCAGTATGCCGCGCTCCCGGTCGGTGGTGGCCGGCGTGATGCGGTCCACCATGCCGTTTGGAAAGGCGACGTTGCTGCTCACCCAACTGGCCAGATCCTCGTCGATCAGCCGCGCCAGGCCGATGACGCCGTCCGAGGTGACATGGCCATTATGGGGGATGTTGTCGCAGGACATCACCGTAAACGGCACGGTGCCCTCGTCGCGCCGGCGCAGCAGTCCGGCCAGGATGATGCCGAACACGGTTTTCGGCGTCGCGCCCGGCTGCGCGTCGGCGACGATGTCCGGATGGGCCGGGTTGAAGACGCCCGACGCCGGGTCGATGAAATAGCCGCCTTCGGTGATGGTCAGCGAAACGATCTTGATCGCCGGGTCGGCCAGCCGTTCGATGATGCGGGCCGCATCGCCGGGCATCAGGAAGTCGATCATGGCGCCGGTAACGCGGGCGCTCATATGGCCCTCATCCTGCTCGACCACCGTGGTCAGCCAGTCCTGCTCTTCGAGCTTGCCGCGCCCGATCTTCTCGCCCTCGAACACGCCGGCGCCGACCAGCGCCCAGTCATGGCCGACACCTGAATTGAACAGATCGTCGAGATAGACCGCCTGGTGCGAGCGATGGAAATTGCCGACGCCGAAATGCACGATGCCAGCCTTGAGCTTCGAGTGGTCGTATTTCGGAACGGCAACATTGCCGGGCAGGCTGGAGAGGTTTGAAGACGAGAGTTTCACGGTCATCTGTTTTACCCTTTGGCCGGCTTCGGCCTCGTTACTCCGCCCCTCCCGTCCTCTCTGGAGAGGGTAAGGGACGGCAAATGCCTTATGAGGCCGATGGGGGCCTCGGATATCGGCCTCTGCTCCTCGCGGAGGGACGAGAAGCAGAGGCCGCCCCCCTCAACTCATCCACTGGCCGCCATCGACATTGTAGGTCTGGGCGACGATGTATTCGGCCTCGTCGCTGGCCAAGAAGACGGCCATGCCGGCGAGGTCCTCCGGCCTGCCCATCCGGCCGTAAGGCACCCCTTCGCCAACAAGCCGCTTCTTCTCGCCCTTCGGCCGGTTCTCGTATTTGGCAAACAGGGCATCGACCTGATCCCACATGTCGCTGTCCACGACCCCGGGCGCGATGCCATTGACGTTGATGCGGTGCCTGATCAGGTCGAGCCCGGCCGACTGGGTCAGCGAAATGACGGCGGCCTTGGTGGCGCAGTAGACGCCGACCAGCGGCTCGCCGCGCCGTCCGGCCTGGCTCGCCATGTTGATGATCCTGCCGCCCTTGCCCCGCGCGATCATCGAGCGGGCGGCCGCCTGCAGCATGAACAGCGTGCCTGCCACATTGACGGAGAACAGTTTTTCATAGCTCGCCCGCGAAATCTCGACGATCGGCGCCAGATCGAACAAAGCGGCGTTGTTGATCAATATGTCGAGGCCGCCGGTCCTCGTCTCGACCGCCTTCACGGCGGCGTCGATGGAGGCCTGGTCCGTGACATCGAGTTTGACCGCATAGGCCTTGTCGCCGATCTCTGCCGCTGTCATTTGGGCGGCCTCGAGATTGATATCGGCAATGGCAACGACAGCGCCTTCGCGCGCATAGGCTTCGGCGAAGGCCTTGCCGATACCACGCGCCGATCCCGTGATCAGCGCCGATTTGCCTTTCAGCCTCACGTCGCCATCGCCTTGCCGTCGGGGCCGAAGCGATGCAGCTTGGCCTTGTCGGGCGTGAGGTAGATGGTGTCGCCATGATGCACGGCCAGTTCGCCGTCGGCACGCACCGTCAGCGGACCGACGCCGTCGGTCTGGACATGCAAGAAGGTGTCGGAGCCCAGATGCTCGGCAACGCCGACGGTGGCCTTCCATTCGCCCGCCGTGGTCGAAATCTGCATGTGCTCGGGGCGGATGCCGATGGTCTTGGCGCTATATTTGGCGGCCGGAGCGCCCTCGACCAGGTTCATCTTCGGCGAGCCGATGAAGCCGGCGACGAACAAATTGCGCGGCGTCTTGTAGAGCTCCATCGGCGAGCCGACCTGCTCGATATTGCCGGCATTCAGCACGACGATCTTGTCGGCCATGGTCATCGCCTCGACCTGGTCGTGGGTGACGTAGATCATGGTCGTCTTGAGCTGATGGTGCAGTTCGCTGATCTCCAGCCGCATCGTGCCGCGCAGGGCGGCATCGAGGTTGGACAGCGGCTCGTCGAACAGGAAGGCCGAAGGTTGGCGCACGATGGCGCGGCCTATGGCGACGCGCTGGCGCTGGCCGCCGGAGAGCTGGCCGGGCCGGCGTTCGAGATAATTGGTGAGGTTCAGGACCCGCGCCGCGTCCTTCACCTTCCGGTCGATGGTAGCCTGGTCCTCGCCCGCCATCTTCAGCGGGAAGGCGATGTTCTTGGCCACTGTCATATGCGGGTAGAGCGCGTAGGACTGGAACACCATGGCGAGCTTGCGCTTGGCCGGCGCCTCGCCGGTGACGTCGCGGCCGTCGATGTTGATGGTGCCGCCGCTGGTGTCCTCCAGCCCGGCGATCAGCCGCAGCAGCGTGGACTTGCCGCAACCGGACGGGCCGACGAAGACGACGAACTCGCCATTCTCGATCACCAGGTCAATGCCCGGAATAATGACCGTCGACCCGAACGATTTGGAGACGTTCTTGAGCGTGATGTTTCCCATGGTTTCCTCCCCGAGGGGTTATTGTCCGACGTTCTTGAGCGTCACGTTACGCCACGGCTTACTTCACGGCGCCAAAGGTCAGGCCGCGCACCAACTGCTTCTGGCTGAACCAGCCCATGATCAGGATCGGCGCGATCGCCAGCGTCGAGGCCGCCGAAAGCTTGGCCCAGAACAGGCCTTGCGGGCTGGAGAACGAACTGATGAAGGCAGTCAGCGGCGCTGCCTCCGTGGTGGTCAGGCGGATCGTCCAGAACGCCTCGTTCCAGGCCAGGATGATGTTCAAGAGCATGGTCGAGGCAATGCCGGGCACCGCCATCGGGGTCAGCACATAGATGATCTCGTTCCACAGCGAGGCGCCGTCCATGCGCGCCGCTTCCAGGATCTCGCCGGGGATCTCGCGGAAATAGGTGTAGAGCATCCACACCACGATCGGCAGGTTGATCAGCATCAGCATGACCATCAGGCCGATGCGGCTGTCGAGCAGGCCGGTGTCGCGGAAGATCAGGTAGATCGGGAACAGCACCGCGACCGCCGGCATCATCTTGGTGGACAGCATCCACATCAAAATGTCCTTGGTCCGCTTGGTCGGCGAGAACGCCATCGACCATGCCGCCGGAATGGCGACCAGCAGGGCCAGGACGGTCGATCCGACCGAGAGCAGCACCGAATTGAAGAAGAACTTGAAATAGCCGCTCTGCGCCTGAACCTCGGTATAGCTCTCGAAAGTTCCCGACGGGATCAGCGCGAAGCCCTGGATCGCCTCCTGTTCCGACTTGAACGAGGTGATGATCGTGTAGAGGATCGGGAAGAAGATCAGCAGGGCGACGATCCAGGCGGCTACCGTCGCGATCGTCTTGTGCTGGGTGGTGACTGCACGGGCCATCTTGTCCTCCCTTACTTGTCGAGGTTCTTGCCGACCGCGCGCATGGCGAAGAAGGCGACGATGTTGGCGAGAATGACGGCGATCACACCGCCTGCGGATGCCTGGCCGATTTTGAACTCCAGCAGCGCCTTCTGGTAGACGAGGAAGGGCAGGTTGGTGGAGGCGTAGCCGGGGCCGCCATTGGTGGTGACGAGGATCTCGGCATAGACCGAGAGCAGGAAGATCGTCTGGATCAGGATGACGACGGTGATGGCGCGCGACATGTGCGGCAGCGTCAGATAGATGAAGCGGCTGATGAAGCCGGCGCCGTCCATCTCGGCGGCTTCCTTCTGTTCGCCGTCGAGCGACTGCAGCGCGGTCAACAGGATCAGCGTCGCGAAAGGCAGCCACTGCCAGGCGACGATGATGATGATCGCCGTCATGGGATGCTGCCCGAACCAGTCGATCGGTTGCGCCCCGAAGAAGCGCGCTATGTCGGCGAACACCCCATATTGCGGGTGCATGATCATGTTCTTCCAGACCAGCGCGGCCACCGGCGGCATGACGAAGAACGGCGAGATGACGAGGATGCGCACGATGCCCTGTCCCCACATAGGCTGGTCGATCAACAGCGCCAAGAGGATGCCGCCGATCACCGTGATCAGCAGCACGCTGATCACCAGGATCAAGGTGTTGAGGATCGACTGCAGGAAGGCCGGGTTGGAATAAAACAGCGCGTAATTGGAGAAGCCGACGAACCCGTCGCGGATCGGGTTGAGCGGATTGTACTGCTGGAAGGAGAACCAGATGGTGATGACCAGCGGCACGATCATCCAGACGAACAGCAGCACGACGGATGGTGCCATCATGAAACGGGCAAGCGAACGGGTCTGCTGAGTAGCCATGACGGTCACCCTTCAATGGTCAGACTGGAATTTTCAGAGGCGTTGAAGGCGGCCGCCCGCGCTGGGAACTCGGGCGGCCGTTGCCGGTCGAGGAGGCAACCGGCATTCGGCACCGGGAGGAGCCTTACTTGATATACCCGCCTTCGGTCATCGCCGCGGTGGCGGCGTCCTGAGCCTGCTTCAGCGCATCGTCGACGCTCGACTGGCCGGCAAGCGCCGCCGAGAAGAGCTGGCCGACCGTGGTGCCAAGACCCTGGAATTCAGGGATGGCGACGAACTGGACGCCGACATAGGGCACCGGCTTGACGGTCGGATGCGTCGGGTCGGCGGCGTTGATGGAGTCCAGCGTCATCTTGGCGAACGGAGCCGCCTTCTGGTACTCGGCATTGGCATAGAGCGAGGAGCGCGTGCCCGGAGGAACGTTGGCCCAGCCTTCCTTCGAAGCGACGAGCTCGGCATAGTGCTTGCTGGTCGCCCACGACACGAACTTCTCGGCGGCGTCAGCCTTCTTGGTGCCGGCCGGAATGGCGAGCGACCATGCCCACAGCCAGTTGCCGCGCTTGCCGAGGCCATTGTCGGGCGCCAGGGCATAGCCGACCTTGTCCGCGACCTGGGATGCCTTGGGATCGGAGACGAAGGAGGCCGCGACGGTGGCGTCGATCCACATGCCGCACTTGCCCTGCTGGAACAGTGCCAGGTTTTCGTTGAAGCCGTTGGAGGACGCGCCCTCGGGACCGTCGGCCTTCATCAGGTCGACATAGAACTGCAAGGTCTTCTTCCACTCGGGCTGGTCGAATTGCGGCTTCCAGTTCTCGTCGAACCAGCGGGCGCCGAAGGAGTTCGACATGGCGGTCAGGAAGGCCATGTTCTCGCCCCAGCCGGCCTTGCCGCGCAGGCACACGCCGTTCACGCCATTGGCGCGGTCGGTCATCTTGTCGGCGGCCTGCTTGATGAAGTCCCAGGTCGGCGCGTCGGGCATCTTCAGTCCGGCTTTCTCCATCAGGTCCTTGCGGTACATGACGAAGGAGCTTTCGCCGTAGAAGGGCGCGGCGTAGAGCTTGCCATCGACCGAAAGACCGCCGGCGATGGCCGGGATGATGTCCTTGACATCATAGTCGTCGCCGAGCTTGTCGAGCGGCAGCAGCCAGCTCTGCTTGGCCCAGATCGGAACCTCGTAGGTGCCGATGGTCATCACGTCATACTGGCCGCCCTTGGTGGCGATGTCGGTGGTGACGCGCTCGCGCAGCACGTTCTCTTCGAGAGTGACCCAGTTGAGCTGGATGTCGGGGTTGGCCTTGGTGAAGTCGTCGGTCAGCTTCTGCATGCGGACCATATCGCCATTGTTGACCGTGGCGATGGTGATGGATTCGGCATGTGCGGCAAAAGCGAGAGCGCTGGCCGACAACAAGCCCAGGGTGAGCGTGCGCAGTTTCATCAAATTCCTCCCATGAACCAAGATGAGCATTTGCCTTGGCTGTGAGCAATTACTCACTTGCCGTGAATTATGTCAAGCCGGATTCGATGCTGCAGCGCAGCACCCGACCTGCCGATGGACGGACGACGGGAGCCGCACCCGCGCCCGATATCAGGCGGCGGGACAGGGAGGCCTGGAGGATTGGATCGGGAGAAAAGCGCCTCTCAGCAGGCGATCTCGGCCAGCAGCCAGTCGCGGAAGGCGCGGATCTTCGGCACGTTGCGGCGTGCTTCGGGATAGACCAGCCAGTAGGCGTGGCCGTCATCGCCAACCAGGTCGAAGGGCTGGATCAGGCGGCCGTCGGCAAGTTCCGCCTTGAACAGCGCCCGGGTCAGGATCGCCACGCCATGGCCCGCGATGGCCGCATTGGCCTCATAGGCCTGCGCGCCCATGCTGCTGCCGGGTCGCTTGGCAAGATCATGCGCATGCACGCCGGCCGTCTCGAACCATTGCGTCCACCAGACATCTCCCGGATCGAGGATCGGCAGCCGCAACAGGTCGGCCGGCTCCTTGACGCCGCCGATGCTCGCCGCGAGCTTCGGGCTCAGCATCGGCGTGAAATCGGCGTCGAGCAGCTTGTGGGCTTCTAGCCCCGGCCATTTGCCGCTGCCCGAGCGGATGGCGAGATCGACATCCTCGCGGGCGAAATCCGTCAGCCGGCTCGATGTTTCGAGCCGCACGGCAAGTGCTGGATGAGCCATCTGGAACGAGCCCAGATGATGCGCCAGCCAGTTCGAGGCAAAGGTCAGCACGGTGGTGACACACAGCAGCCCGTCCGCGCCGCCGCGCGCGGCGGCATAGGCCTGGCTGAGAATGGCAAAGGCCTCACTGACCGCCGGCGCCAGCCTTTGGCCGGCTTCGGTCAGCTCGATCTGCCGCGGACGGCGCAGGAACAGCGGCGCCCCGACGCGCTCTTCCAGCACCTTGATCTGATAGCTGACGGCGGCCTGTGTCATGGCGAGTTCCACGGCGGCCTTGGTGAAGGAAAGCTGCCGCGCCACCGCTTCGAACACCCGGATCGCCTGAAGCGGCGGCAGTTGCGAAACCTGCGGTGAGCTCAGATCCGGCATAAAGGCTCCTTATGGGTCCTTATCGACGTTCGATTGGCAAAGCCGGCTCGCAAGACCGACATTTACTGTCAACCCGTCATTCGGGTCCAGGATAGCGAAGGTTGACGATCATGACCATGGCGCAGCAAAAATGCACTCCCGCTCCCGATCACCGCTGGATTTCGTGGCTTGCGGACGGATTCGGCTGGTTCGCGATCAGAAAAAAGGCGCATCTCGATATCAGGGACCTGTCGCCGCATCTGCAGCGCGACCTAGGTTTCCTCGATGGCAACGACCCTTTCGGCCGGCACAGATAGACTTACTGGCTTTATCGCCAGAGGGTCGCCGCGGCCGCATCCGGGAGGCGGCAGCGCTTCCCGATCAGATGCTGGCCAGCAAAGCCGTCGCCGTCCGTTCGTCGGTGATGAGTCCGTTGACCAGCCGGCGATTCACGGCCGCCAGGATGCCCGGCAGCTTGCGCTCGCCCATGGCCAGCGCGATGACCAGCGATTTCTCGCGCGACGGCAGCGACGCCGACGACACCCGGTCGTTGGTGATGCCTTCGATCATGCGGCCTTCCCTGTCGAACACCCAGCCGACGATCTCGGCGATGCCGCCAGCCTTCTGCAAGGCCTTCAACTCGCTTTCGGAAATGAAGCCGTCCTCGTAGAGAGGCGCCTTCGGCCCGAGGTCGCCGATGCCGATGAAGGTGACATCGGCTTCCGCCGCAAGCGCCAGCGTCGGCTGGATCATCGGCTGGTTGAGCAGCATCTCGCGCTCCTGCGGCGAGGAGGCGATGACCGGCAGCGGCATCGGGAAGGAGCGCGCCTTGACCCGGTCGGCCATGGTGAAGATGACGTTGTAGAAGGCGGCCGAACCGTCAGGCGAAATGTTGCCGGTCAAGGACACCACCTTGTGCTGCGGGCATTCCATCGGCGGCAATTGCTCGATCGCCGCCTTCAGCGTGCGCCCTGTGCCGATGCCCATGACGATCGGCGTCGGAGAGCGCAGCCGCCGCTCGATCTCGGCCGCCGCCGCCTCGGCGATGCCGATGGTGGTGGAGGATGAATTGGGATCACTCGGCACCACTTCGACCAGGTCGAGCGCGAAGCGCGATTTCAGCCGGGCGGCAAGGTCCAGGCAGTTGGCGATCGGATGATCGACGCGGACTTTGATCAGGCCTTCCGACACCGCGAGCGACACCAGCCGCTGCGCCGTCTGCCGCGAGATGCCGAGCGTGGCGGCGATCTGGTCCTGTGTGTTGCCGGCGACATAGTAAAGCCAGCCGGCGCGCGCCGCGTCGTCCAGCCTGTTGCTGCCGCCATCCTGCCGGGTATTCACGTCCTGCCTCCGCAAACCGCTGCTCACAGGAGCGGTCCGCTCCCAGTTTCGCAGGGAACGGCTTTTTGCGCAATTGTCAATCTGAAGGGCAATTGTTTGGCGCGCACGGCCGGGATTTTCTCGCTTACACCATCGCGACGCGCAAAGCAGGGTGGCTTCGCTTCCGGCGGCAGTCGCCTTCTGTGATCGCGACGGTTTATCTCCCGGCGCAAACCCTTTAAGGGGATCGCAAAAGGAGCGCTGCATGACACCGAAGGCGGTTTTCTGGGACATGGACGGCACGCTGGTCGACAGCGAGCCGCTGCACGAGGCAGCCCTTGTGGCGGCAATGCGCAATGCTGGCCTCAAGCCGCCCGCCGACCTTCATGAGCGGGTGCTCGGCGTTGCCGCCTGGCCGGTCTACGAAATGATGCGCGACGAGTTCGGCCTCGATCTTCCCTTCGACGACTGGATCATGCACAAATACGAGCACTATCTGCCGCTGGTGGAGGGGCTGAAACCGCGACCTGGCGCCATAGAAGTCTTCAATGAATTGCGCGCGCTTGGCGTGCAGCAAGCGGTGGTCTCGAATTCGGACCGGATGATCGTCGACGCCAATCTGCGCATGGTCGGCCTCTTCTATCCAGGCATGAAAACGATCAGCCGCAACGATGTGCGTGATGGCAAGCCGCACGCCGAACCGTTCCTGCGCGCCGCGTACCTGGCCGATGTCGATCCCGCGCACGCCGTGGCGGTCGACGACAGCTGGCCCGGCGCCATGGCGGGACTGGCGGCGGGCATGAAGACGATCTTCTGGCCGGAAAAGCCGATGGGAGGACCGCCTGGCGCCGTCGTCATCAACAGCGCCGAGGAATTGCGGGCTCAGCTCGGGCTCTAGTTCCGGTAGACCGGCTCTTCCTCGTCGAGGATGGCCTTCAACTCGGCGAGATGGCGCTCGGCCTGGCCCGGATAATCATCCATTTCGCTCGCCGTCTTCTCGGCAATGGCGTCGGACAGCGTGCGCAGCGGCCGGCCGGTCCACAGCGCCTTGATATAGGTCTCGGCAGCGCGCTCGAAATAGAACATGCGGTTGAAGGCATCGGCGACGGTGTCGCCGATCACCAGCACGCCGTGATTGCCCATCACCATGACCTTGACCTTGGGGTCCGTGAGAAGCTGCGAGCAACGCTCGCCCTCTTCTTCGAAAGCCAGCCCGCCATAATGCGCGTCGACGACATGGCGGTTGAAGAACATCGCCGAATTCTGGTCGATCGGCGGCAATGTCGAATCGGCCAGCGAGGCCAGCACCGTGGCATGGATCGAATGCACATGCATGACGCAGCGCGCGTGCGGCACGTTGCGATGGATGGCGCCGTGCAGGCCCCAGGCCGTCGGGTCGGGCGCATTGGGGCCCGACAGCGTGTTCGGATCGTTGGCGTCGATCAACAACAGGTCGCTCGCCTTGATGCGCGAGAAATGCACCTGGTTGGGGTTCATCAGGAACTGCGTGCCGTTTTCATTGACCGCCAGCGAGAAATGGTTGGCCACCGCCTCGTGCATGTTGAGCCGCGCCGTCCAGCGAAAGGCACAGGCGAGATCGACGCGCTCTTCGTAGAAGGGCAGGTTGGTCAGCGTTTCCTTCTGCAGGCGGGCGATGCTCATCGAAATCCTCCGGTTTTGGCGAGAATGCCGCGACCGACTGCTGCCCGCAACGGGTTTCGGTTGGTGCAGGGGAGCTGATGCCTGTCAGGCCGCCGTGCTGGTGGCGGTGCCAACCCTCAGCCCGCCATGCTCGACGATGAAATCGATGACCTCCCGCAAGCCTTTGCCGCGCGACAGATCGGTAAAGCCGAACGGCCGCTTGCCGCGCATGCGGGCGGCGTCGCTCTCCATCACGTCGAGGTTGACGTTCACATAGGGCGCCAGATCGCTCTTGTTGATGATCAGGAAATCGGAACGGGTGATCGCCGGTCCGCCTTTCCTTGGGATTTCCTCACCCTGGCAGACCGAGATGACATAGAGCGTCAAATCCGCGAGATCCGGCGAGAAGGTGGCGGCAAGATTGTCGCCGCCCGATTCGATGAAGATGATGTCGAGATCGGGGAATTTCCGGTTGAGCTCGGCGATCGCCTGCAGATTGATCGAGGCGTCCTCGCGAATGGCGGTGTGCGGGCAACCGCCGGTCTCGACGCCGACGATGCGGTCTTCCGGCAGCGCCTGCAGCCGGGCCAGCATCATGGCGTCTTCCCTGGTGTAGATGTCGTTGGTGACGACGGCGATGGAGAACTCGTCGCGCAGCGCCTTGCAGAGTTTTTCGGTGAGCGTCGTCTTGCCGGAGCCGACAGGGCCGCCAATACCGATGCGAAGGGGACCGTTGGCTTGGGTCATGTCGGGAACTCCATGATGACAAGGATTGCGAAGCCGAGCCCGATCAACAGGCACAGCGGCGAATAGTAACGCACATCGAGCCGCGCGAAAGGCTGTTTGGGCGCCAGGCGCCGCCACCACGGCGTGAAGCCGGCAATGCCGCGTCCCAGGAACACCAGCCCGATGAGCAGCGAGGTGGCGGCAAGGCCCTCCCTCGGGAAAGGCGAGGCAAAGAAGCCGATGAGCGCCAGCGGCCAGAGCGTCGCCAGGCCGAGACAGGCGGCAACGGCGAAACTGGCGAAGGGCGTCGGCATTTCCTCGACGCCGCGAAAGCCGACGACCGCGCGGGCGCAGGAGGCCGCATCCCTGCCCGGCCAGATGCCGCCAATGCCCCAATAGACGTGCAGTGCCGTGATCAGCAGCAGGACGAATGAAAGCGCGAAGGCGAGGACGATCATGAACGGAACAGCCGCGAATACTGGGTTTCGTGCCGCATCGCCATGATATCGGCGACGAAGGCGCAGCCGCCGAGATCGTCCAATGTCGAACCGGACGCGCGGTCGGCGGTCGAGAGCGCCAACGGCTCGAAGCCGGCCAGCAGCGTGGTGGCTTCGCTCTGGCCGACGACACCGAGCCTGATCGCCGCCTGGACGAGGTTGGAGAAGAAGGCCTGCAGGAAGGCGGACAGCGCGTCCTGCAGTGCAATGCCATTGCCGCCGGCAATGGCGCCGATGGCGATGCAGTAGGCGCATTCGGCGGGCAGGCGCGCCAGCACCGGATTGGGCCAGGCGGCGGCCGCTTTGAGGAAGGCCGCGCCTTGCAGCATGGTCTCGGTATGGCGTTCCCGCGAACCGGCGAGCGCCTCGGCCAATGCGGCCACTTCGTCAAGATCGCCCGCGTTGCGGGCGCGGCGCCAGCTCTCGGAAAACAGCACGGCATCGTTCCAGCCCGAGCCCATCTCGACCAGCGTTTCCAGCCAGTCGCCCAGGCTCCCGGCATCGGCAACCAGCCCGTCGTGCACCGCCCGTTCGAGACCGTGGCTGTAGGCAAAGCCGCCAACCGGAAAGGCCGGCGACAGCCACGCCATCAGCCGCAGCAGGGCGATGCTCGAAGGCTGGTCAGTCATGGTCGTGGTGATGATGGTCGTCGTGGGAATGGCTATGCGCGTGCGAATGGGCCTCCGCATGGCTGTGCGCATGCGCGTGCCCGTGATCATGCCCGCCGGAATAAGCGCCGCGCACCGGCTTGAACGGTTCGGAGACCTCGCGCACCGTGGCGCCGAGCCCTTCCAGCATTGCCTTGATGACATGGTCGCGCAGGATGACGATGCGATCCGCCTCGATGCCTGCCGCGAGGTGACGGTTGCCGATATGCCAGGCCAACTCGGTCAGATGCACGCCGTCGCGGGCGCGGATGTCGTAGACCTCTTCCGGCGCCGCGATGATCTCGACATGGCGGCCATCCTCCAGCACCAGCCGGTCGCCATCGTTCAGGGCGACGGGTTCGGGCAGGTCGACCAGCACCTTGCTGCCGTCGGACAGTTCGATGGCGCGGCGGCGCAGATGCCGCTCGTCATGCGCAAGCACAGCCTTGGCAAACGCCGGCGCCGCGCCCGCCTCGCCCGCGGCCAGCACCGAGACAGCGCGCGGGAATTTGGTGAAGTCGGTGTTGAGGTTGAGCTTCATTTCATGGAGCCTCCGTTGGCCTGTGCCCGTGCGCGGGCTGGGCGCGAAAGCACCCGGTCGAAATAGGCGTTGACGCGGTCGGACTCGATCGGGAATTTTCCGGCGCGCGCCCAGTTGCCCATGTCGCCGAGCAGCACGTCGACGGCGGAAAACCGGTCGCCCAGCGCAAACGGCTTGTCGCCGAGCCGGCGGTCCAGTGCCTTGGCTTCCGAGGCGAAATCGTACGCCGCCGCCGGGCCGACATCGACGCGTACCTCCTTCGGCAGCAGGAAGCGGTGGCGCAATTTGTTCCACAGCGGCGCCTCGAACTCGCTCTGGGCAAAATGCATCCAGGAATCCATCTCGGCACGGCCGGCGACTCCGGGGCTGGCGCCCATGCCTTTGTCAGCGTGCTTGTCGGCGAGATAGACGCAGATCGCCGCCGAATCCGTCACCGTCAGCTCGCCGTCGATGAGGACCGGCACCTTGCCCGATGGGTTGAGCGCATAGGCTTCCGGCGAGCGCAGTCTGACTTCGACGAATTCATAGGGCTGCCCGAGCTCCTCGAGCATCCAGAGAACGCGGCTGACCCGGGATCCGCGTGATCCGACGGCCTTGTACATGCTGGGATCCTGTCTTTTCCTGGACTCTAGACCATCCGCTACAGTCATACGATCGTGTCGAAGAGCCGCAGGATGAACGATATCTGGTAGATCAGCGCTGCCGCGACGAAGGCGATGTGGAAGCGGCGGTCGCGCACCAGGATCGCCGCGATGCACAATGCGACGAAGACCGGCGTGCGGAACAGATATTCGTTGCCGAAGCGGGCAAAATGCTCAGGCCCTTTCAGCAGCGTATCGACCACATCGAGCAGATAGGTCGCCGCCAGCAAGCCGAAGAACCAGCCTCGGCGCGAATAGAAGAAATCCTCGTAGCTGGTGTAGTCCAGCATCGAATCGGGAAACAGCAGCGCACACAGCAGGAACAGCGTGATCGCGTAGAAGATGATGAACAGGTATTTGCCGAAGGTCCAGGTCTCGATGGCGTAGAGCCCGAACTCCCACCACCAGAAATGCACCAGCATCAGAAGCACCGAGGCGACCCAGGCCAGATGCACGGGATAGAGCCGGTATTGGCCGGGATGCTGGACGATGCGCGCCACCCCCGACAGCAGGCGGGCGACACCAAGCCCGATCACCATGCCCATGACGATGCGGATATGCGGGAAGATGTCGTGGGGAGAGGCGATTTCGGTGGCCATGCCTGATCACGATGCGTTTCTGCTAGACCGCATATTGCGGCCTATGCCTACCAGCCGCAACGGAATTTGGCCGGCCGACCTCAGAACAGAAAATACCGCTGCGCCATCGGCAGCACCGTCGCCGGCTCGCAGGTCAGCAACTCGCCATCGGCGCGCACTTCGTAGGTTTCCGGATCGACTTCGACATGCGGCGTGGCGTCGTTGAGCACCATGGAATGCTTGCCGATGCCGCCACGGGTGTTTTCCACGGCGACGAACTGTTTTTCGACGCCAAGCCGGCCATGCAGCCCCGACTCGAGTGCCGCCTTGGAAACGAAGGTCACCGACGAGTTGGTCCTGGCCTTGCCATAGGCGCCGAACATCGGCCGGTAGTGCATCGGCTGCGGGGTCGGGATCGAGGCGTTGGGGTCGCCCATCGGGGCGGCGGCGATCATGCCGCCGATCAGCACCATCTCCGGCTTCACACCGAAGAAGGCCGGGTTCCACAGCACCAGGTCGGCACGCTTGCCGACGGCGATCGAGCCGATGTCTTTCGACAGCCCATGCGCGATGGCCGGATTGATGGTGTATTTGGCGATGTAGCGGCGGACGCGGAAATTGTCGTTGTCGCCGGTCTCCTGCGGCAGCGAGCCGCGCTGGCGCTTCATCTTGTCGGCGGTCTGCCAGGTGCGGATCGCCACCTCGCCGACGCGGCCCATGGCCTGGCTGTCCGACGAGATGATCGAGAAGGCGCCAATGTCGTGCAGGATATCCTCGGCGGCGATCGTCTCCTTGCGGATGCGGCTTTCGGCAAAGGCGATATCCTCGGGAATCGACGGCGACAGATGATGGCAGACCATCAGCATGTCGAGATGCTCGGCCAGCGTGTTGACCGTGTAGGGCCTTGTCGGATTGGTCGAGGACGGGATCACATTGGGCAAGCCGCAGACCTTGATGATGTCGGGCGCATGGCCGCCGCCCGCGCCCTCGGTGTGGAAGGCGTGGATGGTGCGGCCCTTGATCGCCGCCACCGTGTTTTCGACGAAGCCGGATTCGTTCAGCGTGTCGGTGTGGATCATCACCTGCACGTCGTAATCGTCAGCCACCGACAGGCAGCAATCGATCGCTGCCGGCGTCGTGCCCCAGTCCTCATGCAGCTTCAGCGAGCAGGCGCCGCCCAGCACCATTTCCTCCAGCGCCGCCGGCAGCGAGGCGTTGCCCTTGCCCGACAGGCCGATATTCATCGGGAAGGCGTCGAAGGACTGGATCATGCGGGCCATGTGCCATGGCCCCGGCGTGCAGGTGGTGGCGAGCGTGCCATGCGCCGGCCCGGTGCCGCCGCCGAGCATTGTGGTGATGCCGCTCATCAGCGCTTCCTCGATCTGCTGCGGGCAGATGAAGTGGATATGCGCGTCGAAGCCGCCGGCGGTGAGGATCTTGCCCTCGCCGGCGATGATTTCGGTGCCGGGGCCGATGATGATGGTGACGCCATCTTGCGTGTCTGGATTGCCGGCCTTGCCGATCGCCGCAATGCGGCCGTCCCTGAGGCCGATATCGGCCTTGAAGATGCCGGCGCTGGCGTCGATCACCAAGGCGTTGGTGATGACGGTGTCGACCGCGCCCTGGGCGCGGGATACCTGGCTCTGGCCCATGCCGTCGCGGATCACCTTGCCGCCGCCGAATTTTACTTCCTCACCGTGAATGGTGAGGTCCTTTTCGACCTCGATGAAGAGTTCGGTGTCGGCCAGCCTGACCTTGTCGCCGACAGTCGGCCCATACATCTGGGCGTAGGCGGCACGCGAGATTCTGGCCATCAGCGATTGCTCCCGAAATGCGGTGTGGTTGAGGCTGGGCTGCACATTGTCGCCATCCAATGGTCACGCAATGACCCGCTGAGTGACACCTTCTGATCCCATTTGGCGGTTGAGGTTGGCAGGTCACCCCAAAACGACCGTTTGCCAAATCGATGGAAGGAAAATCCATGCGCAAAACGATAATTCTTGCAGCCGCCGCCAGTCTGATGCTGGCCGGTGCCGCCAGTGCCCAGCAGCAGCCCGCTCCGGCCACGCCTGCCCCCAAGGCGACGACTCCCGCCCCCGGCGGTCAGCAGGCCGCGCCGGCGATCCAGAGCGTCAACATTGTCGACATCACCGAGCTGCCGAAGGACACCCAGACGCAGGTCAATCAGGTGATCGCCCAGCGCGGTGAGGCCGGCCTGCAGAAATTGCGCAGCTCGATCGACGCCACCCCCAAGGTGAAGTCCGCCCTCCAGGCCAAGGGAATTACCTCGGCGCAGGTGGTCGCTGCCAGCATGGAACCAAACGGCGCACTGACCCTGATCACCAAGAAGGCCAGCTGACGACACGGCGCGGCGGGCCGGTACCCGGTCCGCCGGCCGTATTGCGAGGGGAACCATGGCAAGGCTGGAGTCGTTTCGCTTCCTGATTGTTGAAACAGATTGCGAAAGCGAACGATGACCTCCACCACCTCGCCCGATGCCCGATGGCCGCATGCCATTGCGGCGGCCGCGTTTCTGGCAGCGAGCCTTCCCCAGGCCGCGCTGAATGCGCAGGGCCGCGAAAGCCCGGAGACCGTCGACCGGATCGTCGGCTCGCAGGTCAACGAGGAACAGGCCAAGACAACGGCAGAAATCGGAAAAGTCAGTTCGGCGATCGACCGCACGCGCGAAAACATCGGCACGGTGCGCAAGACCTCCAAGCTCGACAAGGTCGATATCGTGTTCCTGACCGACGCGGCGCGCAGCGAAGGCGGCCCGCCGCCGGTCATCGAGAACAAGGTGCGGCAGCACAAGGATGATGTCGCCGAATTGCGCAAGGAGATCGAGGCGAACGCCCTGCTCTTCAATGCAATCGATTCGCGGCGCTTGGCTGCGCAGGACGTTCTTGCCGTCGCGTTCGACGATCCGGGAAAGATCGTCATCTATGCGGCCGCCAAGCCGTCGGACTGAGCCGAAAGCACGATTTGCTTTCAGGCTTGCCCAAACGCCGTTCGCGGTCTTCGAAGGCCAAGCGCGAGACGCCACAGAACTCACAGCTTGCCCATCACCTTCTGCTGGAATCCAAAGACCTCGCGCTTGCCGCCGAGCGGTACCAGCGTGACGTCGCGTTCCTGTCCCGGCTCGAAGCGCATGGCGGTTCCGGCGGCGATGTCGAGGCGCATGCCGCGCGCCCGTTCACGGTCGAATTTCAGCCCCTCATTGGTTTCGAAGAAATGGTAGTGGCTGCCGACCTGGATCGGCCGGTCGCCGCTGTTGGCGACTTTCAGGGTGACGGTCGGCAGGCCCTTGTTGAGCTCGATGTCGCCTGGGACGGGGATGATTTCGCCGGGGATCATCTGATGTCACACGAGGCCGAAGGCAAGACCAAGACCGATCGTAGCCCAAGCCGCTCCCGCGGCACGAGCCAGACCACGGAACCTCATGCCAAGGCTCATTCCGGCGGCGATGCCAACGGCATGGAGCAGCACCGTGGCGACGGCAAAGCCGGCCGTATATTCGAGCCCGCCGGCATTTTCCGGGACTTCGGTGCCGTGGGCGTGGCCGTGGAACAGCGCGAACAGGCCGATAATGGCGACGCCGGCCGAGACGGGCAGATCGACCGCCAGCGCCACCAGCAGGCCGAGCGCCACGACGGAGGCCAGTATGCCCGGCTCGACGAAGGGCACCGGCACATGCGCCATGCCGAGCGCCGCGCCGGCAAGCATCACGCCGACAAAGGCCGCCGGCCACGCCCAGATGGCCCTGCCACCCTTGATGGCCGCCCACAGGCCGACGGCGATCATCACGGTCACATGATCGAGGCCGGACAAGGGATGCATGAAGCCGGCCGTGAAGGAGGAGGGGGGGCCGATGCCGACATGGGCATAGGCCGGCATGGCGGCGGCCATGAGCAGGATCGCCGCGAGGCACAGGCGTTTGGCACGGATCATTCTACTTGCCTTTCGTTTGCGATTCAGCAGTCACGCTGCCTTGCGCGGGCCGCAGCCCTCGGCCTTGAGGACGCGCTTGGTCGACGCAGGGTATTTTTCCAGCTTCGCTGCCGGGCGGATCGGCCGGGCCGAAAAATTGCCGCCGCAATTGGGGCAGACGCCGCCCAGCACGTTTTCCACGCAATCGGCGCAGAAGGTGCATTCGAAGGTGCAGATCAGCGCATCAGTCGCCTCCGGCGGCAGGTCCTTGTCGCAGCACTCGCAGTTTGGGCGCAAATCGAGCATCTCGGTCTCCTCACCTGATGGGTTCGTGCACGGTCACCAGCTTGGTGCCGTCGGGGAAAGTCGCTTCCACCTGCACGTCATGGATCATCTCAGCGATCCCTTCCATCACCTGCGTGCGGGTGACGACATGGGCGCCGGCCTCCATCAGTTCGGCCACCGGGCGGCCGTCGCGTGCGCCTTCGACGACGAAATCGGTGATCAGCGCTATCGCTTCCGGATGGTTCAGCTTGACGCCGCGCTCCAGCCGCTTGCGTGCCACGATCGCCGCCATGGCGATCAGCAGCTTGTCTTTTTCCCTCGGCGTCAGGTTCATGCGTTTTCCAGAATCACAGTGACCATAATTTGGGCAGTCCCGCCCTCCCATTGAGCAATCCGACGAGCGGAACCAGCCGCTGGCGCAGTTGGTAGCCGTCCCCGGCGTAAAGCCTCGCAAGAAGCTTGCCAGATGCCTGCACCCCCCAGGCGCTGGCGCCGCCCTGGTCGCCGATGATCTCACGGACCGGGCCGAGAAAGGCCTCGGCTCGCGGCGACACCAGCAGCAGCGTCGCCACGGCGATCGCGCCGCCGGTGGCCGCCGGACGTGCCAGGGCACCAGTGATATCGGGTCCGATGCGGAAATCCTCGGCATGGATGAGCAAACCATCCTGGCGAACGCGCCAACGGTCACGGAAAGTGCCTTGCGCGGCGCTTTCGCCCATGGCCAGGCGGCCGAAGACGGTGGCTTCCAGCACCAGCGCCTCGGCCCCCCCGGCGAGTTCGACGTCCAATGTGCGGGCAAAGGCCGCCCGGTCGAAGACGATGGTCTCCTGCGGCAGCCAGGCGATGCGGGCGTTCTCGCCGACCGTCAGCTTGACCCGCACCTCTGCTTGGTCGGATGCGGCGCGGTAGACCTTTTCGCAGGCCTGGGTCGTTATCGACGCCGAGGCATTGGCGCCGACATCCACATCCCAGCCGATGCGGTCGCCGCCGGTCAGTCCGCCGCCGGTGTTGATCAGCACCGCCTCCAGCGGGTCGGCCGAAACGGCCGGCAGCCTTATCTTGGCGGAACCGTCCTGATAGAGGCGCCGCAGGCGCGTGCGGTCGCCGGCGCTGGCGCAACCCAGCTGCGCCAGACCCGCGGCGCGCTGGGCCAAAGAGGCCGAAAACTTCGTATATTCGATCGTATCCACGCCGTCAGGTTAAGCACTGCGGCGGTTTTGTCGATATATAGCTTGTTGCTTGATGGCGTTTCCGTTTCTATAGAGGGAGCCACCTCGATACGGTCAGGCGATGCTTGGCGGGGGTAGAAGGCGACGATCGCGGCCTGATATCGAGGACAGAAGGCGCTGTTCAGTTGGCGTCGAGAAACGACAAAGTGGGGAAGAAACCGAATGGCTGACCAGCTGGCAACGGACATCATCGAAAATATCAAGGCCCATGCCGAGCCGGGCGGTGAAGAAATCACCACCAGCACCGAATTGACGTCGCTCGGCATCCATTCGCTGGAGCTGACGGAGATCATCTTCGACCTCGAGGAGCAGTATGGCATCGAGATCGAGATGAACACGGTCGATGCCTGGAGCAATCTGAAGAATGTTGGCGACATGGTCGAGGCCGTTCGCGCGCTAATCGCGAAAAAAGCCTGACCGAATGCTGAAACGCGTCGTCATTACCGGCATTGGCGGGCTGTGCGGCCTAGGCGTCGATGCGCAGTCGATCTGGGCTGAAATGCGGGCCGGCCGTTCGGCCATCGGCCCGATCGACAATCCCTTCCTGCATGACCTGAAGGTCAAGACCGGCTGCGAGATCAAGGCGCTGCCCGATCACGGCATCGAGCGCAAGCAGCTGGTGTCGATGGACCGGTTCAGCCTGCTGGCGGTTATCGCTGCGAAGGAGGCCATGCACCAGTCCGGCCTGGCCCCGCATGCCGACAACACCTATCGCATGGGAACCATTGTCGGCGTCGGCGTATGCGGCTTCGAGACCGTCGAGGAGAACTATCGCGCCATTCTGATCGAGGGCAAGAATCGCGCCGGCATCTTCACCGTGCCCAGGGTCATGCCGGGCGCGGCCTCCGGCCAGGTCAGCATGCACCTTGGCCTGCGCGGACCGGTCTTCGGCGTCACGTCGGCCTGCTCGTCGGCCAACCACGCCATCGCCTCGGCGGTCGACCAGATCAGGCTCGGCCGCGCCGACGTCATGGTCGCCGGCGGCACCGAAGCGCCGCTGGTCTGGGGCGTCCTCAAGGGTTGGGAGGCATTGCGCGTGCTGTCGCCCGACACCTGCCGGCCGTTCTCGGCCGACCGCCAGGGCCTGGTGCTGGGCGAAGGCGCCGGCATGGCGGTTCTGGAAAGCTACGATCACGCCATGGCGCGTGGCGCCACCATCCTCGCCGAAATCGCCGGCGCCGGCCTTTCGGCCGATGCCTCCGACATCGTCGCCCCGACCATCGAGGGACCGGAAGCGGCGATGCGCTTCTGTCTCGCCGATGCAGGGCTCAATCCCGAAGACATCGATTATCTCAACGCGCACGGCACCGGCACCAAGGCCAACGACCAGATCGAGACCAACGCGATCAAGCGCGTCTTCGGCGAGCACGCGCGCTCGCTGTCGGTCTCCTCGACCAAGTCGATGCACGCCCATTGCCTGGGCGCTTCGGGCGGGCTGGAAATGATCGCCTGCGTCATGGCGATCCGCGAAGGCGTGGTGCCGCCGACCGCGAATTACCGCGAACCCGATCCCGATTGCGATCTCGACGTGACGCCCAATGTCGCGCGCGAGCGCAAGGTGCGCGCCGCGATCAGCAACGGTTTTGCTTTCGGCGGCACCAACGCGGTGCTGGCATTCAAGGCCATCTGATCCCGGCGGTAACTACCGCCCCCCGGGGCGGTGACCACCTGCCTCCGCGCGATCTTACGCGCGCTCGGCGATCCGCCGCGGTGGATTCGGTTTTCTGTCCGTGCATGGCGAAACTGTCGCCGGCATATTGATCCTGCCCGGCCGTGCGCCTAATTCTTGGCCACCCGCCAACACCGCGCCCCGTGGCGCAAATCCCCCCGCTCAGGAGTTTTTCGATGGCCGACCTGTCCGCCTTTCCGATCACCAGCCGTTGGCCGGCCAAACATCCCGACCAGATCCAGCTCTATTCCGCAACGACGCCGAACGGCGTGAAAATATCGATCGCGCTGGAAGAGCTCGGCCTGCCCTATGAGCCGCATCTGGTCAACATCAGCAAGGACGAAAGCTGGACGCCGGAATTCCTGTCGCTCAACCCCAATGGCAAGATCCCGGCGATCATCGATCCCAACGGCCCGGACGGCAAGCCGATCGGCCTTTTCGAATCCGGCGCCATCCTGCTCTATCTCGCGGACAAGACCGGCCTGCTCGTCCCGGCGGACGCAGCGCGGCGCTACGAGACGATCCAGTGGGTCTTCTTCCAGATGGCTTCCGTCGGGCCGATGTTCGGCCAGGTCGGCTTCTTCCACAAATTCGCCGGCCGCGAGATCGCCGACAAGCGCCCGCTGGAACGCTACCGCGACGAATCGCGGCGGCTGCTCGGCGTGCTCGATGGCAGGCTGAAAGGCAGCAAATGGATCATGGGCAACGACTACACCATCGCCGACATCTCGCTGCTCGGCTGGGTGCGCAATTTGATCGGCTTCTATGAAGCACGCGACCTCGTCGGTTTCGATGATTTCGCCAATGTGGCGGCATGGCTGGAGCGCGGCCTGGCGCGGCCGGCGGTCCAGAAGGGCCTGACCATTCCGACAAAGGGCTAGAACGGCCTGTCGCCGTAAGGCGAGGCCCTTTGCCAAAGATGCTCGGCCGGACGAAGCAGCCTGCTTATTTCGCCTTGGCCTTCGAGCCACCCTTGCCGATAACGGAGGCCGCCAGCGAGACGGCGCCGCGCGCGGTTGCGACGACGGCGCCTGCGGCGACATTCGCTGCCGTTCGAACGGCACCGGCTTTGGCCGGCGCCGATTTGCGCGGGCTGGCGGTCTTGGCGGCCGGTACGACCTTTCGGGGCGCGGCCTTGCCGAAAGCAGCCTTGCCGTCTTTCGAGCGTTCAGCAATCGCCGGACCAGCACCGGCTTTCGCTTGAGTTGCCTTCGCGGGCCTCGTCTTGGCTGGTTTTTTTGCCTTGGTTGCCATTGGAAAATCCCTTACGCCGGACAAACGGGTTCTGAGGCATAACGGCGCGAAACTCTTAAGGTTCCCGCCCCAAAATACGGAAAATTAAGCGTGTTAACCAATGATCAGGTCGGCGGCCCGGCGCCGGGCCAGCACACGTTCGATGTTGGGCAGATCGTTGGAGGCGATCCAGGCGCGCGCCTCCTCGTCCGAACGGCCATGGCCGTGCCAGCGCTCCATCAGGCGGCGCTCGAGCTCATTGCGCGGCACGTCGACGAAGATCGAGAAATCGAACAGCGGCGCCAGCCGTGACCATGGCTCCTCGTCGAGCAGCAGGTAATTGCCTTCGACCAGGATGAACTTGGTCTCGGTGCCGACGATCGCCGCGGCGGCGCGCGACAATTCCATGCTGCGGTCGAAGACCGGAATGGCGATGTCGGGTTCACCGGCCCGGATGCGCTTCAGCAGGGTCTCGAAGCCGGCGAAGTCGAAGGTCTCCGGTGCGCCCTTGCGCGCCCGCAGGCCGCGCGCGTTGAGCACGATGTCGTCATAGTGGAAGCCGTCCATCGGTACGACCTCCACCGCCCCTTCCGGCAAAAGGTCATGCAGGCCGGCCGACAGCGTGGACTTGCCGGAGCCTGGCGGTCCGGCGATGGCGACGATGAAGCGCTTTGCCTTGCCGGCGCGCTTGAAGATGGTGGCGGCGAGGTGGGCGATTTCGGACATGGGAGCCTCACTTTGCCTGGATGATCGGCGAAACATTACGCTGCATTTTGGCGGCAGTCGGCGGAAATTTCAAACCCCGCGCTCGCGCAAACCTCGCCTCAGGCGGCCGCGGGCTGGCCGATGCGCAGGAACGCGCTGTCGAATGCCACTTCCCTGGTCGATCCGCCCGCCGCGAGCCGCATCCGGCCGTCGGCCGTGGTGATCTCTCGCGGCGGGGTGCCGCCGGACGGGGACAGGGCGCCGATGACATGGCGGAACGAAAAGCCGCGGCCTTGGCCGAGCACAAAGGCGGTCGCCACGCCTTCGCGCTTCAGCCAATTGTCGCCGATCGAGGCGGCATGGCCTATCGCCGAGCGGCCGTCCTCTATGCCGAGCACCCCGAGATGCCGGCCGCTCCACGGCGCGTAGTCGCGCCCGCCATTGCTCAGCCACAGCATGGTAACGGGCAGCTCCGCGGGGTTCTTCAGCACCAGCACCAGATCGTCCTCGGCCTGGCGTGCCAGCGCCGTCCAGCCCGGACCGCCATGGTCGGCCTCGACCAGGGTGACGAAATCCTCACGCCGGTCCTCCATGCGGTATTGCGTCAGGTCGGCCGAGCCGCCGCCGGCGGCGGGAAACTGGGCGAGGTCGGCCGAGCGCGCCGGATAGGCCAGCATGAAGCGGCCGCGCGCGGGATCGGGCTCCAGCGGATCGGCCAGCGTCGCGGCAAAGCGCTTCGGCGAAAAGGCCAGCCTGCCGCCGCCTTTCATCACCGTCATCGGGTGATGGGCGACGGAAATCGCGCCGGAGCCGCCGGAAAACACATGTTCCTGATAGAGGAACGGATGGCCGTCGATGAGCGTAAGAATCTTGTCGACGCTGGCTCCCATGACCTTGTGCCGCAGCCGGAAGACCGCTCGCCAGCCGCTCTCCGTGGCACTGCTCTCGGTGACATCCCAGGCACTGTTGGCCGTCCAGCCATGCAGCGGCGCTTCCTCGACATCGCTGCGCGAAAACGGCGCGCAGAGGAAGTCGCCGGACAGCCGGACCGTGCCTTGCGGCAGGTCCTTCGGCAGCGTCTCGCCTGCGTCGACCCAGGGCGCGCGGTGCAGCGGCTTCAGCCGGCGCCCGCCGCTCTCGACGGTCATGTCGGCGATGTGGCCGACGGTGAGGTCGAGCGAAACCGAAATACCCCTGGCCTTGATCGTGATCGTATCCATAGCGCTCTCACCCGAATCTGACGGGCGCAAGCAGAACCCTTTCGGCGGGGATTGCGCAAGCGTGATGTCGACCACTTCCACCAAGTCTGGTGGCCAGCCCGCCTCAATCCCTGGGAACGGCGGCAGCAATCCCGGCCGTTCGACAAACCAGCCAAAAGCATTGATGGCGAGCGCAGCCGAACTTTGAGGACTGTCCAGTTTTCCGCTACCTGGTTCGTTTCCTCCGGCCTTGTTCAGCCGATCCAGAACGTGATCGGCCGGTACACCTTCGCGCGATTTGGGAAAGGCTTGGAAACAGCAGACCTGCAGTCAGCCGCACGCGTGCTGGTAACGCTGAAATAGGTGTGAGCTTTCGGGAGGTTGTCCATTCGGACCTGACCGAGGAGACTGGGGGTGCATGGCCCACCGCATCCCGGATTGATCGTGATGGCACGATAAGCCTTTACCCCTCCGCGGGCGGTCGGCCAGTTCCGAGGTGGTCGTGCTGGGCGAGACCACGTGGCGGATTGGTTTGGTCGCTTCCGAAGGCGCCTGCAGTCAACCAGATGATTACGCCTTCAGGCTCGTCCGGGCCAAGCTCTACGTCTCTGTACGAAGGCAATGACGGCCATTTTGTCAAAACATGGCTCCTTTGCGCAAAGTGGATAGCGGGCCAGTAACATTAGATATAGTTTATGAAGAAACTGCGCGAAATCAATTGGCGCAACATTGCCGACTCACGGCTGGCGGGGACTATGAATAGACAAGACGTATTCCGGATAAGTGTGCTCGGCGTATCCAGTACCTTCGCCGAGGCTGCGATGAGGTGCGGCGCCAAGGGTTTGCTGGGGGTTGCCGTGACGGCGCTCGCCAACCTGGCAATGGTTCCGGGCGTTCACGCGGCGGAAGGTGGCGCAAGCTTCTACCTCCTTGGCTCGCGCGGCCCCATGGCGGGCTTCACCCCGCCGCCAGGCGTCTACTTCCAGAACGACTTTTATATCTATTCCGGCAATGCAAGCGTCGATCTCGACCTCGGCGGAAAGCTCGTGGCGGACGTCCATGCGAAGGCCCTTATCAATCTCTCGACCGCCCTTTGGGTTTCTCCATGGCAGGTTATGGGCGGCAATCTGGCATTCACCGCGACCGTACCGATCGGCGGACCCGATATAACGGGCAGAATTCTCCCGAGCCCGTTTTCGGTGTCAGACAGCATCACGACCCTGGGCGATCCCGTGCTTGGAAGCTTCATCGGCTGGCACAGTGGCGATTTTCACTGGCAGACCGGAGTGAGCGTGAACGTCCCGGTGGGTGAATACCACGAGGGCGACATCGCCAATCTGTCGTTCAACCACTGGGCCGCCGACATTTACGCATCGGGCACGTGGCTGAACTCCGCCACCGGCCTTGAACTCTCGGCGGCAACCGGCATCACCTTCAATGGCGAGGATACGGCGACCCACTACAAGAACGGCACGGACTTCCACTTCGAGGGAACAATCGACCAACACTTCAGCAAAGCTTTCGACGTCGGTTTGGTTGGCTACTATTACAATCAGTTGACCGACGACACCGGATCCGGAGTACCCCCGGTGCTTGGCGGGTTTAGAGGCGAGGTGGCGGCGATCGGAGCCACCGCGGGCTATAATTTTCAGGTTGGCAAGCTGCCGGTTTCGACCCGGATCAAATATTTCCACGAGTTCGACGCCAAAAATCGTCTCGAGGGCGATTCGGTTTTTCTAACGGTTGCCATGCCGCTTTGGGTGGCTGGGCACTGAGCGCAGGAAGGGCTCATATTTTCAGTTGGCCTAAGCCAAAGTTGGCTAGCGCCAACAAAAAAGGGAGGGCTAAGATGAGCAGCGATCGAGACTTTCCGGCGGAAGCCGGTACAAGCAACAAAATCACGCGCCGGGACGCATTGATGGCCGGCACGGCGGTAGCCGTTTCCCGCTTGGTTGCACCAATCGGCCTTTCGGGCGCGCTCGCTGGCCTCGCCGGCGTTCAGCAGGCAGAGGCACAGCCGGCGGCCCCCAACATCGTCTACATCATCTCCGACGATCAGGGCTGGAAGGACGTGGGCTTCCACGGCTCGGATATCAAGACGCCCAACATCGACAAGCTCGCCGCCGAAGGCGCGCGGCTGGAACAATTCTATACCCAGCCGATGTGCACGCCCACCCGCGCGGCGCTGATGACTGGCCGCTATCCACTGCGCTACGGGCTGCAGATGGGCGTTATCCCGTCAGGTGGCAGTTACGGCCTTGCCACCGACGAGTATCTCCTGCCCCAGATGCTCAAGGACGCAGGATACAAGACCGCGATGGTGGGCAAGTGGCATCTTGGTCACGCAAAGACTGAATACTGGCCGCGCCAGCGCGGATTCGATTCGTTCTACGGCGCCCTGGTCGGCGAAATCGATCATTTCAAGCACGCTTCTCATGGCGTGATGGACTGGTACCGCAACAACAAGCCGCTGAAGGAGCCTGGCTTCGATAATACCCTGTTCGGCACGGAAGCCGCCAAGGTAATCGAAAAACATGACGGCAAGGCGCCACTATTCCTGTATCTGGCATTCACCGCACCGCATTCGCCCTACCAGGCACCCGAAGAGTACATCAAAAAATATGCTCATGTCGCCGATGAGCAACGGCGGCTCTATTCCGCCATGGTCTCCGTCATGGACGACGAGATCGGCCGGGTTGTTGCCGCGCTCGAGAAGAAGAAGATGCGCGACAATACAATCATCATCTTCCAGAGCGACAATGGCGGCGTGCGGGATGCAATGTTTGCGGGCGAATCGAAGGTCGGAAACAGCCTTCCGGCCGACAATGGGCCATATCGCAGCGGCAAGGGCACGCTCTATGAGGGTGGCACCCGTGTCTGCGCTCTGGCGAACTGGCCGGGCAAGGTGAAGGCCGGTGACGTGAACGGCCTGATACATGTCTCGGACATTTATCCGACCCTTGCTGGGCTTGCCGGAGCGAAGCCAACCAAGAACAAGCCGCTCGACGGCATGGATGTCTGGGGGACGATCAGCGAAGGCAAACCCTCGCCCCGCAGCGACATGGTCTACAATGTCGACCCGACAGGCGGCGCAATCCGTGAGGGCGATGTGAAGCTTGTATGGTCGGCCGGCGTGTTGGAGCGCGTCGAACTGTTCGACCTAGCCGCCGACAAGTCCGAAACTACTAACCTGGCCGACAAGAAGCCGGACAGCGTCAAAAAAATGAAGGCGAAGATCGTGGATATCGCCAAGCAAATGGCACCGCCGCTGCTGATCGGGGAGGCGATCAAGCTGACCTTCGGTGCACCGCCAATTGCAGCGGATCCATCCTCGATGTTCAATCAACTCGGAGACTAGTTCGGCCCGGATCAAAGTTCGCTTCTATGGAACTATAGTCATGAATGATGCAGGGATGGCTGTGCCGTCTACGGAGGATCTGGAGCATGTTCGTTCCGTTCCTAGGCACAGCCCGCCATTTCCAAACATGGTGCGAATCCCTGGTGGCGAATTCCTAATGGGATCAGACCACCATTATCCGGAAGAGGCTCCAACCCACCGCGTCGTGGTCGATGGTTTCTGGGCGGATGTGAC